>JBDSDG010000024.1:0-22954 GCA_039920685.1 Ferruginibacter sp.
GTAATCTTTGGCCAAAGGGTCAACAGTTAAAAACCGCCCCAATCTTGAATCATAAACCCTTTCACCATAATCTATTTGATTTCCTTCACCTTTAACTTCATCGTCTTTTTCTTTCCCATTAAACCCATAACGGTATAATCCGGAATTATACATTCTTCCGGGCATTTGCATACCGAACGAATAATAGTCAATTCTTTTTAAGATCAACACTGCATACGATTCTCAAAGAACTAAATTTATCTAATATAGGAAGATTTGGTTTAAACTACATGTTTTTATATCATTTTTAAAATCAATTTATGGCAGTAAAAGAATATGAAATGATACCTCTGTTTGAAAAATTTATCGAAGACAGTTACAAAGGGAAGCGCCTTAAACCAAACGGGAGTAGGATTCGGTCGCAAACAGTGGATAACTACGTATATGTGAACCGTTATTTAAAAGAATATCAGCTTAAGTATGAAATAAGCCTGCGCATAAAGGTTATAAGTGGTGGTAACAAACGTGTTTTACTAGCGGAAAAAAAATACTGGAAAACATTTTACCTGCGATTTACTGATTTTCTATACACTAAAAAAGATTGCTTCGATAATTATGTAGGCACAGTAATCAAAATTATTCGAATGTTTTTTAATTATCTCAATCGGGAACTTGCCATTCAAACAGGTGAATTTCATAAGAGTTTTTATATATGCAGGGAAGAAGTACCAATTATTACCCTGTTACCGGCCCAATTGCAATTCTTAATTAAGGATCAAACTTTTGCAGCCGGACTAAGTAGGTCAGTCCAAAAAGCCAAAGACATTTTTGTATTCGGTTGTACGGTAGCATTGAGAGTTTCTGACTTGTTTGCGATAAGATTTAATGATATTGAACATATCGGCACTGATTCTTACCTGGCTGTAAAAACAATTAAAACTAATACATTGATCCGGATTAAATTGCCAGGGTATGCAATATCTATAATCAAAAAGTTCCAGCTTACTGCAAAAAGGAGGAAAACGATATTCCCACCTATACCTCCATCGCGGTTTAATAATCAACTTAAGCTTATTGCATGCCTTGCGGGGTGGACACAGGCTTGTTTATTTACAGGCAGATATTGAAATAGTAAACTCAACAATGAACTACTAACCATGAACTTTCTCTACCCACCCCAACCTTCCCGGTCAAGGCTTCTATATTGAATGGCCTCTGCAAGGTGTTCCGGTTTGATATCAGTGGAAGCAGAAAGATCTGCAATTGTTCGGCTAACTTTTAAAATGCGGTCGTAGGCACGTGCAGAAAGGTTCAGTTTTTCCATTGCTACTTTTAAAAGATTTTGGCCGGTTGAACTGATCCTGCAGATATCTTTCAGCATCTTACTACTCATCTGTGCATTTGCGTATACCCCCTCATGTTCCTTATATCGCTCCGCCTGTATATCCCTTGCATTTATGACACGCTCCCTGATGAATACACTTTTTTCAAAAGTTTGTTTGGATGAAAGTTCATCAAATGCAACCGGGGTCACTTCAACATGAAGGTCAATCCTGTCGAGCAATGGTCCTGATATTTTATTTAGATATTTTTGAACCGTGCCTGGCGGGCAAGTGCATTCTTTTTCAGGATGATTAAAGTAACCACATGGGCAAGGGTTCATGCTTGCGATCAGCATAAAACTTGCAGGAAAGTCCAATGCGATCTTTGCCCGTGATATCGTAACCTTTCTTTCCTCCATTGGTTGCCGCATTACTTCGAGAACGGTTCTTTTAAATTCCGGTAGCTCGTCGAGGAACAATACGCCATTATGTGCAAGAGAAATTTCACCGGGTTGTGGATTGCCTCCGCCGCCAACCAATGCAACATCAGAAATGGTATGGTGTGGACTTCTAAACGGGCGTTTACTCACCAACGTTGCATTCTCCGGTAACTTGCCTGCTACACTATGGATCTTCGTTGTTTCCAATGCTTCCTGCAACGTTAATGGTGGAAGTATGGTAGGGAGTCTTTTTGCAAGCATCGTTTTTCCGGCGCCTGGCGGGCCGATGAGGATCGCATTATGTCCACCGGCAGCTGCAATTTCCAATGCACGTTTTATATTTTCCTGCCCTTTTACATCACAAAAATCAATATCGAAATCCTGTTGTGCATGTGCGAATTCTTCTTTGATATTTATATACGTTGGCTTGAGTGAAGTTTCATCTTTAAAAAAACGGGCCACATCATTCAGGTGTTCAACACCATAAACTTTTAGATTGTTGACCATCGCAGCTTCACGGGCATTCGCCATTGGAAGTATCAAACCTTCGAAGCCCTCTTTGCGGGCTTGTATTGCAATAGGCAACGCTCCTTTAATAGATTTCACAGAGCCATCTAAACTTAATTCGCCCATAATTACAAATCGTGACAGCGACTCTGGGTTTTCAATTTGATCCGTTGCTGCCAGCGTTCCGATTGCAATAGGAAGATCAAATGCAGAACCTGATTTCTTAATATCTGCAGGAGCGAGGTTCACAACCAACTTTGTCCGCGGCATATAATAGTCATTGCTCTTTATCGCACTTTCTACCCGTTGCAGGCTTTCTTTGATCGCATTGTCTGGCAATCCAACTATAAAATAAAACTTTCCCTGGTTGTTTACATTTACTTCTACAGTAATCGTTATGGCTTCAACTCCGTATACGGCGCTGCCAAAAGTTTTTACAAGCATTGCTAAAGATGGCAAAAGCAGACTTTAATTGAACGTGGTTTACATCTGTTGAATGGGAGAATTAAACAGGAAGGGAGGGGGAAAGTCTATTAAATTATGAATTACATGAATTATGAATTATGAATGGAGTAGCGCAAGATAAGATCTAAACCCTAAACTCTAAACCTTTAAACATTTGGCTTTTACAGGCTCATCATCTCTTTGAATTTTACTGCCTGCCTGCGGCTAACTTCTATTTTTTCTCCACCCTTAAGGTCAAGCAACAAACCGCCATTAAAATAAGGCTCTACTTTATCGATCATTCTAAGGTTTACAATATGCTTTCTATTGGCCCTAAAAAATACCCGGTCATCCAGGCGATCTTCCAAAGCATTCAGGGATTTTAATATCAAAGGCTTATTGCCGGCAAAGAATACTTTTGCATAATTTCCAACGCTCTCAAACAATCTTACATCAGATAATTTTACAAACCAGCATCTTTCGCCATCCTTTACAAACACCTGGTCGTTTTCACTTAGCATTCCACGATTTACTCCTGCAAGTGTAGCCGCCATTTCTTTTTCTTCTGCCTGCTGTAATTTATGCAATGCATCTGCAAGCCGTTTAGGTTCTACCGGCTTCATCAGGTAATCCAAAGCATTCACTTCAAAAGCTTTTAAAGCAAATTCATCATACGCAGTCGTGAAGATCACATGAGGCGCCCGTTCCAGCTCGAGTAACATGTCGAAACCAGTTTTACCAGGCATTTGAATATCCAAAAATATCAGGTCCGGGGAAAGGTTCTCAATTTTTTCAATTCCTTCACTGGCATTTGCTGCCTCACCAATTACCTCCACCTCTGGAAAATCCTGTAACAATTTCTTCAATTCATTTCTTGCCAGTCGTTCATCATCAATTATCAGCGCTTTGTGCATATTCATTCTTTTATAATTATAATATGGAAGCTGTTGGCATGATCAGTTTTGATTCAACCATTCCACCTTCTATTTCATATATCTCAAAATTAGCTTTTCCCTGGTATAAAAGATTAAGGCGGTCCTGGGTACTTCGAATACCAAATCCTTCATCTTTAACACTCAGGTAGCCATTTAGTTTACCGGAATTCCGAACTATAAGCTCGTGATGATTATTTTTAAAATCTGATGTTATCTGGATAAGGCCACCATTAATGTTTTTGCTGATCCCATGCTTGATAGCGTTTTCCACCAAAGTTTGCAACATCATTGGAGGAATCGGCTGGTTCAGCGTATCCTCATCAATATTCATTTCGATCTTAAGCCTTTCTTCAAAACGCATGTGCTCAAGCGCCAGGTAATCTTTTACTATATCAAGCTCCTGTTGCAAAGGCACAGTCTCCATTTTTTCTGCATGCATACTGCTCCGAAGAATATTACTTAATTCTGTTATTGCGGTGCGGGCTCTTTGCGGGTTTTCATCCACCAATGCACGAATACTGTTCAGCGCATTAAAAATAAAATGTGGATTGATATGCGACTTGATGGTCTGAAGTTCCAAAGATTTAACCATTGCTTCAAGCCGGAATGTATCAAGCTGTTGCCTCCTGTTCCGTTCAACATAATGATATATATAATAGATCATATTCCAAAAAAGTATCAGCCACATGGCATTGAAACTACTGAGGAATAAGCGCTCCGCCCTGTTGAATTTCTGTAACCTTTCGGGATTATAACCAATGAAATGATCCACTGTTTCTGAAATTGTTCCAAATAAAATAGAGAAGACGATCGTAAGAACCAGCAGGTAGAATATCTGGTTCTTTATGGGTTTATCCAGGACCTTGAGGTAATGGATATTGAATCTCATGATATGTGTAATGACAATACCAAGTAAACAGGTCAAAACCAGGCTTGAGAAATATAATTTACCTGGCTTCCCAAAGGTTGTTACAAAAAAAATGCTGATGGCAATATTGATCGTCCACCCAATGATCTGGCACCACCAATATTTTGAGATCTTGCTGAACATGAAATGTAAAGCTATGCTGTATTTGACTTAAATGAATGCTGTTTTGATTAATGGTGAAATGCTGTGGTAAAAGGTGATACGTTTTAAACTGTTTATTACTATTTCTTAACAAATTTAAGGGTATAGGTCCAATCATTTTTTTGAAAACCCGGAATGCACACGAGTATGCACAATGGTTCTATGATCCGGGCAGCGTCCACCAGTCCCATATCTGCAGTCTCCCAACCGAATTGGCCAAGTATTTCTGTAACTGTCGTTTTTGCTGCTGCATCATTTCCACAGATGAACATTGTAGGCTGCAGGCCATTCAGATCGGGTTTGTGCATCATACCTGCGCCGACAGAATTAAATGCTTTCACAAATTTTGCATCAGGAAATTCTTCCTGCAGTTTTTCCATCAATGAATGATTGAGATCGGTATATAGCTTCAACATCCCGTTCGTGGGAGGAGCATCAGCGAGCGGATTCGTTGCATCAATAATTACTTTACCTCCTATATTATCCTTTCCGGCAAGTGTAAGCGCTTCTGAAGAAATTTTACCTTTTACTGCCAATACGATCACTTCCGCAAATGATGCTGTTTCTTCAAACGAGCCTGCCAGGCCATTTTTGTTTTCAGCTTTCCATTTTACTACTTCATCTTTACCAGGATTGCGGCTACCTAACATTGTTTGATGGCCTTCAGCAAGGAATCCAGATGCCAATGTGCGGCCAACGATCCCTGTTCCGATGATTCCGATTTTCATTTTTAATATTTTAATGTGATAAATGAATTGCAGGTGGTGATAAAACTATGTAAACGATAATGTTTAGTTTTACAAATTAGAAAAAAGAATTCAATGGGCAACCCGAATTTAAATACAAATAAGGATATTATGCAACCTGCCGATGCAGTGTTTGAGAACACCATCAGGCCATCAATGATAGATGAATTCAGTGGCCAGCCTCAATTGATCGAGAACATCAGCATTTTTATCAAGGCTTCTAAATTAAGGGGTGAAGCCCTTGACCATATTTTATTTCATGGACCACCGGGATTAGGTAAAACAACCTTATCAAGGATCGTGGCAAATGAAATGGGTGTAAAGATCAAGGAGACCTCGGGGCCGGTGATCGAAAAGCCAGGTGATCTTGCAGGACTTTTGACAAACCTTGAACCCAATGATGTATTGTTCATTGATGAGATACATCGTTTGAGCACTGTAGTAGAAGAATATTTATATGCGGCTATGGAGGATTACCGGATCGATATCATGATCGATAGCGGCCCGAATGCCCGAAGTGTTCAGCTGACTTTAAACCCATTTACACTTATCGGGGCAACAACCCGTAGTGGTTTATTAACGGCGCCACTGTTATCACGTTTTGGGATCAAAGCGAGATTGGAATATTACGATGCGGAAACATTGAAGAATATTTTGCTGAGAAGCGCTAAAATACTGGAGACAAAGATCACCAGTGATGCAGCTACTGAGATCTCACGCAGAAGCCGCGGTACGCCAAGGATCGCCAATGGCTTATTAAGGCGTGTACGGGATTTTGCCCAGGTGATAGGAACCGGGGTCATCGATATGAATATTACCGAACATGCATTAAAAGCCCTGAATGTTGATCAGCATGGATTGGATGAAATGGACAACCGCATTTTAACAGCGATCATAGATAAGTTTAAAGGCGGACCCGTCGGTATCACTACCATTGCAACAGCTGTTGGAGAAGAAGCCGGAACATTGGAAGAAGTTTATGAGCCATTTCTTATCAAAGAAGGATTTTTGCAAAGAACCGCAAGAGGAAGAGAAGCAACTGCCAAAGCTTATAACCATTTGGGGAGGAGGCAGGGGAATAGTGGATTGGCGGGGACGTTGTTTGAGGAGGATCTGTAAGCTGCAAGCTACAAGGTTCAAGCTGTAAGCCGTTAGCTATAAGCCATCACCTTATTTCCGGGAATTGAATAGAGACAGACCCACGGTTTGATTTTTGCTGCTTGTAGGTAAAGCTGGTTTTCTTGAACCTTCATACATAAAAAACCGCAAACAATTAGTTCAGACCAATTGCTTGCGGCTTATAGCTTGCAGCTTAAAACTTGCCCTTATTCTTGTTCTACCAATCTGAATCCATTTCCATGAATGTTCACGATCTCGAGCTTGCTGTCTTCTTTTAAATATTTACGGAGTTTTGCAATGTAAACGTCCATGCTGCGGCCATTGAAATAAGTATCACTTCCCCAAATTCTTTTTAATGCTGCTTCCCTTGGCAACAGGTCATTCTTATATTCTGACAGCATTTTCAACAATTCATTTTCTTTCGGTGAAAGCGTTTGTACCTTGCCGTTAACGGTTAATTCTCTAAGCCTGGGATTAAAATGATATTTTCCAAGATCGAATTCAGCATTAACTTCTTCGCGGTGCATTTCTTCATTACGCTTTAAGATCGCTTTTATTTTATGAAGTAAAACTTCGCTGTCGAAAGGCTTAGTTATATAGTCATCTGCTCCCAGCTTGTATCCCTGGATGATATCATCTTTCATTGTCTTTGCACTCAGGAAGAACAATGGAACATCAGGGTTGATATCCCGGATCTCTTCGGCAACTGTAAACCCATCCATATTAGGCATCATTACATCGAGCAGGCAAATGTCAAATTTCTCGCGCTGGAAAGCTGCAAGGCCGAGCCGGCCATCCCTCTCAAGAGTCACATCGTAATCATTCAACTCAAGGTAATTCTTCAAAACCATTCCAAGGTTGGTATCATCTTCGCAAAGCAATACTTTGGGTTTAGCTTCCATGTTTTATTAGTTTAATTACAAATAAAATTAATTCATTTTCTACACAGCTAATATAGTGCCTATTTTTTTGTTAATGTTCAATCACTTATATGTGGCTTGTGCATATAAAAAAAACCATCCTGTTACGGATGGCTTAGAAAAAATGTGACTTAGTTATTCAAAGTCGGCTGTAGTAACCCCTTCATTCAACTTGTAATCTGAATACAAAAGTGTAAATTCCTGTCCTCCTGCATTCCTGGTTACTTCAAAAGGAAGCATGATGTTCCCGACCTTTTTGTAATTTTTATATTCGATGGTCATTGGGGAATCTTCCTCACCTTGTTTGGAGGTTGTTTCTTCTTTTAGCAACAATCCTGTTTTAGCAGAATATTCCTGTATAGATAAACGGCCACTCGGCATTACGATCTTTAAGCGATAAGTTGTTTCATCACCTATCTTACCACTGCCAAGATATTCTGTTTTATAATCCGGGCCTATATAATATAATTGCGGTATCACGCCTTTATCATCCAATGCTTCTTTGATCTCTTTCTCAGTCATGTCAGCTTTCGGACCACCCTGCATTTGATAACCCTTTGATCCATCAAATACAGATTTCATCACGGTCATTGTGCCCATTTTCAATTCCATAGCGTGCTTATTTGGGCTCATCATTTTGTCAGTGCCTGTGAATGAGCGTCCCATCATTTCAAGACTAACAGAAGACGAGATCGCATTGATCTTCTTAACTTCTTCTTTACCACCGATGGCTTTCAAATAATCTTCAATGATATTGAAGGCAGATATTTTGTCTGTGGTTTTAGTTGATTCATTTGTCTTTACATCAGCAGGCTTATCTACAACAGGGTCTGCGAACTTATCATATTTTTTTATAGGGAAGCCAAGCCTGGTCAGGTTAGGAATTATTTTGGAAGCATTTCCAACGATAACGATCCTTGCATTGCTTTCATTAAAATAGTTTTTTGCTACCTTTTGAATATCCTTATCAGTTATGCTATTGATCTTTTGCAGGTATGTCCGGTAAAAATCTTTAGGAAGATCATTGATCAAAATATTAGAAGCGTAAGTAGCAGTGATGGCCGGGTCTTCCATTCTTAATGCAAACGTTCCATTGTAAAGTGCTTTTGCAGAACTTAATTCATCTGCAGTCATTTTTCCATCTCTCATATTAAGCACCTCTGAAACAAGCTCAGCAATAGCGCTATCAACCTTATCCGTACGTACGGCTGCGGAGGCGGTGAACAGGTTTTGAAACCGGCCACTTCCAACCCTTGAATAGCTTCCATAAGTGAAGCCATGCTTTTCCCTGAGGTTCATAAATAATTTGCTCTCAGCACCTCCACCTAATATCTGGTTTGCTAAAAGCAATGCATGATAATCCGAACCATTCATTGGATTGGTGATCAGGTTACCTGCTCTTAATTCTCCTTGAACTGCCGTAGGGAGATCAACAAAATCGATTTCTGTTTTTCCAGGATTTTGAACATCAGCAATAACAGGCAGCGTAAGTTTTTTACCGGTCCAGTTGCCAAAGGCTTTTTCTGCCAATGTTTTAGCTACTTCCGGACTTATATCCCCGACAAAGGTGAGGTATGAACGTGAAGGAGAGATATAGTTCTTATATGCATCTTTTGCATCGGCTAATGTTAGACCTTTTACACTTTCTTCGGTGGTGAATTCACCAAGTGCCGTTTGCTTGCCATAACTCAAAGCATTGTAAACTCTGTCAGCAATTATCTTACTGCTTTTTTCATTCGATTTTAGCCCGGTTATAGTTTGTGATTGAAGTTTTTTAAATGATTCTTCCGGAAAAGTCGGATTCTTCAAAGCATCTGCCATCAGCATAAATGCCTTATCAAAATACCGGGTCAATGCTGAAGCAGAACCGCCCGAAGAATTCAGGCTCACTTCTGCTCCCATGATATCAACAGCTTCATCAAATTTATCTTTTGTCATGGAGGTGGTTCCTTCTCCAAGCATCTGTCCCATCAGGTCCATTATACCAGCTTTTTTACCTTCTGTGACCGGGCCCCGGTCAATGTTTAAAAATGCCCTGACCTTAGGGATCTTATGATTCTCTACAACCAGCACGGTCATGCCATTAGGCATTGTATAGATGACCGGGTCTTTTATTGAAATTACAGGAGCCGGTCCGGCAGGGGGTTTCTTAGAACGGTCTACTGCAGATTGCGCAAAAGTATTTTGCAACAACATGATACCCAATACAACGATAATTATTTTTTTCATTTTTGATTTTTTATATAATGTGTTTTTGATATCCTGGCTACACTTATTTTTTCGGAAGATAATATAATACTATACGTTGGTTCTTATTCAGGTATTTTTTTGCAACATTTTGAATATCCTCCCTGCTGATCTTTCTTATTTTATCAAGCTCAATATTAATATTATTGGTGTTCTTAAAGAAAGTATATCCATCTGCCAGGTTTTCTGCAACGCTTAGCATCCTGTTATTGTTATCCAGGTAATCGTTCTCAAACTGGTTTTGAAGTTTTGTAAATTCCTTTTCGCTGATCAATTGAGTTTGAAGCTTTAATACTTCCTCATCCATGTCCATTAACAAAGTATCCAACGATGTATCATTATTTGGTAATGCATAAGTAATATATGCCCCATAATCTTCCAACGCATAATTGAATGAGCCAACCTGCAATGAGTTCTTTTTATCATCAACCATCTTCTTATACATGCGGCTGCTATTTCCTGTGCTCAATACAGAGGAGGCCATTTCCAATGCTTTTGATTCAGTGTTTGTCATTCCTGGAATGCGGTAAGCGGCCATGATAGCTGGCACCTGGATGTTATTGTCATAAGCAGTATCAATAGATTCTTTTGTAAGCGGATCTTCCACATATTTTTTCTTAACGATCGGCGTACCGGATGGAATGTCAGAAAAGTATTGCTCCACCATAGCTTTGGTTTTCGCAATGTCGATATCTCCAGCAATCACAAGCACAGAATTGCTTGGTGTATAATATTTTTTATTAAAAGCCTGGAATTCCTGCAACGTAGCAGCATCCAGATCAGCCATACTTCCTATTGGAACCCAATTATAAGGATGCCTGGTAAACAAGCGCTTCATGATCTCTGCAACAAAATTTCCGTAAGGCTGGTTATCAACCCTTAACCTTTTCTCCTCTTTAACTACTTCATTTTGAGTTTTTACTCCCACCTCGTTGATAACGGGATGCATCATGCGCTCACTTTCAAGCCATAGGCCTGTTGCCAATTGGTTGGAAGGAAACACTTCGTAATAAAAGGTTCGATCCTGGGACGTATTAGCATTGTTCTGTCCACCATTGCTACTAACGATCTTCATGAATTCTCCACGCTTTATATTGTCAGAGCCTTCAAACAACAGATGCTCAAAAAAATGGGCAAAACCGGTACGGCCCACCAGCTCATCCTTGCTGCCAACATGATACATTACTGACACAGCAACTACCGGGGCGGTCTTATCCTGGTGTAGGATCACCGGCAATCCATTCTTTAACTTAAATTCAGTAAACGCTACTTTTTGTGCTGTTACCGAAATGGCAAAAGCCATTAGCGACAAATAACAAATTCCTTTTTTCATGTTTTTTAATTAAGTGGACAAAAATAGCAGGTTATTTATTTATCCCGAAATAATATAAGCTTTATTGATAAACGGTCATTTTATCCTTTGAATTCACCGTTTTCATATAAGACATCATGTTTCGTTCTAATTCTTAAGGGCGTTAGCAAGAGCTTACATTTGAAAAAGAAGATAATAATTGATCGGGATTCGCTATCAATTGGCAGGTAAATAATAATTAGCTTGCAATAAATAAATATTGATATGGCAGGAAAAGAAGAATTCATTCAATTGATCAAAACCGGTTATGCATTTAAAGGGGAATCGGTTCAGATAGGTGCGGCAGTACTTAACGGCGAAACAATTTCCGAAGCCGGTATTTTTCTTCCTTTAAAGACCATGAATCGTCACGGGCTTATAGCCGGGGCGACCGGTACCGGCAAAACGAAGACATTGCAAATGATCAGCGAGTTTCTCAGCGAAGCAAGTGTTCCAGTCCTGTTAATGGACATCAAAGGAGATCTGAGCGGGATAGCAGCCGAAGGAAGTATGAACGATAAGGTCGCTGACAGGTATCAAAAATTAAATCTTACCTATAAGCCATCAGCATATCCTTCAGAATTGTTATCACTCACCGGGAAGAACGGTGTGCACTTAAGAGCTACCGTAAGTGAGTTCGGCCCTGTATTGTTAAGTAAGATACTTGGTCTGAATGATACACAAGGTGGAGTTGTGGCATTGATCTTTAAATATTGTGATGATAACAAGTTGCCATTACTGGATCTCAAGGATTTTATTAAAGTGCTGCAATACATCGGCGATGAAGGAAAGGCTGAAATTGAAAAATTGTATGGAAAGATATCTACTACTTCAACCGGTACTATATTAAGAAAAGTAATAGAGCTGCAACAACAGGATGCTGATATTTTTTTTGGAGAGAAAAGCTTTGAAGTGGACGACCTTGTCCGCATCAGCAATGATGGCCGCGGCATGGTAAACATCCTTCGGGTAGCAGACCTTCAAGACAAGCCTAAATTGTTTTCATCTTTTATGCTTCAGATGCTTGCTGAATTATATGCAAGTTTCCCGGAGGAAGGAGATATGGATAAGCCAAAGCTTGTGATCTTTATTGATGAGGCACACCTGGTATTCCAGGAGGCGAGTGCTCAGCTTGTTCAACAATTAGAAACGATCATAAAGCTGATCCGTTCAAAAGGGATCGGCATTTTCTTTTGCACCCAAAACCCCATGGATATACCTGCGTCTGTTTTGGGCCAACTGGGGCTTAAGATTCAGCATGCATTGAGAGCCTTTACAGCTGCTGACAGAAAAGTAATAAAACAAACAGCTGAGAATTATCCCGAAACGGATTGGTATAAAACGGAAGACCTCATCACACAATTAGGGATAGGTGAAGCACTGGTAACCTTATTGAATGAAAAGGGCATTCCTTCACCACTTGCTCATACCATGTTGTGTTCACCCAGGAGCAGGATGGATATTCTTACGGATGCAGAGATAGCTAACATCAATGCTCAATCGAAGCTTGTTGCAAAATATGATAAGGTCATCGACACGAAAAGTGCTTACGAGATATTGAATGAAAAATTAAACGAAGCCATCGAAAGATCAGCAACTGCCGAGGAAGCTCATCCCAAAAGAGCAGGAAAACCCGAGCCATCTGCTTTGGATAAAGTAGTAAATAATACAGTGGTAAAAAGTATGATGCGTACAGCCGGTAACGGTATTGTCCGGTCACTGCTGGGTGCACTCGGGTTAGGTGGAAGAAGCAGGAGCACAAAAAGGTCTTCCGGTTGGCTGTAATTATTGCAGGTATATAAATGTCTGTTCCTAATATTGCATGATGCCAAAATTAAGATCTGTCTTTTCTCACCGTTATGGCCCGCTTGCAGTGGTGATATTGCTTGTAACAGGTTTAAGTTTTTTAACCAGGCTATTTCTTTTTTGTTGGTCGTGGCATAGCCTGGAATTAACCCTTATTAAGTTTATTGGCATTTTTGTAATTGGGTTTTTCTACGATCTGGTAGTTGCAGCTTTTTTTTGTGTTCCCATCGCAATCTATTGCTGGCTGATGAAGGATAGCTGGTACCGGAAAAGATGGAATCGCGGCATTTTATATTTCCTGTTCACTATTATCATCCTGATACTGCTTGTGAATGTAGCCGCAGAAATTGCTTTCTGGGATGAATTCAATGTGCGCTTTAATTTTATTGCAGTTGATTACCTCATATATACAACAGAAGTATGGGGGAATATCCGTGAGTCATATAATATGCCGGTGATCGCAGTTGGAATTTTTTCTGCAGTAACATTCTTATTCTTCCTTGTAAGAAAAAAGATCATAGGCTCGCAAGCGGAAAGCATCCGATTTCTTAAGCGAACGGTTTATTTTATTGTTTTCATGCTAATGACCGCCAGTGGATATTTTTTTGTCAACAACAATTTAAAGAATACTTCAGCGAACAATTATGTAAATGAGTTAGGTGGGAACGGCATATATGAATTCGGCGCAGCTTTCTGGCACAATGAAATTGACTATAACAGGTTTTATGTGATCAATGACAATAAGAAAAACATTGCTATCCTTCGAAAGTTATTGCAGGCCCCCGGTTCTACTTTTACAAATGATCCTCTTAGCATTGATAGAATTATAGTAGCCGATAGTCCGGAACACAAATGGAATATCATTTTGATCAGTGTAGAAAGCCTGAGTGGCGATTATCTTAAATACTTTGGAAACAAAGAGAACATCACGCCACACCTGGATTCTTTGATAAGCCACAGTTTATTCTTTGAGAACTTTTATGCTTCCGGAACACGGACGGTTAGAGGCCTGGAAGCACTTTCACTCGCCATTCCGCCAACTCCCGGACAATCGATCGTTAGGAGGCCGGACAATGAAGACATGTTCACCATGGGGAACGTATTAAAGGCAAAGAATTATGAAGTAAAATACATTTACGGGGGCAATAGTTTTTTTGATAATATGGGATATTTTTTCAGGCATAATGGATATAAAGTAATTGATAAAGCAGATATCCCTGAAAATATGATCCATCATGAGACCGCATGGGGAGTTGCTGATGAAGATGCATTCCAGGTTGTTTTGAACGAGTCTGATAAAAGTTATAGCAGCGGGCATTTGTTTTTTAATCATATCATGACAGTAAGCAATCACAAACCGTATACTTATCCCGGTGGAAGAATAGATATTCCACCAACTGCCCATTCAAAACAAGGAGCTGTGAAATATACAGATTATGCTATCGATAAGTTCTTAAAGGATGCACATAATAAACCATGGTTTGATAATACCATATTTGTGGTCGTTGCAGACCATTGCTCAAGTAGTGCAGGCAAAACTGATCTTCCTCCGAATCGCTATCATATTCCTTGTTTTATTTATAGCCCATCACTTATAGCCAGCCGCATTGAAAAACGCCTTACCAGCCAAATAGACCTTGCGCCAACAATTTTGGGACTATTGAATATGAATTATAAGAGCCGGTTTCTTGGCTATGATATAAATAATGTTCAACCTGGGAATGAACGGGTATTTATAAGCACTTACCAGGATATGGGATATTTAAAAGGAGATACGTTGTTGATCCTGTCTCCCCAAAAGAAAATAGCCATGTTTAAAACCGACCTCAAATCAGGATCAGCAACAATAATTCCTATTGACAAGAATTTTGAAAACGAAGCCATTGCTTGGTACCAGGGAGCTGGTTTCCTGATCAGCCAGGGAAAATATAAGCGGAACTAGAAGATTATAATTGAATTGATTACACAGATTATATATATTTTCTGTTCACATATGTATAAATGGTGCAACATCGCTTTTAAAATAATTAAAATAAGTATAAAAATAGTTGGATAATAGGTTCTACACTATTATCTTCGTATCGGTTTTTCATAGGATATTGGATTTTAAAGCGGGACTAGATTTCTATCTTGGTCCCTTTTTTTATGTTCCGAATGTTCGTAATGTCACAAAAGAGTCACGTTGCCAGCCTTGTCTGTATTAATCATCTTCTCTGAAATTAAATAATCCATCACCGTTAAAACATGGGGTCTTTTAAAATGTTTCAGTATCATATCAAGCTCATTTATGTGGACCGCGGATTCCTGTAGAGATGAAATTATAGCATCTGAGATCTTTTTAAATTGATCATCTGTTATCTGTAGCTGCGCATTGTTTATACAAGTGTCACATATGCCGCAATTTTTAATCTCCTTGTCATTAAAGTAATTACCGATCATTACCGCCCTGCACTTTTTCGTTTCTGCGGTATAATCAAGCATGGCTTGTATACGTAGCAAAAAATTTTGTTTCCTGGCTAAGAGTTCTTTTACATTCATTTTAAAATCATCTGAATACATCCTGTTCTTTAAGAGGACGACCTGGGGTTTTTCACTTTGCGGCTCATAATGTACAATACCGTATTGGTGAAGTTTCTTAAGTGCAAGGATTGTTTCAGGCAATGGTAGTTTCAGGAAATGGGAGAGCAGTGATTCATATATGGTAGACGGATAGTCAAAGATCCCTTCATAATTTCTCAATAATGCCTTTAAGGTTGGCCCTGAGTCAGGGTTTTGAATTTCAAATTCCGCAAGGTCATTTTTGGAAACTGAAAAGACAAGTGTTGACGGTTTGAAGGATATCTCTGAATAACTGAGGAGCCCTTCTTCAGCCAATGCTTTGATCGCGTAGGTGGCTTGAAGGATATTTAAATGAAAACTTTCCGCAAACAAGGCAATATCGAAATCATAGCTTGTATCTTCTCCGCCTCCTGCCGCTACCTGCAGGTGGTTCATCAGGGCGGTATATACTTTCCTGGTCTCATCTTCACCAGGATACCGGGTTTCTGCCTGCGCAAACAAATTATCCGTTTCGTTTTTTTCATGAAGCAAAACTGCATATGCCCGCTTTCCATCTCTTCCTGCCCTGCCGGCTTCCTGGTAATAATTCTCCAGGCAATCCGGTAAATGGTAATGTACAACTGTACGCACATCCGGTTTATCTATTCCCATGCCGAATGCATTTGTGCTTACCATGATCCTTACCTTATTATTGATCCAATTCTGTTGTTTGATAGTTCGTTGTTCATTGGTTAATCCAGCGTGATAAAAGTCCGCAGATATCTTATTTTGTTTTAGAAGCTCCGCTAACTGAACAGTTTGTTTCCTGCTTTTACAATAAACTATGGATGAGCCTCCAACATTCTTTAATATCTCTAAAAGCTTTGTTTGTTTGGAAGCAGGTTGAAAAATGCTGTAAGAAAGATTTGGCCTGGCAAAGGATTGTTGAAACCTTGATTCTTTCTTAAAAAGTAATTTTTCACAAATATCGTTTTGTACACTTAGTGTAGCCGATGCAGTGAGGGCAATCACAGGCACACCAGGCAGATGCTCCCGGAGATTGGCGATCCTCAGGTATGGAGGCCGGAAATCATATCCCCATTGTGAGATGCAATGAGCTTCATCAACGGCAATAAGGGTTGGCTTTATTGCAGGCAGGAATTCGAGAAAAAGATCTGATTCCAACCTTTCAGGCGAAACATATAAAAATTTATAATTGCCAAATGCCGCATTTTGCAATGTTTTTTTTACATCGTTATAATGCATACCGGAGTAGATCGCAAGTGCTGGAATATTTTTTCTGGAGAGGTTCTCAACCTGGTCTTTCATGAGTGCAATAAGCGGACTGATCACCAGGCAAATTCCTTCCATTGCCAAAGCAGGAACCTGGAAACAGATAGATTTACCACCGCCTGTTGGAAGCAGTGCAAGCGTATCCTTGTTTTCGAGAACCGCATTAATGATATCTTCCTGTAATGGCCTGAAGTTTTCAAAGCCCCAATTTTTTTTTAATATTTGATGAATAGCAGCCATTTCAAATTTGAATGAAATTAAACCAGATTATTGTAATTGGAAATTTAGTATGCTAATATTAATTACGTACCTGATTTACACTAAAAACTACTTAATGAGTTAGGTAATTACACTCAGCTATTCAACTGTTTTAAGTATTATTTTATGCGGAAAAGGAAGTGAAAGATACCATTGGTACTTATACGACCTTCCTATATTTAAGCCGGATCGAGTTAGCTGCCAATATTACATCACTGAAACCCATAGCAAGTGCAGCGAAGCCTGGTTGTAATAAACCAATTGCCGCAACAGGTATGGCTACAATATTGTAGATAAATGCCCAAAACAGGTTACCCCTGATCGTTAGAAACGTATGCCTGCCTAATCCCAATGCCAATGGCAAATGCTGAATTCCTTTATTCATCAAAACAACCTGCGCAGTTTGAACTGCCAGCTGGGTAGCCTCGCTCATAGAAATACCGATCGTGGCCTTAGCCAGTGCTG
This sequence comes from Ferruginibacter sp., assembly GCA_039920685.1. Lineage (GTDB taxonomy): Bacteria > Bacteroidota > Bacteroidia > Chitinophagales > Chitinophagaceae > Ferruginibacter. Next base: position 17,440 of record JBDSDG010000024.1, read on the forward strand.
GTGCATCATTGATACCATCTCCAACCATTGCAACCGGCGTTTCTTGATTTAATTTTTCAATGATTTTCAATTTTTCTTCCGGCGTTTTTTCTGCATAAACCAGGTCGATACCAAGCGCATTAGCTATCTTCTGTGTTCTGTCAAGAGTGTCACCACTTAGAAGGATGGTTGTAATATTTCTTGAATGCAGGTAGCTTATTACTTCTTTCGCCTCAATTCTTAAATCATCTTCCATATCAAACCAGCCGGTAAATTTTTCATTTTTTAATAAGTATGCAGTATGACTTTTATCACCTGTTTGTTCAGCAGCAATTTTATACGAACCTAACTGGTAGGTATTTCCTGCATCATCGATCGCTTTCATTCCGCTCCCTTTTAATTCTTCGATCTTTTTCCAATGAATGGGGTCGCTGATCTTCCATGTTGATGCAATTGCTTTAGCGATCGGATGGTTGGAATATTTTTCCATTGAATAGATGATCCTTTTAAATTCCTCATCTGATAAACTCAGTGATTTATATCCGCTGACCTCAAAATTTCCTTTTGTAAGCGTACCGGTTTTATCGAAAACTACCGTTTTGATATCCTTGAATAATTCAAGACTCTTTGCATTCCGGAACAGGATACCACTTTTAGCTGCACGTCCTAATCCAACAGCAATAGCAGCCGGCGTTGCAAGACCCATTGCACACGGACAACTGATCACCAACACAGCGATACTTCTCATCAGTGCACTGGTTCCATCGATGCCTGCAAAATAGTTTACAACAAATGTGAGTACAGCAATTCCAATTACCACGGGAACAAATATTGCGCTGATCTTATCTGCCAATTGTTGAATTGGTGGCTTTTCACCTTGGGCCTGCTTTACCAGCGTTAAGATATTACTGAGTACAGTGTCTTTTCCTATCGCAGTAACCTGGGCTTTTACAGTTCCATCTGAAAGCAGGCTGCCGCCAATCAATGCATCTCTTTTTTGTTTGTGAAGAGGTTTGCTTTCTCCTGTTATCAAGGATTCATTTACATATGCACTGCCGGATAATATCCTGCAGTCCATAGGAACCTGTTCACCTGCCTTTATCAAAACAATGTCCCCGATATGCAATGTTGAATTTTCTACCTGGAAGATCAACTCCTTATGCTCCCCGTCAAACGTGATCATATTGGCCATTACTTTTTGCTGGCCTGCAAGTTTGTTTAATTCCTTTTGTGTTGTTTCAACCGATTTATGTTCTATCCATTCACCCAAAAAAACAAGCGTAATAATCGTAGCGGTAGTTTCATAAAAAATATAATCGGCTCCCAAATTTCCCAATGTTCCCACCAGGCTATAAACAAATGCTGCTGTTGCCCCAAGCGCTATCAGTACATTCATATTTGGTATTCCCCTCCGTAAGCTTTTAATGGCGCTGACGCCAAAATATCCCATTCCTACAATGAATACCGGTATACAAATTACAAGCTGCGTCCAGGGATTCATTAGGAAATGAATGTGCCAGGGAAGCATGTGCAGCATGAGTACTAAAGTAAAAGGGAGACAAAAAAGGAATCGCTGTAAATGATTTGAGAAAAATTTTTTTCGCTTCGCGGATTTTATTTCAAGTTTTTCATCGATCACCTGGTAACCCAGATCTTCTATTCCTTTGACAAGTTTTTCATTGCTCATATTTTCCGACTTCTCAAAGCTCACTTCACCGCCGATAAAATTTACTTTGACGTCTTTTTGTCCTTCTTTCTGCAGATACCTGCTGATCGTTAATGCACAATTGCTGCAGTCCATACCTTCCACCTTCCAATCAACCTTTTCCATGATGCAAAATTATCTTTTGCCGCGGTTAAGTATTTACTAAATATGAAAATATCTTTGCATCATGGTTGTGGATTTTATATTGACTGAGATTGAAAATGTTGCAGCTACTTTATTGAAGGAGATAAAAGATAAAAAAGTAATTGCTTTTCATGGAGAGATGGGAGCAGGGAAAACCACATTCATTCATGCGATCTGTGAAATACTTCAGGTTAAAGATGTAGTTGGCAGTCCGACATTTTCTATCATAAATGAATACCTTACTGCTTCAGGTGAAGTGGTGTTCCATATTGACCTTTACCGTTTAAAAGATGAAGCAGAAGCGATTGCTTCAGGGGTAGAAGATTGCCTGTATTCAGGTGATCTTTGCATGGTTGAATGGCCGGATAAAGCCCCAGGCATTTTACCTCCTGATACGGTCCATTGTTATTTAAAATCTATCGGTAACAATGAGCGAAAACTGCAAATAAATTTGTAAATTGAACCTGCCTGTACACAGGTAAACCACATAATCTTTTATGGCAACAGCAAAACCATTCATCTCCTCCTCCCTGGCTTACGCAACTCTGGAAGAAACACTTGATGTAAAACCAAAAGGTGAGGAACTGTGTATTGGTATTCCCCGTGAAAATTCCTTTAATGAGAACAGGATCGCACTCACACCAGAGGCGGTGGGAGTCATCATCGCTAATGGTCACACGGTCAATATTGAAACCAATGCCGGGCTGGGCGCTAATTATACAGATAAAGATTACAGTGACGCTGGTGCAAAAATTCTACTGGACAAGAAATCTGTCTTTGAGTGTGATGTGATCGTGAAGAGTGCTCCTGTGAGTGAAGAGGATTGTGAGTTGCTAAAGCCGAACCAATATGTCATTTCTCCCATACACCTTGCCGTTATGAAGAAAAGTATCCTGGAGAAGATGATGGAAAAAAAGATCACGGCCTTAAGTTTTGAGAACCTTAAAGATGCCAGTGGCCATAACCCGATCGTAAGAAGCATGAGCGAGATAGCAGGAAGTGCGGTGATGCTTATTGCAGGACAATACCTGAGCAATGCCAATAATGGAAAGGGAGTTTTGGTTGGCGGAATAAGTGGCATTCCTCCTACAAAGGTTATCATCATAGGCGCAGGAATAGTAGGTGAATATGCTGCCCGTACGTCATTGGCGATGGGTGCAAGTGTGAAAATATTTGACAATAGTATTTACAGGTTAAAAAGATTGCAGAATAATATCGGGGGGCGTTTGTGGACCTCCGTTATTGAACCGAAGATCCTTGCAAAACAATTAAAAACCTGTGATGTCGCGGTCGGGGCGTTAAGCGGTGGCGGCGGAAGAACACCGATAGTTGTTTCCGAAGAGATGGTAAGCAATATGCGTCCCGGCACGGTGATCGTAGATGTGAGTATTGACCATGGCGGTTGTTTTGAGACCAGCATGGTGACTACCCATAAAAAGCCTGTTTTCTCAAAATATGATGTGATACATTATTGCGTTCCTAATATCCCAAGCGGTTTTGCACGAACAGCTTCGCAGGCGATCAGTAATGTATTGATGCCATTGTTGCTTGAAACAGGGGAGGATGGCGGAATTGATAACGTGATCTGGTATAAAATAAATATTCGCAGCGGCATTTATCTCTTTAAGGGAAGCCTGACTAACTTTCATTTAAGCGAGCGATTTGATCTAAAATATACTGACTTGAATTTACTTATTGCAAGCAGGAGGTAACCTATTACTTGTAATTATTGATCGCGATCAACTCTTCACAAAAATCATATTCGATTTTATCATTACTGCTAACGATCACAAGTTTTTCTTTTGAATAATTTTGAATGAGCCGGTGGTACAGCTCAATGCCATCTGAGTCCAGGTTTGTAGAAGGCTCATCCAATAGCAACACATTGGAATTGCTGAAAAAAGCCATTCCCAGTTTTAATCGCTGCTTCATCCCACTGCTGAAATAACGGATCTGTTTATTGGCTGCTTCGGCTATACCAACCTGTAAGAGCATTTCAGAAATGGGAATTGTTAACGATTTAAAGGCTGAGTGAAATTTTAAAAATTCAGCTGCAGTCATTTCCTCGATCAGTTCAAGATAAGGGGCGGCAAGAGAAATCTGTTTATAAGGCTCGTTGATCAATCCCGGATCCCGGATGCCGGATCCCGGATCATTGTATCCTATCTCCCCTTCACTGTGCATCACCGCTCCCGCAATTACCTGTAGCAATGTTGATTTTCCGGAACCGTTCGGCCCCGTAATCGCATAAGATCTGCCGGCTTTAAACTCATAATTAATGTGCCGGAAGATCCATTCCCTGTTATAGCGTTTGCCGGTATTGGTTAGTGTTATCTGCATACCCAGCCCGGAACGGGCCTGAAGGATTTAGTTGAATAATGGTATGTGGTAAAAGAGTGCGACGCACATGAAGTTAAATAGCGATCAATTGCCTGCAAAATAAAAAAATGCTCAGCAGTTTTACTCATCATCCATGCTGCCCTTACTGTATCGTTTTATAATTCCTCTGCCACTTTCGCGGATGAAAGTTACGATCTCATCACGTTCATCTGTAGCCGCAAGTTCTTCTTCAATATAATTCAGTGCCTGGGAAGTGTTGAGGTTCTTATTGTAAATAATCCGGTAAATGTCCAGTATCTGGTTTATCCTTGTCAATGAAAATCCCCTGCGCTTTAATCCAACTGAATTTACACCTGCATAGCTTAAAGGGGTTCGCCCTGCTTTTATATATGGCGGAACATCTTTACTAACCAACGATCCACCCGAGACAAATGCATGTTGCCCGATCTGGACAAACTGGTGAATGGCACACATTCCTGCAAGTATTGCAAAGTCGCCCAACACTACGTGGCCGGCCATCTGCGTATTATTGCTCATGATACAATTATTGCCAACGATGCAATCATGTGCAATATGACTATATGCCATGATCAGGCAATTGTTGCCAACCTTTGTCGTCCACCTGTCCTTGCTGCCCCGGTTAATTGTGACGAATTCACGAATGGTTGTATTGTCGCCTATCTCTACCGTTGTATTTTCTCCTTCATATTTCAGATCCTGCGGTATTCCTGCTATCACTGCGCCTGGAAATATTCTGCAATTGTTACCGATCCTTGCGCCTTCCATGATCGTTACACTGCTGCCGATCCACGTTCCTTCGCCGATCTCAACATTCTGGTGTATAACACTGAACGGGTCAATTTTTACATTGGTCGCCAGCTTAGCATTTGGATGGATATATGTATGCGGATGGATCATCTAATGATTTGGAGATTTGGAAATGTATTATTTCTGTAATGTTCGTTTTGGTTCAATGGTTCGTAAATTTTATTGGACCTCACTGTCTTTTTACCAATTGTGCAGTAAAGTCACCTTCTGTGCAAAGCTTGTTGCCAACATAAACACTTCCTCTCATCACACAGATGCCGCGGCGAATTGGTTCGATCAATTCCATTTTTAAGATCATGCTATCACCTGGCACTACTTTTTGCTTGAATTTACAATTGTCGATCTTCAAAAAATAAGTATCATAAACGCCGGCAGGAACTGCATTGATACATAATATTCCTCCTGTCTGCGCCAATGCTTCGATCTGTAAAACGCCCGGCATAACCGGATTTCCGGGGAAATGCCCCTGGAAAAAGTATTCATTGAATGTAACATTTTTTATTCCAACGATATATTCTG
>JBDSDG010000025.1:0-16708 GCA_039920685.1 Ferruginibacter sp.
CTGCCATACATAGCTCAATTGATTTGATGTATGTTCAGCATCCGTAACAGATGCCTGTAGCGTATACGCAGTATCCTCGCCTAGTGTGTATAGCGAATTGTTGATCGGGCTTGTAATTGAAACAACCGGTGGCGTATTGTTTACAGAAATAATTATGCTGTCAACAGTTGTTGCATTCAGGTTATCCTTTACTGTTAGCTTAACGATATACTTTTTTGGATTTGGCCCCGGGGCAGTAAAATTATGTGATGGAGTGCCTGAAGTACTTACCGGGGAACCGTCTCCAAAATTCCAGCTATATGTAATAGGTCCGCCATCCGGGTCATAAGAGTTGGTTCCGGTAAAGTTCACGGCAAGCGTTGCAGGCCCGTAAACCTTATCTGACGACATTTTAACGACCGGTGCCATATTACCGCCATAGCTAAGTCTGCGTATAGTTGAGCCACCCATATCAACTATATACAAAAATTTGTCAAGCGGATTGTAACTAATATGGACAATAGCTCCAAAACCGGTGGTAAAGGCATTTACCTTGTCAATTTGATCGGTATACCGGATTGAAAAATTCTTTAACCAGCTACCGGAAAGATCCCCGACAAAAAATGTGTTTGTATATTGTACGGGGTATTGGTTACCGATATACCAGCATCCGGCACTTGAACATATACCGAGAAATGGTGTTCCTTCTACACCGGAAGTTCCGCCAATGGTAGTAGGAGTAAAATCGTTGGTATTAAATATTGGAACTCTTGCAATGGCAACTCCATGGTTCCAATCTATAGCAGGTAAATGGTGAAAGAACCTGTTGTCGTTCGCACTTGCTATCTCAACCGCCGGATTGCAAGGATTGTAAACTGTATGAATATTATCCGCTGTTGCCTGCTTCAACAGGTTGCGAAATGTAAAGAACTGTTGGCTGCATCCATTTACACCGAATAATGGATTGGGCTCGTCTTTATTTGCAGTTGTTAATACATTATAGGTAGGATTGGTCCTCATTCCTTCATAGATCGGCCAACCCATGTTTGAGGCCGCCCGGGTAACGATACTCAATTCTTCTATATCGCTCCAGCCCACATCATTTATGTAGATCTCCCCGAGATCAGCAGTTGCAGGATTAGTAGAACCGGTAAATGGCTTGATTGACATACGGAATGGGTTTCTTAATCCCATCGCCCAAACCCTGGATTTTGGGGCCCTTGGAAAAGCGGGATCATAAAAAGGATTACTGCTTACACCGTTTCCGTTTGTTGGATCTAATCTTAATATTTTTCCACTGTGAGAGTTGATCATTTGTGAACGAAAGGCGCCTACATTTTCATTAGCTGTAATGATCCCGTCAGAAAGCGCCTGCACATAATATGTTCCGGGAGAACTTCCCTGGTCTGTTGCATCATAAGTTGCACCATCACCACATGAAGCGAGCAAGGTTCCATCCGCGGCAAAAGCTAGAGAGCCTACACCATGCGACTCATGCAGTATCGGAATCCCCGTAGACTTTGTTTCTCCTAATAAAATTTTACGCGAAGCTGCAACTGCTACTAAGTTACCACCACTAATTGCTGTTTGATAGCGGGTAATCCTTCCTATTGTTGCAGCAAAATATGTATTTGTAGATGCACTGTAGCCGTTAGCAGGAAGGCCACCCGTGATCAGGTGATGCCTGTCAACGACGTACATCACATATATCAATCCATTTACGTCAAAGTTAGGATCCAATGTAAATCCAAGCATTCCAAAATCTCTCCAGTTTCCCACTTCGGGGCTTATGTTTAGAACGGCGGTTGTTTGTTTAATATATGCACTTCCATTCCAGTTAAGTACGTAAACTTTTCCTGCTTTTTCCCACACGAACATTTTTGTACCCGTGTTATTGAATGTACTTCCTACTGGTTCAGTCCAACCGGAACCAATATCAGTTAGTGAAAAACCTGTTGGTAATACCTGTGCCGACGATATTATAGTCGAGAATATTACAACGCAGAAAAAGGACAACTTCAATAAACTTCGTGTATACATAGTATGCATATTAAAAATATTAATCGTTTTTTGGCGGGCTTTTCTATTCTTAGGGAAGAGGCAGAAACCAGTTATGATTTGCGCTTTGAATAACGTAAAAGGAATATAGATTATTACTTATAAACTTAATCTTTAGGGACGGAAATTGATTCAGTGAAGTAATGGATGCAAATTACTGAGAATTTACTGAATTAACGATCCCCAATTAGGTACTTATTCTCAACTTTTACATATAAATACTATTTACTTTTAAATATATAAAATATTATTAATTTATATTATATTGTGAGATTTAATTATATTTTTCAATAAAACACGGCCTTTTTAAAGTTCCATGCTTTAAATAGATTATTATAAAAAAAAACAATCGATGAAAATGGAGCACAGTATTATAAATAAAATGCCCAGCCAAACCAAGATGGATTAACGATAACATCCGTTAGATGGTTTTAAAATTAGGGTTAGATAAGATGCTCTGATTCAGGATCATAAAACACATAACCTCGTTTAGTTGAAATTCAGATTAACTGGCAAGGAACTTCTTCAACTTTTCAACTTTTTCAACCTTTCAACTCTTCAACTTCTTTTTCAAACAAAAAGCCCCGAATCAGATCCGGAGCTTTTCCCTATCAAGATAATTATCAGAAATTTCTAACCGTCATTTCCACTCTCCTGTTCTTGGCACGGCCAGCTGCTGTTTTGTTATCAGCAATTGGTTTTGTTTCACCATAACCGGTTGAGCTAGTTCTATCTTCAGGAACACCTTTGCTAATCAGGTAATCTTTAACAGCTTGTGCCCTGTTATGAGACAATGTATGGTTCTTGGCACTATCACCCTGGGCATCAGTGTGGCCATCGATCTGTATCCTTAACAGGTCATCTGCTTTCAAAATGTTTGCAACCTCATCCAAAGACTTAAATGATTTTGGTAACAATTTGAAACTTCCTGTTGCAAAGAAAACATTCTTAGCTGCAAAATTTATTTTCTCGATCACTTCTTTAGCGATTTCGGGACAACCCTGGTTGCTTGAGGGACCTGCACGGTTAGGGCATTTATCTTCTTCATCATTAACACCATCGCCATCAGTATCAGGAACCGGACAACCCTGGTAACGCGCTACACCTTTTACTGTCGGGCATTTATCGTCATCATCATTGATACCATCGCCATCAGTATCAGGGATGGGGCAACCATTGTATTTAGCTACACCAGCAACATCAGGACAAGCGTCATCACCATCAGCAATACCATCGCCATCCTTATCAGGACAACCTTGCAAAGCGGCAATACCTGGAGTATCAGGACATTTATCTACATCATCATTAACACCATCACCATCCCTGTCTAATAATACAACTGGTGGTGGAGCTACTTCAACTGGTTTTGGTTCCGGGCGTTTTTTTACTGATGCAGCAACACCAAAACTGTGATAAAAATGGTAAGCGGCATTCTCCGTTACTGGTATTCTATATTGAGAATTTGCAAGAAGAAAGATTCCTTCAGTAACTTTAAATTGTAGTCCAACACCTAGTGGTATGAACGCACTGTAGTAGCCTTTAAATTTCGAAGCTCCGATCCCTGCCGTTAAAAAAGGATTAATAAGAAAGTTATCCGGAAGTAATTTTAAATTACCGGCCGCTCCAAATTCCAATAGTAAATTATCATCAAAATTTACAGTTTTACCCGGAACCGGGTAATTTACAAAACAACCTGAAAGTGTTGCAGAAAAATCAAGATTATTTCCAAGGCCTTGTATATAACTTACTGCTAAACCTGGTTTCATGCGACTTGTCTTGGACCATTGTTTTTCTCTTGCTACTGTTGAAAGGCCTCTCTGGCGTATGTCTGATGCAGTTTGAAAATCGTTTAAAATAAGATGGAACCCTAAAGAAGGCATTTTTTTATAATCATTTTGACCATAGCAGATTATAAAGGCAATCAGTGTTGCAACTGAAAGAATAAATTTCTTCATATTAGTCGGTTTAGTAACGCGGCAAAAATAGCTGCTTAGTTCGAAATGATGAAATTATTTTATGCATGTGTGTGCATAGTATTTGCTTGCATTTTTAATTAAAAAACTCAAGTATAAAATTTGAAGAAGTGTAACTGAGATACTGTGTGGATGAATATCTATTTACCTGTTAACCTTGCATATTTGCTTTGATCGAGCAATTCTATCTTAACCCTGGTTAAGCCTCGCTTAATATAGCCTAGCTGTTTTGCAGCACTCCTGGTAAGATCTAATAACCTGCTGGTCTTTTTATGAAGCCTGTCATTCGTCTTTACAATAACTGATAATCCATTTTTTAAGTTCGTCACCTTTACCCATGTCCCAAGTGGTAATACATTACAAGCTGCCGTTAGTTTATCCTGGCTAAATGTTTCGCCATTAGCAGTCATTCTTCCATGAAACATATTTGCATAATAACTCGCCTGACCATAAATGATCTTTCCATTGGTCTTAACGGATCCGATCTTTATTTTTTTTATAATTTTTTGCGCACTTAAATATGAGGGTAACAGGGAGATCATTGATCCAATGACCAATGCAATAATGAAACAGTTTGTTTTGGTTTTATTCATGAATTTATTTAGGACGAACACTATTATGAGCAAAGTATTTCTCTTTTACTTTTTTGTCCTCATCATATATGTCATCATAAAATTTAAGGCTTCCATGCACTGCATCACATCCAAAATAACGTATAAATAATGGAATTTTATTGTTAACTTCTACACGGTGCTTTTCTTTTTTTGCGATCCAGTTAACAATTGAGTCTGTATTATAGCTCAAAGTATCTCCACTCTTCATGTGTAAGCTGTCGTTACGAACCAGGTAAAAGGCAAGTTTTTCCCAATCCTGCACTCTTACACAGCCATGACTGAGCGCCCGCGAACTATTCTTAAACAGATAACGCTGATTAGTGTCATGTAGGTAAACATCATAGGGATTATTAAAGTTAAATTTTATAACTCCGAGTGCATTGTTATCTCCACTCCCCTGCTGAACCTTGTACGGAATTCCTTTTGAATATTTTTCCCAGTTAACTGTAGCCGGGTCCACCAGTTCACCTCTATTATTATATAAATTCAAGCCTTTCTTTGCCAGGTAACCGGAACTCTTTTTAAGCCCCGGCAGGATCTCCTTTTTTATGATACTTGTAGGCACGGTCCATGTTGGATAGATAACCATATTATTGATCGCACTGGTTATGAAGGGAGTTGGAGTTGATGGCTTTCCACAAATTACTTTGGAAGTAAACGTTATCGTATCCATGTCCCATACCTGCAAATAATAACCCGGCAGATTCACAAGCACATATTTCTCCGGCATTGTATCCGGTAGTTGTTTATACCTGTCAAGGGTAATTGCTATCCTGTTGTATTTTTCAACATCTGTCATATTTAATTTCCGGATCAAAGAAGGAGAGATCTTTCCGTCAGGATTTACCTTAACATGTTGTTGATATTTTTTTATTGAAATTGACAATTGTAATGAATCAGGTTTATCACTCACAGGTATAGACGCTTCTTTAAAACGCACTACTAGTTTTTCCACAAAAGAGGCGGAATCAGCCTTATCCCCTATTTTATAGGGATAAGGAACATACATGTAATTCTTTGTATCCATGCTGTCTAAAAAATTTTTTATTCCTTCCTTAAGATGCCAATATCCCTGTATAGCAGGCTGCAATTGTTTTAATATGCTATCCAGCGGAAGAGAGGTTAACAATTTTAAGGTAGGAATGAAAAACGATGCATGCCTTGCCGGGTCATGTTTCCAGTCAAGAGTGTCTGGCTGCAGCCTTCCCTGCTTTAGATCCTGGATCACGTGCATGAATGCATCTGTAAACAAAACATCTGCCTTTGCCCACAGCACTGCGTCCATTCTTTTTACAGAGTCTTCATCAAGGGATGCTTTCAAAAACATGATATCAGCATAGTGGTAATCATCTCTAAATAACCCATCAACCACTGAGCTGTCAAGGTACGAGATAAATGGATCTACAAAAGAACTCCATTGAGCTTTACTGCTCCATAGCGGTAGATGATCATCCTCCTCATAATAAGCAAGCAGAACAGGCAAGAGTTCGATCCGGAAGCTATCCGGGACCAACCCGTGATTATCGCTGGCAAAAGATAATTGATCCTTTATATTTTTTTGGATGACCGCATCAATAGACGCCGGATCAGCAACAATTTCCTTTACTTTTATTTTCTTCTCATCATGACAGGCCATTAATAAAAGAAGGAATAAGAAGGGCAGATAATAGGCAGGTTTATAATGGTGCATGAAACAATGGAATTACATTGTTGAAATTACGCAATCAAATTGATGTAAGGAGGAGGTTTGAGGTTCGAAGTTCGAGGTTCGAAGTTTGAGGTTTGAAGTTCGAGGTTTGAGGTTTAATCATCCTGTTTAATTTAAATGCACTTACTTTTAATTAGTACATCAGCACATTTTCAAATTAGCACATTTGATTTTCCAAATTAGCACATTGAAACGGTTTGTTTAATTTGCGCTTATGAAGTATTACATGATTGCAGGAGAAGCAAGTGGAGATCTGCACGGAAGCAATCTTATCAGGGAATTGCATAAGCTTGATAAGAATGCAGATACTAGGTGTTGGGGAGGCGATAAAATGAATGCTGCGGGGGCTACTTTGGTAAAACATTATCGCGACCTTGCCTTTATGGGTTTTACCGAGGTCATCAAAAACCTTCCTACCATCTTTAGAAATCTTGCATTCTGTAAAACAGATATCCTCAACTATAAACCTGATTTACTCATATTAATTGATTATCCTGGATTTAATTTGCGGATCGCCAAATGGGCAAAACAGCAGGGAATAAAGGTTGTCTTTTATATTTCGCCGCAGGTTTGGGCATGGAAGGAGAACAGGGTTAAGGGAATAAAAAAGAACGTGGATAAAATGCTCGTGATCCTTCCCTTTGAAAAAGAATTTTATAAGAAATGGGATCTTGAGGTTGAATATGTAGGCCATCCATTGGTGGAGGTAGTGGAAGCATTTCAGCAGGAACATAAAAATACATCCAACCCCACATCTGAAAGAGCGATCATAGCTTTATTGCCAGGCAGCCGCAAACAGGAAATATTAAAAAAACTTCCGGTCATGCTGGATGTTGCCGGACGGTTTCCGCAGTATAAATTTATTGTAGCAAAGGCGCCCGGATTACCGGATGAATTTTATCAGAATTTACTATCAGCATACAAAAATGTTGGTTCAGTTGCCAACCAGACATACGAGTTATTGAACCAATCCCAAGCTGCATTGGTAACAAGTGGTACTGCTACTTTGGAGACTGCCTTGTTTGGAGTGCCGGAGATCATCTGTTACCAGGGAGGAAATATTTCTTACCAGATCGCAAAGCGACTTATCAAAATAAAATATATCGGGCTGGTTAACCTGATCATGGATAAGGAAGTAGTGAAAGAATTGATTCAGGATGAGTTAACTGTAGATAATATTTCATCCGAATTAGATCGCTTGCTTTACGATGAAACAAGAAAAGCTCAGTTAAGCATGGATTATGCAGCATTAAAAGAATTGTTGGGCCGTGGCGGGAATGCCTCGTTAAATGCAGCAAAAAGTATTCTACGGTTTTTAACGAAGCAATAATTTTATGGCGATAATGATCAATGCTATCAGGAATAAAAAAATTGAGAGCCTGTTAATCCCGTGCATATATTTCATCCATTGAGTAGGCTGGTCATTTGGATCCCTTTTTTTTATATAAAGATATTCTGCGACTTGTTTTAAAATACCCATACGCTGAATTTTGATGTAAATTATGATATAAAATAGTAAACGTTAAAGGTTGGCCACAATTAAATCTCCCGCTGCTCATCTTCCGTAATTTTATAAAATATTTTATATGAGATTAACAATGGCCTTATTGATCCTTGCAACAACGTTTGGCTGTAATGCCCAAACCCAGAAAACAAACAACAATTCCAAAGGTTACGAGATAGTTAAGTCTGATGCCGAATGGCGGAAACAACTTTCAAAGCTTCAATTTGATGTTACCCGACGAAAAGGAACTGAAGCTGCCTATACAGGCATCTACTGGGACAATCACAAAGATGGCATGTACAATTGTTTGTCCTGCGACCTGCCATTATTTAGCTCATCCACAAAATTTGAAAGCGGTACAGGATGGCCAAGTTTCTGGCAACCTATAAATAACAAAAATGTTGAACAGATCCAGGATTTCAGCTTTGGTATGAAACGTACTGAAGTTAACTGCAGCCGTTGCGGTGCGCACCTTGGGCACGTTTTTGAAGATGGCCCCAAACCAACAGGTTTAAGGTATTGTATGAATTCTGCATCATTGAATTTCGTGAAAAAGTAATTCATCGTTCTAAAGCACAGGCACTATTGCCTGGAAATTTTTATCCTTTATAAGGATTCCCCTGGATAAAAAGTTTATTTGTGAATCTTTTCATATAATCAGTAAATTGTAGCAGATGAAGAAGATCATAAAAAAACATCCGCTTGCAATACGCTGGTTACATTGGATAAATTTTCCCTTACTTACCATAATGATCTGGAGTGGTTTGCTTATTTATTGGGCAAATGATGTTTACAAATTAGGATGGGGAGATAAGACGGTCTTAAAATTTTTCCCGGATTCATTCAATAAAGCCTTGAATATCCCATTCCGGCTGGCAGAAGGTATGAACCTTCATTTTGTTTTTATGTGGCTGTTTGCTATCAACGGGATTATATATTTTTTCTACTTACTTTTTTCTAAAGAATGGAAACTTATATTTCCGGACAAGCATTCCTTAAAAGAAGCATGGCTTGTTATTTTGCATGATCTACACATTCGCAAAGGCCTTCCCCCGCAGAAAAAATACAACGCAGCACAAAGGATCGCATACACAGGTGTGATCATCTTGGGATTTTTGATGCTGCTTACCGGGCTTGCGATCTATAAGCCGGTGCAGTTATACTGGCTTTGTGCGATGCTTGGAGGGTATGAATGGGCAAGGGCAGGGCATTTTATAATTACTATTCTGTTTGTCCTGTTTTTTGTTGTGCACATTTTACAGGTTATCCTTGCCGGCTGGAACAATTTCCGCGGGATGGTTGCTGGTTTTGAAGTGGAACCATTGAAGGAACCGGAGCAAATTGTAATTGCCGATCCTATCAACAAAATACCTTAACTGAATCGCAATGTATAAAAAGGAAGAGATCCTAACAGAAAGGCAAGTACGCAATAAGACCCTGCTCTCATTTTTATTTCTTATCATATTCCTCGCAAGCGTATTAATGGGATGGAACTGGCTGCACCGGCAACCTAAGGAGCAGGCAGCTATCAAGCCATTGCGGACCATCATCGAAGGCAATGAAACGATATTTTTCAATATCCTGAGCAATGAACACCTTGCAAAGACATATCCAAAAGATATGGCAGCAAAAAATGTTCGCCTGAATGGTGCGGTTGGAATGAAAAATGATTTTGATGCTTCATCCTGGAAATTAAAACTTGTCAGATCAGCAGGCGATACTCAATATATTAGCCTGGAAGAACTAAAAGCACTACCAAAGACTGAGATCATTTTCGATTTTAAGTGTATTGAAGGATGGAGCCAGGTAACTCATTGGGGGGGAGTCCGGTTCAGTGATTTTATTAAAAAGTATGGACTGGAAGACCAGGCAAAATTGCGTTTCACAGGATTGGTCACACCTGATGAAGCGTATTATGTAGGCATCGACAACAAAAGTATGATGCATCCTCAAACACTTTTATGCTACGAGGTTAATGGGGCGCCGTTACCTATGAATAATGGTTATCCATTGCGTCTAATCATTCCCGTTAAGTATGGAATCAAGCATTTAAAACGGATCGGAACTATGTTCTTTAGCAGCCATCGCCCGCCCGACTATTGGTATGAGAGGGGGTATGATTATTTTAGTGGATTGTGAGGACGATTGAAGGGGTGAAAGTTTAAATTGTTGAAGAAGCGGAAGATTAGGAACCATCAAAAAGATTAGATTGTTAAATGAAATTACTGCAACCCGCAACCCGCAACCCGCCAACCTCACACTTTTAAACCTAACACATGACCAGGGAAGAAAAATTCATGCTTGAAGCCATTGCCTTGTCGCTGAATGGGATCAATAATAACCATGGTGGTCCGTTTGGTTGCGTGGTCGTTAAAGATGATGTTATCATTGGCAGGGGCAATAATATGGTCACATCAACGAATGATCCTACTGCACATGCGGAAGTAGTGGCCATCAGGGACGCATGTAAGAACCTTCAAACTTTTCAACTGGATGGCTGTGAAGTTTATACAAGCTGTGAGCCTTGTCCCATGTGCCTGGGCGCTATTTATTGGGCAAGGCCAAAAGTGATCTACTATGCAAATAACCGGCAGGATGCTGCCGATATTGGCTTCGATGATTCGATGATCTATGATGAAATGGCGGCAAAGATCGACATGAGAAGGATTCCCATCTTAAATCTTGGAAGAGAAGAAGCATTAAAGGTTTTCGAGGCATGGAAAAATAAAATTGACAAGACAACTTATTGATCTTTATTCCTGATCGCAATGATCTCGGCCGCGATGCTGACTGCTATCTCTTCTGCCCTCTGGCTTTTAATTTGAATACCTATTGGCGCATGAACCTGCTTTAAGATATCCTCATTAATATTCTCTTTTCTATAATCAAAAAGCATTTTAGTGATCTTGTTCCGGCTGCCAAGCATGCCAATATATTTGAATTGCTTATTCATCAGCGACCGCAAAGCAATATCATCAGAGCGGTATCCAAATGTCATGATCACAACATAAACATGATCGCCCTGAGGTATCAGATCTGATAATTCTGTATAAGAATTCACCACGCTTTTAGCATGTGCAAATGAATTTGCATTCATTGTATTCAATCCTGCACGTTCATCATATACATGAATATAAAAATCCAATCCCGCCATCAGTCTCGACAAAGCCAATGCACAGTGTCCGCCGCCAATTATGTGCAAATGGTTTTTGTAACCGGTTTTTTCTATGAACAAAAATTCACCGTCGGCTTCCTGTTTAAAATAGAAATCAAGTTCCGGTATCTCATTGGAAAACGTCATACCAGTTGGTGTGATCTGAAGTCTTCCATTTTCATTTCGCACCAGGCTCTCAACCAATTGTACAATTGCATTTGAATCCTGTTCCAATAATTGATATATAAAGATCGTTTGTTCACCGGAGCATATCATCCCGCTTTGATCCTTCGCTGCGTTTTTATCATGTACCTGCTTGTAAACTTCAGCTTGGTCTGCATTTTGGCGAACCCTTGCCTTTGCCATCTCCACAAATTTATGCTCCATGATCCCGCCGCCTATTGTACCGCAAAGTTCGCCATCCGAAGCAACTGCCATGTTAAATCCTTGTCTGCCGGGAGAACTTCCTTTACTCTCCAATACAAATAATAGCATAACAGGGATGGAATCAGCCATTTTAAGTTGTATGAATTGCCAGGTATTCATTTGTGTAAAGTGTTTCAGGCAATGGCGGAAAGAAAAAATACATTAGGCGCAAAGCTTTTCGTTTCGGCTCTGCAAACTTTGCGTTTCTGCATGAAATTGTCTGCGTGCAATTATTTTTTTCTGTTCTCCAGGATCTTTTTAAAAGAACGGCCGCGTATCTCATCAATCGTTAAACCCGTTACTAAAACTTCTTCTTCCGTGATCGCACCACTGTTCAATGCTCTCAAAAAATAATTTAGAAGACCCTGCCCTGTAGCTGCATCATCAAAAACATCGCCGATCAAAGTTGCCCTCGCAGCTTTATCAACAAATGTTTTCAGGCGTTCTACTGCATCATCATAGCTTTCCAGGAAAAATGCGAATACTGCAGTATATCTCATTGGAAATTGCGCCGGGTTTAGATCCCATCCTTGGTAAAACCCATTCCATAAAGAATGCCGGATATGGTCATAGCCTTTCTTCCATGCCCGGTGAACCGTATCCCTGTTTTCCTGCAATTGCTCCGGAGTCATTTCTTCACCACGATTAGGCCCAATGGGCATTGTATTGGTCGCGCCGTCTGATAACCAAATACCGGTATGTGCCAACGCAACCTTTGTCATATGATGTGCAAAATCGCAAACGGGATGATCCATTTCCTGGTATTTTGCCGTAATGCTGCAGGAGGCAGTGTAATCATAGGTTCCAAAGTGTGTTGCAATACAACGGCCTTTACTCGCTTTGATAAACCTGAATAAAGGGTTAATTCCATCAGCATCCATAATAGATTGAGTTGTTTCAACCATCATTTCCATTTTTAATTCATCTTTCATCTTTAATTCATCTTCAAGTATCTCGAAGAAACTAACGAGCGTGCTTACCTGCTCAGGAATCGTGACCTTTGGTAACATCACCACGAAGTTTTCCGGCAATAATCCACCTGTTTCTTTTACAAGTGTTGTCACAAATAATTCCAGTGTTCGCAACCCTCGTTCTTTCATTTCCTCCGTGAATGGCTTGATTCGAATACCTATGAACGGTGGCAACGAATTTTCCTTCATTCCCTTTGCAACTTCCATTGCAGTTTCCATCGCAGTATTATCTTCTTCCTCGTTGCTTCGGTTACCATATCCATCCTCAAAATCGATCCTGAAATCTTCTATTGCTTCAGTCTGTAATTTCCGGATCACCTTATTGTATACTTCATAAGCCAAACGCATAGGATGGCTTTTTTGCTGAGAAACTCCTAATGATTCATACATGTTTTTAAGATCTGCCGGGCTCTGTGAACCATCTGCCTGCTCAATTCCTTCCAACCTGAATATTCTACCGAATGTTACAAAATCCGGTGCATACAAGTTAAATGTGTCTAACGCTCTTTGACCAAGCATGGCCGCAGAATCAGCTTTAAAAAGATTTGCGCCCCCGTAAACAGTGTGTACAGCCTGCCTTTCCGGCCGGTCACCAGGATAGATTTTTTGAAATGAATGGTTTGCCTTTTTCAGTTTTCCAAAAATTTCTTTTCTCTTTTTTGAAGGGATCGTATATTTCATCAATGATCTTTTTTTATTTTTCCAAACATTTATTTTTCAATTTGGCTTCGGTGGCGTCGCACTCCTGTACTGTTTACAAAAATGAACATTTTTAACGCATGGTGCAATAAGATAAATATATAATAACTTCAGCTACCTCTGTAAGTAGAGTACCCAAAAGGGTTTATCAGTAAGGGCACATGATAGTGTTCATTGTCTATAACGGTAAAATCAATTTCAACAACAGGATAAAATCCATGTATTTTATTTGCAGTAAAATATTCAGTGGTTTCAAAAACCATTTTATAGTTGCCTGGATCTACATTCTTATTCGGTGGCAGCAGATCACCGATCCTGCCATCTGCATTTGTAATGCCCTGGGCAAAAGTTTGCCACCTACTATTAATTGATCGCTTTAACCTGATCGTAATATCTTTTCCCGGCCTTCCTGCCGAAGTATCCAAAACATGAGTTGTCAGCTGGCTTACTTTTAATTGCTGCCAGTCTCCTAGTTCGATCAATTTTATAAACCTCGTGATAGTTATCTTATGTTGCTCGCCCATCGCAATATTCAACTCCTCATCCCTATTGTTCTTCAGCCTGTCCTGTAACAACCGAAGCATTTCACCCGCCGACTTCCCCGTGGCACATACAATAAATATAAAGCCAAACTTTTCTTCATAATCCTTGTTAGCCCTTGCCAATTCATTGATTGTATTTTCAGTTGCGGTTGCAACACCAGCCTGTTCTTTACCGGCAAATTTCTCTGACAGGCTTTTTACATCCCCAATCTTCGGATGATGCGTAAATGCTTCCAGCCAGTCGGCTTCTGCACATTGACCGTACCAGTTACTCTCTGCACTCGCGATCATATACATTTCATTCTTGAACGGAAATTCTTTCATCAGCAATCCAGACCATTTCTGAGAACCGCAACACGCGTGCAATTCCTTCTCAGCAACATTCCTTTCCAATTTATTAAATTCCAATAAAGTCATCGTCCGTTTTTAAATGATTAATTAATAATTTTTAATTATCAATTATTTAATGCTTGCTCCCTGTTCTATCCAGCACCTTATCAGATCCCTTTCTTTCTGGGTCATATTTGTTTTATTGTTCTGAGGCATTGTTTTTGTAACCACAACACGTTGCATGATCTTATCTTTCAATTTGGCAATATCTAACGGTGTATCATACATGATTCCATTTGGAGGTGCGGTATACACATCATCTGTGGGTTTTGAAGAATGACAAGTGATACAACGCGTTTGAATTATAGTGTTTACTTCTCCAAAGCTAACTTCCGATCTGCAGGCTCCCGGTTTTTCAGGAGCGGTCATAAATGCTGCTCCTAATAATATCAATATGGAGACCGGCATTACCCATATTGAAATTTGTCCTTTCTCTTTCAGGTTAAGATAGTGCTTAACACCAGCAGTTCCCAATGTCATTATCGCCAATATAAGCCAGGAATATTGATTCCCAAATGTGCTTGGAAAGTGATTGCTTATCATTACAAAAAGAACCGGGAGGGTGAAGTAGTTATTATGCAGAGAGCGCATTCCCGCATTTTTTCCTAACTGCGGATCCAGTGGTGTTCCCTCCCGTGCCGCTTTTACCATTGCCTTCTGTGCAGGTATGATCACAAAAAAAACATTGGCAACCATGATGCTTCCAAGCATGGCGCCAAAATGAATATATGCAGCCCTGCTGTTAAATACTTTACTGTAGAAGTAGGCAAAGGCAACAGAAACCAGGAAACCAATGATAGTAAACCATATTCCCTTTTTGATCAATGGAGATTTGCAAAGAAGGTCATAGATCACCCATGCTACAATAAAAGATCCTACGCCAATACCAACACCTGTCCAGGGACCAATGTCCAGCACATTCTTATCGATCAGCATTGCTGCAGCATTAAAATAATATACAACGAACAACAAACAGAAACCCGAAAGCCATGTAAAATATGCCTCGTATTTAAACCAGTGTAAATGTTTAGGAATGGATCGTGGAGCCACCTTGTATTTCTCCAGGTAATAAAATCCTCCTCCATGAATTGCCCAAAGATTCCCGGCAAGTTCATCCCTCACATCTTTTGTACGGTTCAGTGCATTCTCTAAAAACACAAAATAAAAGGATGCACCTATCCAGGCAATTCCGAATGTAATATGCATTAGTCTTACAATGATGTTCAGCCATTCCATCATGTGTCCTTCCCAGATAGTCCCTCGTAATAAAAGATAAATTGCAACCAGCATTGAAACAACAACCAGTATGATAGCAGTGTAAACAAAGGTCTGCGAACCAATCATTCCATCCTTTTTCTTTTCTGCACCATGTTCACCTGCCTCATCTGCTTCTTCATAACCTGACTTGACAGTACGTAAGTAATAGGTCATGATTATAAGCATGAGCAATATGGCAGATAATACTACTAATAAAATAACAGCAAGCATATTTATTTCTTTTTCTTTCCCCACAGCCTTAGCCTGCTGATACCACCGTCTGGAAAAATGTTGAGCCTTATATGTGAGCAAGCTGACCTGTCAGATATCTCTTTGATATATTCATGTTCTTTATCGGCATTTAACTTTTGTGCGGGAAGCAAAGTATGCCACAAGACCTCTTCCTTAATTACCGCAGTATCACTATAGCTCATACACGCTTCAATAGAACATGTATCAGGATAATTACCTTTGAAATGACAAGTATCCACAACGATCTTTTCGATACTTCCGGGAATGCCTAACTTTAAAATTACCCAGTCCCTGTTTCCGGGAGTTCGGTTCCGCTTGGTTTCCCAGCCATCTCCCATATTTACGCCACGGCCCGGCATGTTTAAATTTCCCATTGCACTAAAGAACATATCATTACAGGCAAGTGCCTTTCCTCCATTAACGGCTGCTAACAGGTCTATTACTTCATTTTCATCAACCGCCTCCCAGTTCGTGTACACTTCACCGTAAACACGAAACCTGGCAACACCGCCATCAGGATAAATATGCAGTCGCAGATGAGTGAATATTTCATCGGTGTTACACTCGTAAAAGTTTTGGCTTCCTGCATCAAGATGAGATGTAGATAATACCTCTTCCCATTCAATTGCATCGCTATCCCAGTCTTTCACAGGTGCTCCGTCATTGAGGTAAACAGCTTCAATAGATGCTTGCGGGGGGTGATTACCAAGGAAAAAATTAGTATCAATATCAAAACCTGATATCTTGCCTGGAGTAGCTAATTGAATAACGGCCCAGTCATGCCCGGGGATCCGCTTACGCCTGCTTTCCCAGCCATCCATCCACTTACCCCGATCTGTATATTTATCGGTTATAAAAGTTCCTCTTCCGGGTTTTAAAAGGTTTTCTTTTTCTGCAAAAAAATCATCAGTTGCATATAATACTTTCCCGCCAAGGCGCTCTGCAGCCAGATCAACAAGGTTTGTAAATGCCGGCTGGCTTTTAACGATCTCTTTTATTTTTTCAAATGCCATAATAATTCGTTTGACCTCACAAGCAGTTTTAAGAGGTTTGAAGTTTAATCGATTCTCAAAATTATTTGTCCATTTTTAATTTTGTTGTTCACTATTTTTTGGTTTTTAAAAACAGTTAGTCCATTCACAATGGTTTCCTTAATGGTTCCAAAAAGCTCTTCGCCAATA
>JBDSDG010000026.1:0-18240 GCA_039920685.1 Ferruginibacter sp.
GCCGCTTTTTAGAAATTTTACATACCACATTGACAAACGTGCCTGGAAATATTATTTCCTGCTTGCTTCACTTGCACTTTGCGTCACACCCGAATGATTTATCACTGATGTGTACATTTCTAATTCTTCATTTTTAATTTTTAATTCTCATGTCGCACTATTATACACTTGGTAAAATCCCGCACAAGCGGCATACCCAGTTCCGTAAACCCGATGGAACTTTATATGCAGAACAGCTTTTTTCTACTGAAGGATTTTCAAACGATTATTCATTGCTTTATCATTCGTACGCCCCAACTCTTATTGTAAGTTGCGACGAACCGATAAATGTTTCACCGCAGGTTGCTGAAGAGCGTATGCTGAAACACCGCAGCTTCGAGGGTTTTAAAGTAGCACCGGAACACGATTTTTTAAAAAGCCGGAAAGCTGTATTGGTAAATAATGATTGCCATATAATACTGGCTGCTCCAAAAAGCGGTACTGTAGATTATTATTATAAGAATGCGGATGCTGATGAAATGATCTTTGTTCATGAAGGCAGTGGAATTGTAAGGACTCAATACGGTGAACTGAAATTTGGTTATGGTGATTATATTGTAATACCCAGAGGTTGTATCTACCAGGTGGATTTCACAGATGAAAGCAACAGGCTGTTCATTGTTGAATCTTTTTCACCGATCCGATTCCCTAAAAAGTATTTAAGTAAATACGGGCAACTGATGGAGCATTCTCCATATTGTGAAAGAGATATACGGGTCCCTGAAAAGTTGCAGACTATCGATCAAAAAGGCGATTTCATTATTAAAACAAAGAAAAAAGGAATACTATATGGCATTCACTATGGAACACATCCTTTTGATGTTGTTGGCTGGGATGGATGTTGTTATCCATACATTTTCAGCATACATGATTTTGAGCCGATAACCGGTCGCGTTCACCAGCCGCCACCTGTTCACCAGACATTTGAAACAAATGCATTCGTGGTTTGTTCCTTTGTTCCGCGGATGTACGATTATCATCCGCAATCTGTACCGGCTCCGTACAATCACAGCAACATTGATAGCGATGAATTATTATATTATGTTGATGGAGATTTTATGAGCCGTAAACATGTCACCCGTGGCATGATCACACTTCATCCTGCCGGGATACCACATGGCCCTCACCCGGGTGCAGTTGAGAAAAGCATTGGTGCAAAAGAGACGAAGGAACTTGCTGTGATGGTTGATACCTTTCATCCGCTTCAATTAACGACAACGGCGCTGGAAATTGAGAACCCGGGATATGTTATGAGTTGGGCGGAATAGGACCGTTGAAGTGGTTTAAGGGTTTAATATCGTTTAAATGTTTCCTTTTGTGAAGGAAGGATATGTATAAAGCTCTAAACGGAAAACAGGCTTCAACCTCTCAACTCTTCAACCATGTTCAACTTTTTTATCTAAATTGCCTTAAAACAAAACGACCAGCTATGATAAAATTCTCGGAGCTAAAAGTAGGTGATTATGTAATTTCAGATAATGATGGTGACAGGCGCAGGGGAGAGGTTACAAATTTAAATGGTGATGAAAAGCAGGTATGTGTTGATACAGGACAGGAATTCTGGTATGAAAGAGAACAGCTTTATCCTATACCAATAACGGAGAAGGAATTAATGGATCTGAAATTTCACAAACATGTGAATGATGACGGCACAATTAAATATATGAAGGGGGCTTTCAGAATGCTTATCCCAAAAGAAGGAGACTTTTCCAGGATGGAGATCTGGTACAGGGATGAGACCAGGCATATTGTGAATGAAATAAGCCTGCATAATTTGCAGAACCATTTTTACGATGTAACTAAAGTGCACCTGAATGCCGACTCTTTTGATTAGGATTGTTTTAATATAATAAGAAAGAAAAGAGGAAACGAAATGTTTCCTCTTTTCTTTAGTTCGGTCAACCGATTATTCAACGCTGAATTTCCCGGTTTTTGTCGATTGGCCAGAGTAGATGAATAGAAAATAATTCCCTTTTTTCAATCCATTTAGCTGAAGTTTCAGGTGGTTATTTGCCTCAGAGATTCTGAAACAGCCTGCGTAAGATCGGTACGGCCTAACAGATCCGTTATTCTTAAGGTTGTTTCTCCATTGGCTGAAGCCTTCCAATCTAATTGTAGTTGATCATTTTGCCGGATTTGGCGCCACCCGGAGATCTGGTATATTTTCATTAGCTTCTTTTTTAAAAGTATGGCTATCGCCGGAGAATTTAATGGTATCTAATGTTTTATGAAATCTTTATAAGCACAAAGTATAATTGGGTTATCTAAACCATAAAAAAACCCCCGGGTTCCGGGGGTTTGATATTTACCTTTAATTTAAATTATTCTGATTTAGCTTCAGCATCTCCACCTGTGCTAGTTTCTGACTGATCGGTTGGCTCAGTAACTTCAGGTACAGGTGCTTCAGCTTTGGGTGCCGCTACTTGCTCAGCAGGTTTACTGTCACTTGTAGCTGCATCGCTATCCATCTTGGCTTTCAGGCCGGCAAGAACTCCAAGGTCACCAAGTGTTGTCTTTTCTACCTTGCTCTGTATGGTCTTAACAGCTTTCTTGGTAGTTTCAGCTTCGGCTTGTTTTTCCTTCATCATCACTTGCTTCTCTTCTTGTTTTTCCTGTTCCCAAAGACGGGTATGGCTTAACACAATACGTTTATCATTGCGATCAAATTCGATCACCATAAAATTACCGATCTCATCTGCAATGATAGACTTACCGTCTTCCTTAACAAGGTGACGGGCAGGAGCAAATCCTTCAAGACCATATGGCAATTGAACAATAGCACCTTTGTCATCTTTTTTCACAACAGTTCCTTCATGCAATGAACCTTCAGCAAATGTTGATTCCAATGAATTCCATGGATCTTCTTCGATCTGCTTATGTCCTAACTGAAGCTTACGGCCGTCTTTATCAATGTTCAAAATGATCACTTCGATCTGGTTGCCAACTTTCGTGTATTCATTAGGGTTATTGAAACGCTTTAACCAGCTCAGATCGCTGATATGTATCATTCCTCCAATTCCTGTAGACAATTCCACGAACACACCATAAGGAGTGATGTTCTTCACAGTTCCCATGTGACGGCTGTTCTCAGGGAAAGTATTTTCGATAGTGCTCCATGGATCTTCTGTCATTTGCTTGATAGAAAGACTCATTTTTCGGGTTTCTTTGTCGAGTGTTACCACTTTAGCTTCGTATTCATCATTCAGCTTAAAGAACTCTTTTGCATTGATTGGTGTATTTGCCCAGGTGATCTCACTCACGTGAACAAGGCCTTCAACACCAGGCATGATCTCCAGGAATGCACCGTAATCTTCAATGTTAACTACCTTGCCTTTTACGATCTCACCTTCTTTAAGGTTTTCTGCCAATGTATCCCATGGATGAGGCGTTAGTTGTTTCAATCCTAAACTGATACGCTTCTTGTCGTCATCAAAATCCAAAACCACCACGTTCAACTTCTGATCCATTTTCAATACTTCACTAGGATGGTTGATACGACCCCATGATATATCAGTTATATATAATAATCCGTCAAGACCACCAAGGTCAAGGAATGCTCCAAAATCAGTGATGTTCTTGATCGTTCCTTCCAATACCTGGCCTTTTTCAAGCTTGCCGATTATCTCTGCTCTTTGTGCTTCAATATCGCTTTCGATCAAAGCTTTGTGTGAAACAACAGCATTTTTAATTGCTTCGTTGATCTTAACAACTTTGAATTCCATTGTCTTTCCTACGAACTGGTCATAATCAGTTACAGGCTTCACATCAATTTGAGATCCTGGAAGGAAGGTTTCCATTCCAAAAACGTCAACGATCAATCCACCTTTTGTTTTACTGGTAACCAGTCCCGTTACGATCTCGCCAGTTTTGTTTACCTCAACAATTCTTTCCCACGCCCTGGTGATCCGTGCAGATTTACGGCTCAGATTGAGGTTGCCGTCCCTATCTTCTTTTTCGACCACCATTACTTCGATAATGTCACCAACTTTAACTCCGCCTGGCATATCCCTGAATTCATTCAACGAGATAAGGCCATCGCTTTTAAAGCCGATGTTTACTACAGCATCTGTTTTTGTAAGAGATTCAACAGTTGCCTGGATCATTTCTCCATCATTGATCTGTTTGAAAGTGTTGTCATAAACGGAGTCATACTTTGCTTTTTCATCAGCAGAATAAGCAGCCACGTTACGCTTGTCACGTGACCAGTCAAAGTCGTCATGAGCAGTTTCTACAACAGGTTCCGGAGCCGGAGCTGTCATTGGTTCAGGAGCGGAAGCGGTAATTGTCTCCGTACCATTGGATGATTCCATCTCAACAGGTTCATTTGTTGTCGCAGTAGCTTCGGCATTTGCTGCCATCGGCTCCTGTTCTTCTGCGTTTAGTTGTTTGTTAATATTAAAAGACATACATAGATCCCGCGGTTTTTTAAACGGGGTGGCAAAGGTAAGTATTTATAACGGAATTTGGGTTTTAATACGGCAATGGTTTCCCTTGTTTCAACAATAAAAAAGAGGCCGTCAAATGACGGCCTCTGAAAATTAATAATAAATAATTAAAGCCTGATAACTGATCCGGTCTTGATTCTCCTTCCACTACGATCAGATAATTCAACCCTGTAAATTCCCCTGCTAAGGGTGCTTATATCAACTCCCATGTTGCTATAAGGTTGAGTGCTATTATACATCCTGGTATAAACACGAGCCCCTTTAGAATCAAAAATGGTCACATTACGTGCAATCGGATTACCAGGTGTTGCATAATACCTAACCTGGAATATACCATTATTGGTAGGGTTAGGATAGATGAATAAAGCAGTATTCGGAGCAGATGTGATTGTAACAGAATTTGTTGAAAGAGCTGCACAGCCGCCTGCCGAGGTAACCTCAACAGTATATTCACCTAATCCGTCAACATTTACATTGATACTGCTTGATGTTTCATTTGGAATTGCAACACCATTTAAGAACCATTGGAAAGTAGCTCCGGCTGGAGGATTTGGAACGCTGATAGTTGATGAAATTCCAGGGTACAAACTGGTAACCGTTGGATCAACAAGTGTTGTTACCGGAAGAGCATTCACTGTAAGAGTGGCCGTGTTTGATATCACAAATGAATTACAGCTCGTAACAAATATCGAATCCCTGTATACGTTACCATTCATCGATGCTGCTAAATTGGAAAGTGTCAGCGTGTTTGTATTTACGCCATCTACATCTCCACCGTCTGCAAGATCTGTGAATGCGCCACCTCCAGTACTAACCTGCCATTGATGACCATATGTTGTTCCACCTGTTGGAGCAGATGAAGTTAGTGTTATAGTGCCACCTTCACATGCAGGAGTTGAAGTTACGGTAGAAGTACCACTGATCGCATCTGCGATGATAACCGGAATATCTAAAGCTGCAGAAGCACAAGTTGGTGTTGTAACAACCAATGAATAAGTTGTACTGGCAGTTGGATTTGCATAAACAGTGTTCACTGCTGTGCCAGTGTAAGGAATCAGTCCTGCAGCATCTGTAAACAATCCTGCGCTTGGCGTGAATATGCCCGTCGCCGGAGCGCCATAGGTAATATTGATTGACCAGTTATCCAATAGGTTTACTGGTTGTCCCGGTGCTCCACTATCATCATAAGAATCATATATAGCCAGTGTCCATCCACCGTTTGCGGTGCTGAATAGATCACTCCAGCTGGTGGTAGTTGGTAAAAAGCCGGTTGGACCTACTGGTAATGGATCAGGATAGGGAACTGGAAGACCGATAATTGGATTTAAGAAAAGATTTGCTGCGTAAGTTCCGGTGAAAGGGCTTGCTGCAAGATCATCCAATGGATCGGTTCCTTCAGAGCTGATCACAGTATTTGTAAATCCAGTAGAAGGAGCTGCTCCTCCAGTGCCATTTAAGATAGTAAGCAAGTTGATCGTTTGACCATTAGGTGCTTTTAATACCGCAACGAGGTCACCTACCCATGTATGGGTTACATTTAGCGTAACACTGAGTCCCACTATACTAACACCAGCAGGGATAGTGGTAACATTAATAGTATTGTTGATACCTGTTACACCAACTTCCGGAATTGCGAGAGCTAATGCCATTGAAGGTATACTTACTGTAGTTGTTGCTCCGGAAGCATTGGTAATAGATATGGCCTGAGGACTTCCACCTGTGCTACATATTTGAACTGGAAGAGGAGTACTAACTGTAGCAACCAATGGGTTAACAGTTAAAGTAACCGCAGAAGAAAGGAAAATTGGCGTACATCCGCCACCGATAGAAACCTGGAATTGATGACCACTCAAGGACGATGAAACTCCAGTTAGGGTAAGCGTTCCCGTTGTTGAACCGGAATAAATACCACCATCATTTACAATTGTCCAGGTAGCACCTCCATCAGCACTTTCCTGCCACTGATACGTAAGCCCTGTTCCGGTTGCTCCAACGTTAAAGACTACTGTTCCACCGCAATTTGAGGTCATTGCAGTTGGCTGCGTAGCTATAGCTCCTGTAACACACGGCGTTATATTAATAAGATAGTCTTCTACCTGGCCGTATGTATTATCTCCGCAAGGTGTATTGTTTCCATTTCCAAAAGTATCGTCATACAAACGGATCCTCATCTTCACAGTTCCGGTATTTGCCGTAACAGGGAAAATCACATTTCCGGTATATGGTCCGGCACTTGCAGCAGATTCATAAACCAATTCACCTGCGTCGTTGAAATTACCATTTTGGTTATAATCTATCCAGATACGAACAACATCACCCGGATAAGTGTTGGCGTTACCTGTTATTGTAAATGGAACTGTAGATCCTGCCTCGAACGAAGCCACAGGGGTTAATGAACTAAAATCTTCGTACCCGATCAGCGATGTTGAAGAGTTATTGATAGTGCCGAAAGTAACATTTGCGATCTTCTCAAAGGTAGGATCAACGTTTGTGGAACCGGCCGTACAATAACAGTTCGCCTGTGGTGTCATATCAACAAATACTGGAGTGGACGTTCCGGTATTACCAGAACAAGTAACAGTAGCCTGGTAATAAGTACCAACCGTTTGTGAGCTGCTATAAGTACTATTTGTTGCCCCGACTATATCGGTATAAGGTCCGGCAAGGGTTGGTGAAGATTGCCATTGGTAAATAACACCAGATCCCGTTGTAGCATTTTGCAATGATAAATTAACGCTTAAACCTGCACATATTGATGTGGAAGAAGCCACCGTATTGCCCGGGGCAGGAGTTCCTGTGCAAAGGTTAGTAGTATAGTCTATCCGGAAAGGCATATCCATTGCGTTCGTGCCATCAACCAGGTTAATCCAGGTTCCAGCAGCAACGTCATGTTGCTTTGCATTATAACCCGCCACTGTAGCAGAACCAAGAACTGTACTTGCAGGCGAAAAATTACTCGTTGCACCTGTCAAACCGTGTTGCCACTCGATCCAATATGTTCCCGGTGCAAGGGTTGTAGACACATTCGCTTCAATTTTCCAGATTTGCCTTGTAGTTCCCGGGGTTGCATTAAAGATCCGGTACATATTTGCAGAAGTGGAAGAAGCAAATCTGTTTGTTGTTAGATCTCCGTAAATTGGAGCCGGAGTACCAACTGATGGGTCGGTATTATAGATCTGAACCCTGGTATCGTTAAAGGGAGAAGTGGTTCCTGCCCAACCAGTAGAGTAAGCATAAAAAGTAACCTTTGTAACTGTCCATGGCAAACCTGCCGGAACCGTAAAATCGTCTGCAATTGTAAGATTTGCAGCAATATTCGCCCCAAATCCTGCGTTTACATTACCAAGTTGAACTTCACTCCAGGTAAATCCTGCAGGAGCAGCTGTTCCCGTGCTAGAGGTGGCACCGGTACTAAGATTCCCATTCACATATGTCTGTGCATTTATCTTTGCTGAAAAAACAGAGATCAATAACAATAACAAAAGTGAACTTTGAAAAACTCCTCGAATTTTTTTTAGAAAGTAAATTTTTTTCATTTATGTAGATTTAGTGATGATAATAAATCTGCTGGACCTGTCAGCCCAACATATTTCACCTAAAATTAAGGATATTTATTTATTCTTAACAATGTTTTGACAACGGTTATAATATTTATTTTAAAATAAATTGATTTTAAATTCCATTACGGAGATTGCTGTGATTGATCGCATCCTGCCTGACTGATTAGTCTATAATTAATTCAAGGCGATTACAATTCGCTTAACAGTATTTCACCTTGAACATAAAAAAAGCCGCCTTATCATAAGGCGGCTTCATAAAAATCTATGTAGTTTACAATATTATCACCGACCCGGTTTTTATCCTCCTGCCGTTCCTGTCCGATAATTCAACCCTGTAAATTCCTTTGTTATAATGTGTCATATCAACATCCATCCGGCTATACGGTTCAGTGTTGTTATAGGATCTGGTAAATACTCTTGCACCTTTTGAATCGTAGATCGTCACTGAGCGTGGAATCTGATTTCCCGGAGCGGCATAATACCTAACCTGGAACTGTCCGGTATTTGGACTTGGGTAGATAAATGCCGATGCATTTGAAGCAGCTGTTATCGATATTGAGGAGGATGTGCTCTCACAACCGTTCACATCAATAACACTTACAGTATATTCTCCAAGATGATCAACATCTACTACTATAGTTGATGCCACTGCGCCAGGAACAGCAACGCCATTTTGATACCATTGGTAGCTTGATGCAGCACTTGGTGAAACTGCAGCAGTTATCGTGCTGGTAATGCCAGGGTATATCTGGGTGGTTGGTCCTGCTTGTATCTGAACATCAGGTGCAGGATTGACCGTTAAGATTCCAACAGCTGAAGTAACTGTACTTGAACATGCAGCCACAGAAAGTATTGCACGATATTGATAAGAGTTATAAGTTGCCGGTACTCCTGTTAAAGTAAGTGTTGCGGTAGTTGCTCCACTATAAATTCCGCCATCAACTATATCAGTCCATGATCCGCCACCATCAACACTTTCCTGCCATTGATAAGTGATCGGGCCCCCAACAGCAGCTCCGGCAGTAAATGTTGCTGTACCATTAGTACATCCCATTTGGTTAGATGCACCAGTTATTGCACCAGAAATTGCAGTTCCCACAGTTACAGGAACTATGGTTGTAGCTGTTCCGCAAGTTGCTGTGCTGATCGTAACTGAATAATCCGTAGAAACTGTTGGAGAAGCATACACAGTATTTACAGATGTGCCCGCAACATATGGAATTGTTCCTGCTGCGTCGGTAAACAACCCTGCGGCCGGCGACCACACTCCTGAGAAGGGAGCACCATAGGTAATATCAATTGACCAATCGGTTAGCAATCCTGCGTCAAGGTTAAAGGCATCATATGCTGCAAAAGTCCAATCTCCGTTTCCAATTGAATACAAGGCCGGGAAATTATCAACATTTGGTATAAATCCTGTAGGCCCTGCAGGTGGATTTCCTGGAATGATTGTCAACACAGCATCCGGGGCAAAACTGCCTGTATATGGACTAGAGCTGCTGCCTAAGTATGGCAATGGCGGTAATGTCTGTGAACTTATAACTGTATTTACAAAGCCTGCACCTGCAGCCCCTGTAGATGAAATAAAATAATCAAGGTTGAGAATATTTCCATTAGGAGCTTTTAATACTACGGCCACATCACCGGAATAAGTATGCGCCATCGTAAATTTCACTTTTATGCCTGTAATGATTGCTCCTGCAGGTATTGCATTTACAGCAATTACGCTGCTGCCTCCTGTAGGAGTATTATCAGGTATTGGTACTGCGATAGGACCGGATGAAAAGGTTTGTGTTGTTGGAGGCGCAGTTGTAGAAATGAACAGGGCTTGTAAAGATCCGCTGCAAGTTGTAGCAGATGCCGGTGTAACATTTGCAACCAAAGGGCCCACAGTAAGCGTTGCAACATCTGACAGGAACTGCGGCGTACAACCTCCACCGATAGCTACCTTGAACTGGTGGCCATTGATCGCTGAAGTAACATCAGAAAGGGTAAGCGTTGCAGTTGTGGCGCCGGAATAAATACCTCCATTAGTTACAATGGTCCATGGTGAACTGCTGTTCACTCTTTCCTGCCATTCGTACACAAGTCCTGTACCCGTTGCGGTAACAGAGAATGACGCGTTACCAGAACAATTTGTTGTAACGTCAACAGGCTGCTGGCTGATCGTTCCCTGCGTACAAGGAACAATATCAACTGTATAATCTTCTACCTGGCCGTATGTAGAGTTACCGCATGAAGTTGAATTTGGCCCAAAACCTGTATCATGCAACCTTATTCTTAATCTTGTTGGTCCCAGCAATGCTGACGGTGGAATCGTGATCGTACCCGTGTGTGGTCCAACTCCTAATGCAGAAGTGTAAGCAGTTTCGCCTGCATCTGCAAAACTTCCATTGTGGTTGTAATCGATGAATACAATTACCTGGTCTGTATTGAACGGGTTGTCAATGGTAACTGTTATTGGTGTGGGATTTTGCTTTTCTATTGTAGTCGAAATCGCTGTAAAGTCCTCATAAGGGCCTACAGAGGTAGACGGGTTACTTATCGTGCCATATTCAACAAGGCCGATCTTTTCAAAGTCAACATCCGGGCTTCCGGCAACACAATAGCAGGTCAATGGCGGATTCATAGTGACCTGCAGAGGTGTAGAAGCTACTGTAACAGTGCCGCATGTTACGTTTGCCTGGTAGTATGTTGCCACAGTTTGAGATGTACTGTAATTTGAATTGGTTGCACCTGCGATGTTCGTCCAGGCCATTCCGTCAGGGGAAGATTGCCATTGGTAGCCAACACCTGATCCCGGTGTTGAATTTTGGGTTGATAATGTAAAGTTTATTCCTGCACAAACAGGATTGGCTGTAGAAAGAGTTGCTCCCGGAGCAGGAGTTCCTGTACAAGGTGAAGCGCCTGAAAAAGTGATACTGCCAATAAATCCTCTTGGTGTAAATGTTGGTGCATTCGGTGCCACATCACCAGCGAAACCGATATTGGTACCGGTGGTTATGACTGCCCCGCCGCCAACTGTTGTATATGTTCCAGCTGTTAGTGTGCTGTATTGTAAAGCGTCTGCCTGGACTGCAATACCATAAGTGGCACCAGCCGGTACGATCAGGGATAACCCTGTCATGAACTGCTGCGGAATTGATGTTGTAGTATTTGCGATAGCGGTTATGGTAGCGGAGCCAAACTGGTTCCAGCCATTACCCGGATCAATGGTGCCAGGTGCGCCTGCAATAGCAGATGCCTTGTAATACGCTGCAACTCCCATGGGCCCGGAGATGCCGGCTACACTGGCAATTTCAGTTATGATCACAGCTCCCGCATTATTGTTTGTAAAATTGAAAGTGACCAGGGAAAAGCCATTGTTATTGGCAAACGTTGTTGTTAGTGTTGTCTGGGACATGGTCTTTGTACCAAAACAAATGAATAAAAGCAGTAGGGTGGAAAAGACAGCTGTCTTCCCCGTTTGGTAGAATAATTTCATGTGTTGATGATTTACTTAAATAATAAAGAATTGCGATTTATTAAAAATAACAATAAAAACTAGTTTTTTACATTTATTTCTTAAAAGTTGGAAAATGAAAGATTATATCACGTGATTATATTATACAAAGTAAATCCTATCATCGATCAATAAATTAAAAATGATAATAACGGTAAATTATAAACGCATCGAAATCCCGGGGAAGAATTACTTAGCTTTTTGATCATCGACAGGTTTATAAAAAATCTATTTTACAAAAAGAGCTTTCAATTCTTCGGCTTCCTCCGGTTTCATTTTTCCTCCAAGTATGAGCCGTAGTTGCCTTCTGCGAAGCGCCCCTTCGAATAATTTATTTTCTTCGGCAGTTTCAGGGATAACTTTATTGACCGCCCTTGGTTTTCCGATTGGATCCAGGGCCACAAAAGTATAATAGGCTTCATTGCTTTTGTACTTGTATTGTTGCATCGCATCTTCACCCCAGACATTTAAATGTACCTCCATGCTGCTGTTAAATGCCCTGGTAACGGTAGCCTGTATGTGCACTACATTTCCGATCCTGATAGGGGTTTCAAAAGAGATATTATCCACAGAAGCTGTAACGACCGGTGCTGCACAATGTTTCATCGCTGCAAGCGCTGCCGCTATGTCCATCCAATACATCAATCTGCCACCCATGAGATTGCCAAAGTTATTTGTATCATTGGGTAATACGATCTCCGTCATTATCACCAGGGATTCACTTGCTTTTTTGTCCATCATCAAAATTTATACAAAGATAAGGAGAAGCCTGAGCCATTAATTCCCCGATACATTGTATGGAAATATTCTGCTGATTTTATTTATCCATTGTTTATAGTTTGTCACTAATTTTGATTTATAGTTTAATTGATATCTCTTTTATGAACAGTGATCTGAAGCCGGCAGAAAAATTGATCTCCTTTGATAATACCGAATATGCATTTGCATATAAGTCGTCTAAAGAATTAAAAAGAGCGCATTTCTTATTCTCAACAATGGGAAATTCATTTCTTCTTGGGTTGGGCCTTAAGATAATGCCAGCTGCTTTTAAGTTTAAGATACCATTTATCAAAATGGTCATCAAAAAAACCATATTTGGCCAGTTTGTTGGTGGCGAAACACTGGGTGAGACTGCCCCGGTTGCTGATAAGCTGGACGAATACAATGTTAAAGTAATACTTGATTATGGCGTGGAAGGAGGGAAAGACGGAGAGGCCGGCTTTGAACATGCAACCGATGAATTCATCAAGGTTATCGGTTATGCATCCACGCAGAAGAATATTCCTTTTATGAGTATCAAAATTACTGGTATCGTAAGGTTTGGTTTGCTGGAAAAAGTAGATGCGGCTATGCATCATAGTGAGGGAACCCTCATGAAGCGATATCATAAGGTGACAGAGCTGCTGCCTGTGAAGGAAAAAGAAGAGTGGCAGCGTGCAGTGAGCAGGTTATTGAAGATATGCGAATTCGGCAACAGGAGAAATGTGGGTGTTCTTGTAGATGCCGAGGAAACATGGATACAAGACCCTGTTGACGCAATTACGATACTCATGATGGACACATACAATAAAAGCAGGGCAGTCGTTTTTAATACCATTCAGCTTTATCGTCATGACAGGCTTTCTTTTTTAAATGACAGTTACAAGGCAGCGATCGATCGAAATTTTATTTTGGGCGTAAAGCTTGTGCGGGGCGCTTATATTGACAAGGAAAGGGATCGTGCTGCGGATAAAGGATATCCTTCCCCTATACAACCAGATAAAGATTCCTGTGACAAGGATTATAATGCCGCGGTAGAATTTTGTGTTGAAAGATTAAAAGATATCTCTGTTATAGTTGCCTCTCATAATGAATACAGCAATTTATATACTACGCAGTTGCTGGATAAAATGGGCATCACTCACGCTCACGCACACGTGCACTTTTCACAGCTATATGGAATGAGTGATAATATTACATTTAACCTTGCGAAAAGCGGGTTCAGCGTGAGTAAGTACTTGCCCTTTGGCCCAATAGACGATGTGATTCCTTACCTGATGCGGCGGGCACAGGAAAATAGTTCCATCTCCGGGCAAACCGGCAGGGAGTTAGGATTGATAAAGAGAGAGTTGGAGAGGAGGAAGAAAGTTCATAGTTCTTAGTTCATAGTTTATAGTTCGTAGTTCATAGTTTATAGTTCGTAGTTTATAGTTCATAGTTCATATTTGATAGTTCGAACCAGAAACCAGGAACTAAGAACTACTGTATCTGCATGATCTTATTTTCAACAACGGCAAAAACATGGTCAGCCGGTTTCGGATCTATTATATAAGTCCCTGTAAATTTTCCAAAGGCCGGTAATATCGCATGATTTTTTGCAAAATAAAAACAAGGAAGGGTAATTGATTGCCTGCTCATTCCATTGATCCGTATTGCAGGATGAACGTGACCGCTGAAACAATACAATTCCGATGATCTGCATAGATTAATATCGTGGGTAAATAAAAAGCTGCCAATCTTTAATTCTTCCTGGTATACGTCTATACCAGCTTGTTCATAAGCTGCTGCTCTGAGTATATCATGGTTTCCTTTTACAAGTGAAACATCAATTGACGGTAGATCTTTTCTCCATTTTGTAAAAAGATCATGTTCCTTGTTTGCACTGCTATGGAACAGGTCGCCAACTATCAGCAATTGGCGTGGCTTAAAATACTGCAACTGGCTGATGAGCCGCTGCATGTCCTCTTTAAAGATCGTTTGCGGCACACCGATACCACTTTTTCTGAAATGGCCTGATTTACCAAGGTGTACATCCGACAGGATCAATATCTTTTCTTCTTCCCAAAAAATACTCCGTGAAGCAGTCAATAAGAAATTCTGATGAAGGAAACAGAAGTTTAAAAATGCATTCATTGAAACGCAAATTTAAATTGTTTGCCTCCTGTTTTATTTACCGGTTTGATTTTATTTTTAATATGCTTACTTTGGTAAAAAAAATATCAATTATGAACCAGGAAATAAACCCTCACGATTCGCTGAACATCAATGAGTTTGAAAAGCAAAAATTACCGACCTCTTTAAATGTATTAACCATTCTGACCTTCATTGGATGTGTGATAGGACTTATTGGCACGATGTACAGTTTTACTACATCAAAAAAGACATATGATAATTTCAAGGAAGCTATTGATAGCGGTAAAATGGATAATGCCCCATCCTGGATGAAAGGAATGATCACTCCGGAAACGCTGGTCATGTATCAAAAAATGCATGAGAACCGGATGCCGCTATTGATCCTTTCAACAGTTTCTATTTTATTGTGTTTTTATGGCGCGCTTGAAATGAGAAAATTAAAAAAGCAGGGTTATACTTTCTGGCTGATCGGCGAATTATTGCCCATAGCCGCCACTATAATCTTCGTTGGAGCGATTGCTTTTAAAGGCTTTGGATTGCTGGGGATCTGCATACCATTGATCTTTATAATACTATATACAGTGAACAGGAAATACCTGGTTAATTAAATTTCATTAATGATAATATATGAATGTAAAATGCATAGTTTTATAAACTCCGCATTTTACATTCTAATTATAACTCAGTATTCAAAATTCATAATTTAAAACAACCCCTTCTCCAGTTGTTGTTGCATTCTCCTTATCCTGTCCTCTAATTTTTCGGAGGTAATATTTTCCCGCATGCTGTCTACTTTTACCGGGAAGCAAAACGGTGTTAGTTTTTTTGGATAAGTGATAATTATGTTGCTGGTTTGAATGCGTTGCAACATATCCCTCAGCCGCTGCTCATCCATTTGTTGTTGCATCACTTCATTGTATGATTGTCTTAAAAGCAGGTTTCCTGGTTCGTATTCACTAAAAACATTGAACAGGAGTGAAGCGGACGACTGCAAATGCCTTTGCTTCACTTGTTCACCCGGCATACCCTGGAACAGGAGCCCCCCAATTACTGCGATATCGCGAAATTTCCTTCTTGCCATTTCTGATGCATTCAGGCTTTTCTGGATGTCTGAGAGCAACCCTTCGGCAGTGAATAATTCGTATGCATTGCTATCGTCTAACGGGATGGGCTGATCGCTTAATAATTCAAAACCATAATCATTCATTGCGATCGAAAAAGTGATGGGTGTTATCCTGCTGATCCTCCAGGCAAGCAATGCTGCCATGGCTTCATGAACCAGCCTGCCTTCAAATGGATAAACAAACAGGTGAAAGCCGTCCTTTGTTTCAATGTGCTCGATCAACAATTCACCCTGGCCAGGGATATGTGATAGCCGTAATTGGAGATCCAGCAATGGCTGCAATACTTTTATTTCTGCAGAAATTATTTCATCCTGTTTCTGGATCCAATTCCTTTTGGCTATTGATGCAGCATCATCCAGTTTTTTTCGCAGCATGAATCCCAGGTTTGCACTTAAGGGCATTCGGCCGCCATCCCAGCTTGGTATGATCGATTTGCTCGATGTGCTTTTTTTTACCACTGCTGTCATTTCCCGCACCATTATAAATTCAAGGTTGCGGCCTGCCAGTGTAAACACATCGCCTGGCTTCAACTTTGAAATAAATGATTCCTCTATTACTCCCACATATCCGCCACTAAGCAATTTTACTTTTACCATTGAATCGCTGACGATCGTGCCAATGTGCATCCGGTGACGCATAGCTATTCGGCGGCTCTCTATCCTATACAAACCGTCAACGACCGTTGCTTTTTTAAAATCGTCGTATTGGTTCAATGCAACACCACCCAGCGTAATGAATTGAAGCAACTGCTGCCATTCAACGTCGCTCATGTAACGATAACAAAAGGTTGCCTTCATTTCGCGAAATAACTGCGCAGCATTAAAACCATCAGAGATCGCCAGTGTACTCATGAATTGCAACAGAACATCGAAACATAACAGTAAGGGTTGCCTGCTTTCAATGAACGCGTTCGCGATAGCTTCCTTGAGTGCTGCTGCTTCCAAAAGCTCAAGCGAATGTGTGGGAAGGAAATAGATCTTGCTTACAGCCCCCGGCTGGTGGCCACTGCGGCCTGCACGCTGGAGGAATCGTGCAACACCTTTTGGTGAGCCAACCTGAACGACCGTTTCTACCGGGCGAAAATCAACACCAAGGTCCAGGCTGGAAGTGCAAACAACTGCATGAAGTGTTCCCGCATGCAAGGCTTCCTCTACCCATATCCGTAAGTCCTGCTCTATACTGCCGTGGTGGAGGGCAATAGCTCCCGCGAGATCCGGTGAAATTTCCAGCAATACCTGGTACCATCGTTCGCTCATTCCGCGGGTGTTTATAAAGATAAGAGTCGTAGTGCAGCTATCTATCACCGGTAGTACCTTGTCTGCCAGCTTTATTCCAAGATGGCCAGCCCATGGATACTTTTCTATTTCATCGGGGAATATAGATTCTATATCAATTTTTTTGTGGTATTCTGCTGAAATAATTTTCCCTTTGTTATTGATAGATGACAGTAATACATCTTTCGCCTCTTCCAGATTTCCGATGGTAGCAGAAATGCCCCATATGGAAAGACTGCCGGAATTTATGCTAGTGGTTGGTGCGCCACTTGAAGGATCCCCATCCGTTAACCGGTATCCGGGATCCCGCATCTCCTTCCTCAGGTGAACGATCCTTGTAACTGCCAACTCTACCTGAACCCCTCTTTTAGAACCCAATAATTCATGCCATTCATCAACAGCAATGATCCTTAGTGTTCTGAATATGGTTGCATACCCTTTTTGAGCTAACAATAAATGAAGGCTTTCGGGAGTAATGATCAGCACCTCTGGTACCCTATTTTTTTGCTTCTGCCGCTCACTCATTGACGTATCGCCATTACGGATGCCAACCCTCCACTGAAGACCCAGTTCGGTGATCACTTCTTCCATTGCACGGCCGATGTCTTTTGCCAGTGCTCTCAAAGGCGTAATCCACAATAATTGAAGGCCAATATTTTTGACCGACCTGAAGTTTTTGTGTTCATTTATGAACTGGATGAGAGATCCTAAAAAGACGGAGAAAGTTTTACCATAACCGGTGGGAGCGTTTACTAGCCCGGATTCAGCGTTTACAATACTTTCCCATGCCTGCTGCTGAAATAAGAATGGCTTCCTGTTCTTTTGATCAAGCCAGCTGTTTATCACTTTAAAGCCCTCGGTATTTATCTGTTCCATAAGTTAAATCAGGCTTGCAATTACGACCTGTGTTCATAAAGGTATTGCGATTGATCAAATTGCTGTAGTATTCGCTTGCTGGTTTTTGTAGTCGTAGCTATTTATTTTCAAATTCGCACTATGAAATTGCTCATTTTTTTGTTCGTTTGCCAAATGACCGTTAAATTCACTGTTCGATTGTACTTATCCATCCTTGTTAAACAGTAATCACGCCCCTTCATATTTGTATTTGAGTATATCATTGTAGAATGATATGAGATATTTTTTTTGTGAACACAGATATAATAGCTAACCATTAAATGAATGCTTTTAAGACAATTTTTCTCCTCTTAAAAGAATTTCAGTCTCTTTAGTGGAACTATTTCGCCTATAGGCTAACGTTAGTCAATAGGTAAGAACAGAGAACATTATTATTTTAAAAATAAATGCACATGAACGTTTCTACAAGAACTTCAACTCAGACAACCACATCACAAACTTCAATACCGCGTGCGGTTAAGCCATCCTTTTTACGGTGGCTTTTTGTTT
>JBDSDG010000027.1:0-6724 GCA_039920685.1 Ferruginibacter sp.
TCCAGACAGACTAAACAATCTAAAACCGGAACTACCTAAAGGATATGAAAAAAATCGTTATTATACTTCTGTTGTCATCAATTGCATCATGTGCAAATACAGAAAACAATAAATTGATAGTAGGCAATTGGTCAGCAAATGAATGGCTAATCGATGGAAACCCGTCAAACCGTGATACAGAGGGAACACACTTCACATTTGATGACAAAGCAAATTATACTTTCAGTTATTCCGGAACAGTAGAAAAAGGAACCTATAAAGTAGAAAACAATATGCTATTTACAAAACCAGACAACCAGCAGGAAATAATGGTGAAAATAACAAAACTAACAACCGACAGTTTAGTATTTGATATGAATCGCAGTGGAACTGCAGAAATTCTTACGCTTCTAAAGGATAAATAAAACAGGCCTTCGAACTTCTTTACGATAACCACCTGTAAGGATTAACTGCTAACTCATTACAATTGTTAAAACTCAGCTTATCAATTAACTGTTCAACACTATGCTGTTAAAAACTCCAGTTAAAACTAAGATTGTTGTGAGTAACTGCGAAATAATAAACAATTGGCATGGTTATTAAACACTCTCCGGTAATATGTCACAATTAAATATTACCATTATGAAAAAATTACTACTAAGCTTATTGGTTACTACCATCTCAATGGCCGTACTTGCACAGGGAAACAGCCATGGCAAAGGAAAAGATAAAGAAAAAAATAAATCGGAAAAGCAGGAAAATAAATCGGATCGGGAGTTCTCACGTGACAATAACAATTCTTCCCACGGCAAAAGTGCCGGCCATCAACCTAAAAAGGTGCAAGCTGCACTGTTAAAAGATTACCCAGCCGCAAACAATGTTATTTGGAGTAAATATAAAGGCGATTATACCGCAACATTTAACAATGGTGTTTGGAGATCTACAGCTGTTTATCATGCAAACGGAGAACGTCGTGATACACGAACACCTTTGACAAGAGCTCAATTACCAGGTTCGATCTGGGACAGAATTTTCAAAAGAGATCGTGTTACACCAGTGCAATTTGTCCAAATAGAACGTCCTACCACCGTTGAAAAAATATTCAGAATTCTTTCATCAAATAATACTGCTTATTATTATGATCAAAATGGCAACAGGGTTTCTTACAACTATTAATAACTATATATATACAACAGTAATGGTCCCGGTTAGAAATAACCGGGATCATTTTATATGGTTGCTTCTGCCCCTAATAAAAAAAAATAAATGTTACATTTGCTTTGATGAGATATATGGCGATCATATTCGTTCTTTACAGCCTGCTATTTACCTGCATTCCGTGCTATTGCACAAATGAATGCCTTGGAGAAACAATTACTGAAAAACTTTGTACTGGTGAAAAACATGATCAGCCTTTAAAGGATAATTGTGATCTGGTTTGTTGCTGTACTTGCTGCGGCGGCCTTGTTGCAACCAATCTTCAATTAAATAAATTTACATTTCCTGTACGATTGTATCAAACTATTCACGTTATATCCTATAACAATATCAGGATCCCATTGCACTTGTTTGATAATATATGGCAGCCTCCGAGGTCAATTTGATGATGTCACCTTAATGTAGCGGTGAATATCCATTCAATTCATTATCAAAGAAAATTAGCATGCGCAAATTATTTTTGTTGCTTTTCGCAACTTTATATTTATTTCCTTCCATAGCACAAAGCACCTTCAAAACCATAGTCAGGGACAAGACCAGTGGAAAAGTAATGTCAAATGTGACTATCATGATTCAAAACGGCAATGCTGGAATATTTACAGATCAAAATGGTTTTGCGGAATTCGCCGGGTTTTCAAATGGGCCGCACGTTTTCACTTTTAGCCATACCGGCTATGAAAAGCGAATGGATACTCTTCAATTTCCTTTAGCCGTGGATACAGTTCAGATCCTTATGGAACATGGCCAAGAGCTTGAAGAAGTAATTGTCCAAAGTGTGAGAACAAGCCGCACAATCATGAATACACCTACAAGGATTGAAACTATTGATGGAGAGGAATTAGACGAAAAAAATAATATGCGCCCGGCAAATGTATCTATGCTTTTGCATGAAAGCACAGGATTACAGGTTCAGCAAACTTCGGCAACAAGCGGCAATGCAAGTATCCGGATACAGGGACTTGACGGCAGGTATACGCAATTACTAAAAGATGGATATCCAAATTTCGGAAACTTTGCCAGTGGTCTAAGCATCCTCGAAATACCACCATTGGACCTCAGGCAGGTAGAGGTGATCAAAGGTCCGGCATCAACATTATATGGTGGAGGTGCTATTGCAGGAGTTGTAAATTTTATCAGTAAAACCCCGGGAGAAGAACAGGTGGTTGATATCCTTTTTAATCAATCGAATATTGGTCAGACTAACGTCGGGGCTTACCTTTCTAAAAGGAAAGGTAAGTTAGGTTATGCATTGTTATCATTGTTCAATTTTCAAAAAGCATATGATGTGGATAAGGATGACTTTTCGGAATTGCCGGACAATAAAAATTATACAATTAACCCAAGGATATTTTTCTATCCAAACCCTTCCATTACCATAATGATTGGAAATAGCTTTACGAAAGGCAATATGAAAGGTGGAGATATGAAAGTGATCGATGGAAAGCAGGATTCCAGTCACACCTATTTTGAGAAAAATGTAACGCTTAGAAATACA
Source organism: Ferruginibacter sp. (assembly GCA_039920685.1). Lineage (GTDB taxonomy): Bacteria > Bacteroidota > Bacteroidia > Chitinophagales > Chitinophagaceae > Ferruginibacter. Next base: position 2,693 of record JBDSDG010000027.1, read on the forward strand.
TCAACAATAGAAGTTGACAAGAGATTTGCAGAAAAGAGTAGTCTTAAATTGAAACAAAGCATAAGCATATTTAATCGAGAGATCAATATCCCAAACTATACATTTGCCGGTTCCACCATAAACAGTTATACTGATTTATCAATGATATTTTTTAAAAAGAAGCATACAATTATCACGGGTTTGGATCTTGTGTTAGAGAAATTTGATCAAAAGCATAGTGAAGTGCAAAACAACCACTCATCCTCCGTTGGCGGATATTTCCAGGATAGCTGGGATCTGGATAAGAAAATAAAAATTGAAACCGGATTAAGAATTGACAACGTTAGTTATAAAAATATCAACTATAGTAAAAACCAAACTTTTGTGCTGCCACGAATTTCCGTGTTAGTTAAAATTACCGATAAGATAGTATCAAGGGTAGGTGCCGGATTAGGTTACAAGATACCAACGATCTTTACAGAACAAACCGAAAGTATCCAATATAGAAACGTGCTGCCATTGGATAACGTGACTGCAGAAAGAAGTTACGGAGGTACTGCTGATGTGAATTACAAAAAAAACCTTGGTAGTAAATTAAACTTCATTGTGAATCAAATGTTTTTCTACACAAGTATTATTAATCCATTGGAGTTGCAATCACAAATTGGCGGAAATTATTTTTTCGCCAATACTGCTAAACCAATTATCACCAATGGCTTTGAAACGAACATTAAATTCATATTTAAAGAAAATTTAAAACTATTCGTTGGTTATACATTCACAAATGCCAAAGCCATGTACCTGCCCATTAACAAGCAACTTCCTTTGTTGCCCAGGAACAAGCTGAACCTGACGCTGATGTATGAAAAGGAAGATAATTTTAAATTAGGTTTAGAAAGCTATTTTACCGGCAGCCAACATTTATATAATGGAACTAAAACCCCTGGCTTTTGGGAATTCGGCTTCGCCGCTCAAAAAACCATTAAAAAGATCTCTGTTTTTATAAATTTTGAAAACTTTACTGACGAAAGACAAAGTAAATACAAACCTGTTGTAAATCCTCCACACAACAATCCAACATTTGATGATATCTGGAATCACACCGAAGGATTTGTTTTAAATGGTGGAGTTAAACTGAAATTATGAGATCAATAAAACAACTTTTATAGATAATACCCTGGGTAGCTTGACAAAAGCTTATACGTTTCTTATCTTAGTATTACCATATGGCTGATAATACAGCAACGATATTGATACCTGACATTAGTGGTTTTACTGAGTTTATGACCACAACTGAACTTAGCCATAGTTCCCACGCTATCAATATACTCATCGATACAATCATAAATGCAGCTGGTGACGAATACCAGGTGTCAGAGATAGAAGGAGATTCAGTACTTTTTATCCGCAAAGGTCCGCCAACCTCAATAAAAGAGATCCAAAGCATTTGTCTAAAAATTTTCAATGCCTTTCATTTCCAGCGAAAATGGTTGCAACAATATACTATTTGTCCATGCGGTGCCTGCCAGGCCATAATCAATCTTTCATTAAAGTTTATTGCTCACCATGGACCCCTGGCAGAGATCAGGGTCGGTGGTTTTGTAAAGCAATCAGGAACCGAAATGATCGTTGCACATCGCTTATTAAAAAACAGCATTGATAACCATGAATATCTTTTGATGACGGAGCGTCTTTTGGAACAGGCAGATGATTCACCAGATTCAATTGACATGGAATGGAAAACCTCATCGGAAGAATATGCGTCTATTGGTAAGGTTAACTATCGGTTTGCATTGCTTAATGATGCAAGAAAAAAAGTACCTGATCCACCGGTATCTCAAAATTATTACCGTACAGATAACTCCAGTTTCCTGGAACTTCCTATAGCTGCCAACTATTTTAGCGTGTATATGATGGTGATGAATATTCCAGACAGGGCTAAATGGCTGCCAGGAATAAAAACAGTTGAACAGGAATTGCCTTATTCATTTGTCGGAAGCATTCATCATTTTACATTCGAAAATTATAAAGCAATTGTATCTCCCATTCGGATGGTTATCAATGATGAAGGCATTATGTATGCGGAAAGCTGGAAGATCACTGAAATGGACCTGTCAGTGGTATTCGAAATGGTCTTTAAAAAATCTAATGAGAATACCTGCGGAATTTCAGCCCGTTTCCTGAATGCGGGAGATCTACCCATAATTGACGATGCTCGCAACTTGCTTTTTGAATTACTCCAACAAATGACAGAAAGCCTTAAAACTTATTGTGAATCGAATCCATTATGATAGATCGTTCGCCGCATTTCCCATTTTATCCATAACTTTTTCCGGGTGAACGTCGTTTGATAATAGGTCGATCTCCTCATTTATTAACTCCTCCAGCCCCATTTTTGCGATCGAGCAGCAGGACAATGATACGTGTTACTTCGTGCTCAGTTAATAAACTCACCTATCAAGCTCTGCTCTTTTATCTTCTTGTTTTCTTAACCCGATTTTGGCTTATCAATACAAACGTGGTAATAAAAATAGCCTCAACTGCTACTAAGGTTCCCAATAAAACAAATGCTATTACATTTACTATGTAGATATTGTAAACATTTATGAATATTTATAAAAGGACATCTTCAGATGATCCTGACTTTCAAAATCTTGTTAGCTTGCTTGATATAGATCTTGCGTCCAGGGATGGAGACGAGCATTTGTTTTATGCACAATTCAACAAGATAGATAATATCCGGCATGCTATTGTTTGGTACCTGGATCGCAAACCGATAGGCTGTGGTGCTTTTAAAGAATTGAGCGTTCACCAGGTTGAGATCAAAAGAATGTTTATAGTACCAGAATTCCGCGGAAAGGGATATGCCTTTAATATCTTAAAGCAATTGGAATTGTGGGCGATTGAATTAAATTATTCACAATGCGTTTTGGAAACGGGTAAAAAACAACCCGAAGCAATTAAATTGTATACAAGGGCTGGTTATATGATCATTAAAAATTATGGTCAATATGAAAATATTGAAAACAGCGTGTGTAAGGCAAAGTCTTTACCGGGGCCAGGCAGAAGTGGCTTGGGTCTGCCGCAATCATAATATTTAACCGGTTCCAGGAATAGAAATTTGATTATTTGCAGTTAATAAAAAGCCCGCCACATATGTAGCGGGCTGTAATTATGGTGAAACCTAGTTGCCCATCATTTGGCAATGGCTTTGCGAACATGTTTTTGGACATGATGCAGCTTTTGTTGTCTTAGCTTTTGACCTCTTTTTCTTACCACCATTTGCAAATACAGCTGTACTTGATATTAGTGATAGAGCCAGGAAACCTACAAATATTTTTTTCATTTATTATGTTTTTTAGTAAAATAATTTTGTTTAAGATGAACTTATGACTTCACATTAGGCGGATGCCAGAACACAAAATCATTCTGAACCGTTCTATTATCATTCCTCACCATTATCTTCTCTTTTGATAAAATAAAGAAAATAGAAGCAGCAGGTCTGTTAACCAAAAATAAATTATAGTATGGGCAACCAACAAAAGGATTACAACTCATTCCTTCGCACTTATCTTTCTTATTCTTAACCGGAGCCGGCTTCTTGCAATGCCTTTTTGAGCAACATTCGTTTACATGACTTTGCTCTGCAACCGGTAAAACTGGCTGAATTGTAAAAAAGCTCATCATCAACAAGATTATGTATGCTCCTGCCTTCATGAGCTAAAGATAACCTTTCCCTTAAGATAGCGTTTACCTTTCATGTATTATTTGATTTTAAAAGAAGACACCGATCCGCGACTCCCACGAAATGCCAGTTAAATTGAACTGGCAATGAATTTATCATTTTGTTTCGTGAGGTCAAACGGTTTCTGCTTCAAGTAATTAATAAGTTTTACTTACCGGGAATTGCTTAATGAACTTCAAACATAACGGTGTCCACATGATCATAATAAATAAAAGTTCTGATCCTGATTTATATAAATAAAATCATGAGGCTTAATTTTAATAACTTCATCCCAAAATTTAATTATGGGTTTTGATCAATATCATGAG
>JBDSDG010000028.1:0-5530 GCA_039920685.1 Ferruginibacter sp.
AAATAATTTAGATATTACCCATCTTTCAATCCTTTTCCTTTATACGAAAAGGATTTTTTATTTTTACTTAAACCAAATAGTATGGAATCAATCATTTCAAAAGTGGAAATACGCTGGGCTGACCTTGATCCCAATTTTCATGTATTGCATTCCAGGTATTATGATTTTTGCGCCTTCTGCAGGATGGGTTTTCTCGTCAGTAACGGATTAACACCAGCTGTAATGCAACAAAATCATTTCGGACCCATCTTGTTTCGCGAGGAATGTTCATTTAGGAGAGAGCTTAAATTTGGCGACGAGGTTACAATTAATGCCAGGGTTTCAAAGATGACTTTAAATTCTGCCCGGTTTAGCATGAAGCATGAGATTTGGAAGGGAAGCGATGTGATTGCTGCAACCGTTCATGTGGATATTGCATGGATGGATACCCTTACACGAAAACTTACCGTGCCTCCACAAATCGCTTTGGATATTTTGGAAAGGGCACCAAGAACAGATGATTTCCAGTTAATAACCAGGTAAATGAGCTTGTTGAGATGATCACTGCAACGATCGGATTATATAAGGAGGCATATAGTGGATTGTCACGGCGTATCTGGTTGCTAAGTACAGTAATGCTTATCAATAGGAGCGGAACAATGGTGCTTGCATTCATGACATTATATTGCAAAAGCCTGGGGTTTACAACAAAGCAAGGTGGGCTTGTAGTTGCCATTTATGGTATCGGGGCTGTTGTCGGCGCTTTCATCGGTGGTAAAATAACGGATAAGTTTGGATTTTATTACACACAATTCACTGCGTTATTTATAGGCGGAATATTGTTCATAACGCTTGGGCAAATGCGCAGTTATTCATCCATCTGTATCTGTACTTTTTTTTTAAGTATGGTGAATGAGTCTTTTCGCCCGGCAAATGCGGCAGCGATCGCACATTACAGTACGATCAAAAACCGTACACAATCTTTTTCATTGGTGAGACTTGCTATTAATATTGGTTGGGGTATTGGCGTTGCACTGGGTGGCTTCCTGGCCTCCATCAATTACCATTTGCTTTTCTGGACCGATGGATTTACAAGTATAGCCGCAGGTACATCTTTATTGATGATCCTGCCAAAGGTTTCTTTGTCTCAGCAAAAGACAAATTTTGAGCATCATGCAACTGGTAAAGCAATTACTCCATATCGGGACAAGCAATTTCTATACTTTTTAATTTTAACTGTTTTATTTGCGGTTTGTTTTTTCCAGCTTTTTACTACAGTTCCGTTATATTTTAAAGAAGGCTTAGGCCTGGATGAATTCTCGATCGGGATGGTAATGGCAATGAACGGTGTTCTTATCGCGCTTGTTGAAATGATCATCGTTTTTAAATTAGAAGGGAAAAAACCATATCTCATGCTGATGTGTTATGCCTCTGTAACAATGGGCATAGCATTTATTTTGTTGAACCTTCCGATCGCAAGTGGTTTCCTGATCGCAATATTCTCAATGCTTGTGATAACGATCGCAGAAATGATAGGAATGCCGTTTATGAATAGTTACTACATAGGCCGCAGTTCCGATCTTAATCGGGGACAATATGCCGGATTGTATACTATGGCGTGGAGCCTGGCCCAGGTTATTGGTAGTAGCTGTGGTGCTCTCATTGCTTTTAACCTCGGCTTCTTTAACCTTTGGCTCATAGTCGGAATAGTATGCTTCTTTGCAGCATCCGGGTATTATTGGCTGCAAAGCAAAAGTTAATTTATTGCTCCTGGAAGTCTATCCTACATTGAACTTCGTAATTTTAATAAAATTATGAAGCATATTAAATTTTATACAGGTACTTTATTACTGGTTGCATTCATAATTGTCGTTACAACAGCATCCCGACAAACATCTACCAAAAAATTTGCTTTGTCTTCCAGTAACTCAAAAGGGTTTGTTGTTATGGAATTGTTCACCTCCCAGGGTTGTAGTAGTTGTCCACCAGCCGACGCATTACTCGGAAAATATACCCTGTTAGATAATGATCAGATCATTCCCCTGGCATTTCATGTGGATTATTGGAACAGGCTGGGATGGAAAGATCCTTTTAGCAATTCGGAATATAGCAAGCGGCAAAGGGATTACGCAATGCTTATTGATAACTCTTCGGTGTATACGCCGCAGCTAATTGTTAATGGGGAAGTGGAATTTGTGGGGAGCGATGCTGCTAAGATATCAAGTGCCGTAGACAAGGCATTTAAAATATTGCCACAACTTGAAATTAAAATTACAGAGTTAATAAAAAAAGAGAATAAGCTTATTACAAACTTTATAATTGATAAAAATTTACCCAACACCACATTAAATGCTGCGCTCGTTCAGAAAACAGTCACTACGAATATTCTTAAAGGAGAGAACAGTGGGTTGAAACTTACAAATTATAATGTTGTGAGAGATTTCTCCACATTGCATCTGGTTAATAGCTCATCCGAAATTTCATTACGGTTGCCGGCTGATTATGACCATTCAAAGTATATGGTGGTGTTATACATACAAGAAGATGCTTCCGGTAAAATTATAGGTGCTGTACAAAACTCACTTTAAAGATAAAAGCCATCAATATTCGTATACTGAAGTCGTTGTACCTTTTCCTGTAACGGGCATTGATTGCCCCATCATTTCAAGTGTTCCGGAAATATCCGAAATAGTATTTTTTCTATTTACGAGTGAAGTTTTTGAATCAATTATGATCTCCCCGGTCGTTTTTGTTGATATCGAAATTGAAACCTGCATACCCTGCATATCTGTTTTTACATTGCTTTGAACATTTCCTTCCATCTTTATCGTTGCAAGATTCTTATCAATCGATGTCAAAGTATATTTCTTCATCCATTTGTTATCGGCGTTTGAAGCAGAATCTACCCAGGATCCACCAGCTTTTATACCGGCCGGAATGATCAGGAATGGATCAGAGGAATTGCTTTCCGAAATGCTCCCCATCGATTCGAACATATTTTCAAGTGGATTTGAATCATTTTTTTTGTCTATAATATTTTTCTTATTAACCGTTACAGCGCCCGTATTTTTATCCAGGGTAAATGTATCAGGCAAATTCAGATTTTGAATTGATTTCCCAATTTCAGATGCACTATCTTCTTTTTTATCCGAATCATAATTCACTTGTTGCCCCATCATATCCATAGCCATTTTAAGATCCGTTAGTGTTTTCGTGGCTATGTAATTCTTATCATTAACATCCAGGATCGCAAATTTATACTTAGACGTTGTGTTATTTTTCATAGACATGCCCATACCCATATCTGTTTCCTGGGTGATCGTATCTTTTACAATGAACTTCTGACCTTTAACCAATATGATCTTCCCACTTCCTTTTTGTGAAAAACTATTAAGGGTTAACACCATCATAGCAACAAACAATACTTGTTTCATAATCTTTATTTTAATCAGTGGTAAAAATAATCTGAAATACGGGAGAAAAAAAATGGGCTATTGTTTTTCACAATAGCCCTTGATAATTTAAATGACTTTAATTTATCCAATAACTGTTACATTAACAGCATTCATACCTTTTTTGCCATTTTGAAGCTCAAATTCAACTTTGTCGCCTTCTTTAATGTCATTAATTAAGCCGCTTACATGTACAAAAGTTTCTTTGTCAGATTCGTCGTGCTTAATAAAACCGAATCCTTTTTCAGAATTGAAAAACTTTACGGTACCTTGATTTTTAGTGTCCATTTTTTTAATTGTATTGTATTAATAATTTTGCAAAGTTATGGTTTTAATAATTAATAACATCATTGATCTCCAATTCTTTTGCAATTAGTCGTTATTGTAGACGACAGCGATTGCGACTATCACAGCTAATACGTTAACAGGTAACTAATTACAACCTGATTTTATTTTTCTATCTATATTAATCGTTGTATTTAAATTTGTGCAGTTGGTACATACGTCCTGGAAATCCCTGGCTATTTTTGAATCAATACCTTTTACAATGAAATCTATCAGATCTGTTATTACAGGAACCGGGAGTTATATTCCCACGGTCATCAAGAAGAATAGCGATTTTCTTGCTCATAATTTTTATGGGGAGGATGGGGTCCGTATTTCAACCGACCAAAATGGCGTAATACAAAAGTTTCAGCAGATCACCGGCATTTCGGAAAGAAGGTATGCTTCAGAGGATATTGATTCTTCAGGTATGGCTTCTATTGCAGCAGCAGAAGCCTTGAAGGACGCAAGTTGTGACCCTGAAACGATCGACCAGGTGATCGTAGCTCATAATTTCGGAAATATAATAAAAGATACTTTTCAAACAGATGTTCTTCCACCGCTTGCCTCCCGTGTAAAGCATACCCTTCAGATAAAGAACCCAAAATGTATTCCTTACGATATTTTGTTTGGTTGCCCTGGATGGATACAAGGCGTCATTCAATCTGATGCATACTTTAAAGCTGGTATAGCAAAGAAATGTTTAGTGATCGGAACTGAAACATTATCCCGTGTACTGGATGATTACGATCGGGATAGCATGATCTTTTCAGATGGTGCAGCGGCGTGTATTCTTGAAGCAAGGGAGGCAACTGAAAATGGTGCGGGCATCTTGTCAACTGCGGGTGTTTCACACTGTATGGATGAGGTGGATTATCTCTATTATGGAGGTTCATTTCATCCTGATGCAGGAAAGGATATCAGGTATTTAAAAATGAAAGGCAGAAAGGTATTTGAATATGCTTTAAAGCATGTGCCACAAGCCATGAAAGATTGTCTCGATTCTGCGAACGTTGCTATAAAAGATCTTAAAAAAGTTTTCCTTCACCAGGCAAATGAAAAAATGGATGAGAGCATTATCAAGTCAATGTATAAATTATATGGCATCAATGAAATTCCAAAAGATATCATGCCTATGAGTATTCAATTGCTTGGAAATAGTTCTGTAGCCACGGTTCCAACATTGTTCGATAGTGTTCGCAAAAATAAAATGAATGACCATTCCCTAAAACCAGGCGACCTTGTTTTATTTGCTTCGGTTGGTGCCGGCATGAATATAAATGCTTTTTCATACAGGATATAACCTGCTTTGTACCTGTTCGGGGCCTCCTGTTAGGTAACTAAATGCTCCTTTTACCCGAAAAATAACGTATATTTGCAAAAAATACGTATATGGTAAATGAAGTAATAACAAAGTTCCTGGAGTTCGATCATCTTGAAAAGAAAGCAGTAAAGATCGAGTTCAAAAAAAGGAATACGATCATTGGCATCTTTGTAAAATCAAATGATTATGAGGACCTTAAGTCGAAGAATTTTTGGCGGATTGTATCAGAGGTAAAAATACCCAAGTGGAAAAAGACCAATGATAACAGCCTTTCGAAAATATTCAGCGGATCAGAATTTACCCGCCTCACCATGGCAAAAGATCAGCAATAAGATCATTAATTTAATAATTAGAAAAAAGTTCAGCACTATATACTGAACTTTTTTTTTGCAGGTATTTTAGAACAACTCGCAGCTCGCAACCCAAAATTCGCAACTAGCAACCCATAACC
>JBDSDG010000029.1:0-7805 GCA_039920685.1 Ferruginibacter sp.
CTTTTTTACGATGTCAAGCATCTGGTCTATCGACAATTCCCACCCTTCCTCCTTGTTTGCATACAGGCGTGAGTAAGAACAAAATTTACAACTGAATACACAAACGTTTGTAGGCTCGATATGAAAATTTCTGTTGAAATAAGTTTTGTCGCCATGAAGTTTTTCCCTGATAAAATTTGCCAACGCGCCAACAAATGCAAGACTTCCTTTTTCAAAAAGTACAAGGCATTCTTCATCAGTGATCCTTATTCCTTGTTTAACTTTTGAACCAATATCCCGCAAGGAGAAATCGGTTGTTGAATCAATACAGATGTCAATTGATGAGGCCATGAAACAATTTTTGCAAAGTTATTGATGAGTGTTGGCTTTAACAACTTTGGACTGTTTTACCAATGCTAAAGTTTTAGTTTTGAATTTGTAATGTTTTCGTTTAAATGCTATCTTCCGATATCAAAACCAGGGACTGATCACTGATCGTATCTTACAGTTCCTTATCGTTCATTCTTTCTAAAGCTTTATTATGAGTATTAAATTCCGGCTTACATTGATGAGTTTTTTGCAGTTCTTTGTCTGGGGTGCATGGTTAATAACTGTAGGCAATTACTGGTTTGGTACAAAACAATGGAGTGGGGCGGAATTCGGCGCTATTTTTTCAACCCTTGGATTTGCATCACTGATCATGCCCGCAGTAACGGGTATCATTGCTGACAGGTGGATCAATGCGGAAAAATTATACGGCATCCTGCACATCGTCGGTGCAATATTCCTGGCTTATATTCCTTCTGTTCAGGATCCGGGAACATTTTGGTGGATAATATTTGGTGCGATGCTTTGCTACATGCCAACCATTTCGCTATCTAATTCAATTTCATATTCCATTTTAAAAAGCAAAAATTATGATGTTGTAAAAGTGTTTCCGCCGATAAGGGTCTGGGGCACTGTAGGTTTTATTATTGCGATGTGGTTCACCAACCTTACCGGGAATAAAGCATCCGGAAATATGTTCTATATTTCTGCTGCTGCTGCGGTTGTCCTGGGAATTTATTCATTTACGCTTCCTAAATGTCCTCCACCAAAGCTAATCGCAGAGAATGCCACGTGGGTTGAAAAGCTCGGTTTAAAGGCCTTTGCTTTGTTTGGCACTTCAAAAATGACACTGTTCTTTCTTTTTTCCATGTTCCTTGGGGCAGCGTTGCAATTGACCAATATGTACGGAGATGTTTTTTTGTCTGAGTTCGCAAAGAATCCTCTTTATGCTGATTCAGTGGTTGTGAAGAGATCTACTCTCATCATGTCTATATCACAGATCTCAGAGACGTTATTCATTCTTGCGATCCCTTTCTTCTTAAAACGTTTTGGGATCAAGAATGTTATGCTGATCTCAATGCTTGCATGGGTTTTACGTTTTGGCCTTTTTGCTTATGGGGATCCTGCAGGTGGCTTATGGATGATCATACTTTCCTGTATAGTTTATGGAATGGCATTTGATTTTTTCAATATCTCCGGTTCGCTTTTTATTGAAACAACCACGGATGCGAGTATTCGCTCCAGTGCGCAAGGGCTTTTTATGATGGTAACCAATGGAATCGGCGCAGTGCTTGGTGCATTGATCAGCGGTTGGGCAATTCAGCAATATTTTACTTCTGCAGAGGGAACCCGTGACTGGCATGGCATCTGGCAAATGTTTTCTGTTTATGTTATGATCGTTGCTGTGTTGTTCTTCCTATTCTTTAAACACAAACACGATCCAAATGTGCTGGCAAAAGTGCAGCATTAATGAATAAATAGTATCAAATAAAAATCCCCTGAAACACAGGGGATTCTTTTATTTTTAAAAATCTCTGCGAATATTATTTAAGTGCTTCGATCTTCTTTACAAAATTAGCTTTCGGTTGTGCACCAACCAGTTTATCAACTACTTCACCATTCTTTACAAAAAGGATCGCAGGTATACTGGTGATGCCATAATTCATAGAAACCTGTGGGTTGATATCTACATTAACTTTTCCGACATTTACTTTACCATCGTATTCTTTGGCAAGTTCTTCAATGACGGGACCGATCGCCCTGCATGGACCACACCATTCTGCCCAGAAATCTATTACTGATAATTTATCTGAGTCCAGTACTGTTGTTTTAAAATTTGCATCTGTGAATTCCTGTGCCATATAATTTATTTTTTAAGTTTTTTGGTTGAGATCTTTCTTATTGCAAATTTATAACCATTTATAGGATCTTGCTCATTTGACATATCCACAATGGTCATGCTTGTGTTAATACAGCAAATTGGCAGGCCTTTCTTAAACTGTTAAAACACTTACATCTATATTTTGATTGTTGTTGAGGAACATTGCCATTTCATCATTCATTGTAAAATTCTTTTCAAGACTGTACATTCCGAAATTATAATTGCGGACATTGTCGATTATCTGAAATTTAATGGAAGTTTTGCCAGGATTTGCTTTAATATTCTGGTCAATGAAAGATACAAATGTTTCATCTACATATTGGGGCGCAACATCGATAACTACCTGCTTTGTCAATGAACTTTTAACTGTTTCGAGCAAATGCAATTTGGCAAATTTAAATTCATATTCCTCCTGGTTATAGCGCTGCTTAAACCCTCCTTCAATCATTAGGATCAATCCTTTATGCAAGTAGTTTGTATATTTTACATAATCCTCACTCCATAACCTAAATTCTGATTTACCTGAAAAATCCTCGATGTTTAAAACACCATAATTTTTTCCTGTTTTTGTAAGCCTGTGTTGTATATCGATCACAAGGCCTGCTAACCGAAATTGTTTAGAAGTAGGAATAATATCAACTGCATCTTTAACAATATTAAAATCTGAGAGCGAAGTAATATTATAGTGCTTTAATTCAAACTTAAAATTATCAAGCGGATGCCCGCTCATATACATTCCTGTAACTTCTTTTTCAAAATCAAGCTTTTCAATTAATTGCCAAGGAGGACATACCGGCAATTTTGGAGCAACAATATCCGGCATCTGCAGGTCTCCAAACAATGTATTTGTTGAATTAGCAGATTGAGATTGTACGATTGCACCAAATCTTATGATCTTTTCAATAGCAGGGCTGTCACCGGGAACCTGGTAAAAATATTGAGCCCTGTGAACCTCTTTGAAGCAATCGAATGCACCACTGTACGCAAGGCTCTCTAATGACTTTTTATTTACCGATCTTAGATTTACTCTCTTAACAAGGTCATAAACATCTTTGAAGTGACCATGCTTTGTTCTTTCCTCAACAATGTTCTCGATGGCAGCTTCACCTACGCCTTTCAGTCCGCTAAATCCAAAACGGATATCTCCATTATTATTTACTGCAAAACCATTGTTGGATTCATTTATATCCGGGCCTAGAACAGTTAATCCCATTCGCTTACATTCTTCCATGAAGAAAGTGATCTTATCGATGCTTCCTGCATGATTCAATACTGCCGCCATGTATTCACTTGGATAGTGTGCTTTTAAATATGCTGTCTGGTATGCAACCATTGCATAACAGGTAGAGTGAGATTTATTAAATGCATATTGAGCAAATGCTTCCCAGTCGGTCCAGATCTTTTCCAGCTTGTCTTTTGGATGTCCTTTGGCAGAAGCTCCATCAATGAACTGAACTTTCATTTTGTTAAGGATGCTGATCTGTTTTTTCCCCATTGCCTTTCGCAATACATCCGCGTCACCTTTGCTAAAGCCTGCAAGCTTTTGGGACAACAACATCACCTGCTCCTGGTAAACAGTGATGCCATAGGTCTCTTCCAAGTATTCCTGCATATCAGGAAGATCATAGCTTACAAGCTCTTTGCCGTGCTTTCTTAAAATGAATTGTGGAATGTATGACATGGGCCCCGGACGGTACAGCGCATTCATAGCAATAAGATCATCAAACTTATCAGGTTTTAACTCACGCAAATATTTTTGCATTCCCGGGCTCTCAAACTGGAAGGTTCCATTTGTATCTCCTTGCTGGTATAGCTTATAAGCTTTCTCATCATTTAATGGAATATCATCAATCTGGATCGTTATTCCATGATTTTGCTTAATCAGTTGCAAAGCGGTTTTTAGAATACTCAGTGTTTTTAATCCCAGGAAATCCATTTTAATTACGCCAGCTTCTTCGATGGAATTGCCTTCAATTTGTGTAAGCCAAAGTTCCGATTCCTTTGAAGTTGCAACAGGTAATAATTCCGTAAGATCTCTTGGAGCAATAATGATCGCTGATGCATGAATGCCGGTATTTCTAACAGAGCCTTCTAATATTTCTGCTTCATGTAATATCCTGCTGTTAAGATCTGTTCCTGCATACAGTTCTCTTAACTTTTTTGCATTTTCTATATCCTCACCTTGTAATTGTTCTTTTTCCTCCAGTGATTTCTCCCCATTCTTTGCTTCTTTTGCAGTGAACGGAGCGTGCAATAATCTTTTCAAATTAATGCCTGGCCGTTCAGGAATGAGTTTGGAGATCGCCCTGCTTTCTGCAATAGGCAGGTCCATCACTCTGGCAACATCAGCAATGCTTGACTTTGCAGCCATCGTTCCATAGGTTATGATCTGTGCTACCTGGTTTTTCCCATATTTTTGAACGACGTAATTCAATACTTTTTGGCGGCCTTCATCATCAAAGTCAGTATCAATATCCGGCATTGATTTACGCTCCGGGTTTAAAAATCTTTCAAAAAGTAAATTGTATTTTATGGGATCGATATTCGTAATACCTATACAATACGCTACGGCACTGCCTGCGGCCGATCCACGCCCCGGGCCGATGAAAACGCCCATGTCCCTGCCAGCTTTTATGAAATCCGCCACGATCAAAAAATACCCTGCAAAGCCCATCTTTTTTATTACACCTAATTCGAATTTCAAACGTTCCTCTGCTTCCGGGCTAAGTATTTTATATCTGTCTTTTCCGCCTGTCCATGTAAGATGTTCCAGGTAATCATCCTGCGATTTAAAATTTGCAGGCACCTCAAAGAATGGAAGTAATATTTCTCTCTTCAGATCAAGAAGATCGATCTTATCCACGATCTCGTTTGTATTATCGATCGCTTCAGGAATGTCGTCAAATACCTTAGACATTTCCGCAGTGGTTTTTAAAAAGAACTGGTCATTTGGGAATGCAAAGCGTTTATTCTTTGTCATCACATCATCATCTGTGAATTCCCTCAGGGCAGGGGTGCTTTGCTTTTCACCCGTATTGATGCACAAAAGAATATCGTGTGCATTAAAATCATTCTGATCAACATAATGGCTGTCGTTGCTTGCTATTACCTTGACTTTATATTTTTCAGCAAATTTTAATAATACTTTATTTACCTTCTCCTGTTCGGGTATGCCATGCCGTTGGAGCTCTACATAATAATCCTCCTGGAAAATATTCAGCCACCATTTAAATTCATTTTCTCCTTCCTCTTCACCTTTTTGTAAGATCGTTTGTGGAACCAATGCTCCAAGGCAGCAAGTTGTAGCGATCAGTCCTTCATGATATTTATGTATAAGTTGTTTATCTATTCGTGGATACTTGGAATACATTCCTTCAATATATCCGAGCGAGGTAAGCTTAACGAGATTTTTATAACCGAGGTCATTTTTTGCCAACAGGATCTGGTGATGGCGTGGGTCTTTCTCTTCCTTGCTGAATGTTTTACGTGTTCGGTCCTGGGTGATATAAAATTCACAACCCACTATTGGTTTTACTTTTGGTTTACCATTCGCATCAAGGTTGTTGTATGCTTCCTTTACGAATTCAAATGCACCAAACATATTGCCATGATCGCTGATAGCAAGCGCAGGCATTCCATCAGCAAGAGCCTTTTTATAAAGGTTTTTGATAGAGGCTGCTCCATCCAGTAAAGAATATTGAGTGTGAACGTGTAGGTGCGAAAATTTCATATAATGTTCCTAAAAGGATCCGGGGTTTAAAGTTTGGATTACAAATATCGGTCTTATAAAAGTGGGCATACCCATGCTTTTTCCACAGGATCGTGGTAATGTTACAGGGCCATCAATTTCCCTGAGAATGAGTGTATTATGTTAAAAAGTGTCCTTGATGGTTGCAATTGTGGTGTCTCATTGCTAACTTTGACCACTAATATCAGGAAAACTATTATTAAAGGTTTGTAGGACAAGAGTAAAAGAACAGAAGTTTCCAGGAAAACAACCACTGCATCAAAGGGGAATGAATTCTAAAGATCTCGTCGTGCATACGTGTAAATCCAATTTACATATGAATAATTTCATATTTTTTTCTATTACTTTCTGTCTTCTTTCGGGTATTTCAATAAATGCTGGAGCCCAAAAACACAAGACACAAGCAGGTAAAAGCGACGCATTTCCCAGGTTTATTGAAAATATCGAAATCCGGCCTGATGGCAATAAAGCCGGCAATTTTAAAGATAATTTGTTAGACATTCCTGTAAAACACAGATCTGCGGGTTCAACAAGTATTGAAAGCTCATCTGCTCTTCACTTTAAATATGCTCAGTTACTCAACTGTGATGTAGAGTACATCAAAAATGACTGCCTTTATAATTTTATTGATGCCTGGTGGGAAACCAGGTACCGTTTTGGTGGGTCAAGCAAAACCGGTATCGATTGCAGTTCATTTACCGGTTTGCTGATGAATGATGTATTTGGTCTAAAGCTTCCGCGGACTGCCAGGGATCAATTTAATGAATGTACAAAGCTTGAAAAGTGTGACCTGAACGAGGGTGATCTTGTGTTTTTTAATACGAGGGGCGGTATTAGCCATGTTGGTGTTTACATTGGCCTGAATTACTTTGTTCACGCAAGTACCAATAATGGTGTAACCATTAGCAGCCTGGAAGATCAATATTATAATAGCAGGTTTGTTGCCGGAGGAAGATTAGACCAGAATAAAGATGTGGTTAAAAAATTTAATTAATATCATTTCTTCAGGACTTTCAGGGATCACAGGATGTTCTTTGTACGGATGTAAAAATTCCTGTTCACCAAAAAAGTTTTTCCATCATACCATTTACCGGGTTTTATAGATTGCCATTCTGAAGTAGGTTGTATCCATTGCTCCTTTTTTCCAAATGATACTTTTAGTTTCAGATCAAAACCTGCAACTGCGCTATCCCATCTATAAGACACCCTATTATTTTCAAACTTATATTCCAATATTGGTACCTGTATCGTTCGAAGGAATTGGTCAAATAATTTTGAAAAATCAATGCCAGACTTTTCATTGATATAATTCTCTACCTGTTTACTTGTAACTGTTTGATGGTAAAATTCCGTGTTCAAACCCGTAAGAATACTCTTGAATTTTTTATCTGAATTTATTTCCTGGCGGATCATGTGAAGCATATTGCCAGCCTTATAATACATGTCGCTGCTACCTTCTTTGTTCACACCATAGGATCCGATGATAGGGATGTCATTGCTGATCTTTTTTCTTGTGCCGATCACATAGTCATTGCCTGCTTCCGTTCCATAATAGTAATCAATGAACAGTGTTTCACTGTAATTTGTAAAACCTTCATGAACCCACATATCTGCGATATCTTTTGTAGTGATATTGTTCGCAAACCATTCATGGCCACTTTCATGCACAATGATAAAGTCCCATTTCAATCCCCAACCAGTACCAGAAAGGTCCGTTCCTTTATACCCGTTCTGGTAGCCGTTGCCGTAAGCTGTAGCACTTTGATGTTCCATACCAAGGTGAGGGGATTCTACAATCTTGTATCCATCTTCATAAAAAGGGTAGGGCCCAAACCAATGCTCAAAGGCCTTCATCATCCTGGGTGCATC
>JBDSDG010000030.1:0-17991 GCA_039920685.1 Ferruginibacter sp.
CCGGCGATTGAATATTGCTATTGGCCTTCTTTGTTTCGGTCTTATTTAATACAGGCAAAACTTTGCTTAATGCAGTAGTAAGTTCACTTAAATATTCCCGCTCATATTTAAACCAGGTCTTAATAATTTTTGAATATTGTTTACGTTCTTTGTTCTGGGTACTTTTAATATTCTTCAGATTAAATCTATGGCTGGCATTAATAACATCAATGTTAGTTTTTTGAATATCCGTTATTTGTCCCTTTTCATATAAAACGAGGGTATTTACTTCATTAAGAATTTTTTCTGTCGTGGCTACTAAAAACTCAATTAGCCCTTTATACGTGGTAAGCTTAAATGCTGTTATCCCCGTATAAATATTTGTTTCTCCTTTACCCGAAAGAATTGGCATTTGTTTTTCAAAATGCTCTTTTAAATTCAAAAAAAAAGGAATTTCAAAAGGAAAATCTTTAAGCCATGTTTTATAAGTAGTAATTAAAAGAATCAAATCAATTTCCTCAACTTCGGAAACGGGCATTCCCCAATTTTTTATATAATGTAAAATTCTGTTTTTTTTATCATCGGGGATTTCATTTTCTTTTTCGATGTTTCGTTCTAAGTTGTTTGCATATAATTCAATACCGACTGGCGAACCAAATCCCTGTGGTAATTGTCCATAACTATACATTGTGACATCAATATAATCTGTTATTTCTCTATACCAGTTCTCGCTTTCCAGGCACTTGGAAATGCAATGTATTGTATAAGCCAATGTCGTAACAACTTTCAATGGGAGATAGGAATAATTGCTTTTATTAAACCATTGAGCGGTTTTCAATTTCTTATGTCTTTCACAACAATCAGGAAACTTATCAAATTTTTCATTTGATATTTTCATCAATTCTGAATGATAAGGACAACAATTAGGAAAGTTTTCGGGCTCTTTATATTCTTTTAAGGGATAGGTAGGACTCTGTGGGATTTCAAAATCTTTTGTGTTCAAAAAAACCATATGTGTTTTACCACAGCTAAAATCCTCAAAGCTTTTAACTACTGCTTCGGGGTTGATAATCTTCATTCCACTGTACATTGCAAATAAAATTGGTACACAACAAAGATAAACAAACAACTAAAATTAATAGTAGATATTAACTAAATAAGTTAGCTTGTAGCGTCTTATTTGAAATGTTTTATACCTATGTCCGTATGTAGGCTGACTCCGAGTTCAATTTCAAACCAGTCTATGCAAGTTTTTCACCATCTTGTAATTAAAATCGCTGTATGCAACTGAAAAAGATACTCGAGAAGTTTTACGATGCCAGAAATTTAGCGTTCATTCAATCCGCCTCAAATAAGGATTATGTTTTGGCCGGAAATTACCTTGCCAGTTGTATTTCAAAATGGGAGAAACTAATTACAGACTTTAAACAAACATCGGATATAAAAGGGCTAAGACAATTTCCTGTATTTCCACCTAATCTGAAGGTATCATTAGGTATTGATGAAAAACAAAGTATTACAATACACATAAACTTCTTAATTTTTAAAATTGGAGTGATATTCTGCTCTTATGAAGACAAGGCAAGAATTCCTATTGTTAATAGAAGTCATGAGGTTTTATCGTCTCTTTCATACTACCCTTTTAATGAACAACAGGAAAAGTTTGCCCAAATGGTAATTAATAAAGTTCAGAAAACGTTTCCCGTTGTAGAAGTATTTAATAATTTTTATGCCTCCACAAAAGCTCGAAATGTTATTATTGACCAAGTTATTGTAGAGGAGGTAGATTCATATCAGGTGATTTTTGATGATAACCTACATGGATTTTTTTAAGGCAGTTTTAGAGAGCAATGCCTTTTTAAAAAGGGCATTGCTCTTAATTTCATTATAGAAGAAACAAATGGGCAGGTTACCACCTCAATCAAAATCTAAATGTATTTTATTGGTAGCATCTCTTTTGGTTTGGTCAATGATCTTGGCATATATCTGCGTTGTTTTCAATTCTCGGTGTCCCAACATTTTAGAAACAGTATAAATATCAGTTCCCTTGCTTAACTGCAGGGTTGCATACGTGTGACGGAAACAATGAAAGGTAATAGCTTTTGTGATACCTGCCGCACCTATCCATTGGTACAAATGCTTATTAGAATAAGCCGAATAAGTAAGTCCCGCAAATACCTGAGCGGTTGGTTCTTTCTGTTCGCCTAATAAATCAAAAGCTTGTTTTGGAATAGGCAGCATTTCAACCCCTTTGGTTTTTTGTTGTTTGAATTGAAGGAAATAGCCGTTTTCTTTAATGTATTCAATTTCGGACCAAACTAATTTTTGAATGTCTGAAAACCTTAAGCCGGTTAATGCTGAAAACAAAGCTGCATTTTTCATTATCGGGTTTTGGCAATCTGTTTTAATTAGCTTATTAAGTTCCTCAATTGTGAGAAAATTTCTTTGTGTTTCAGCCTGCCTTATCTGCTCAACTTTGGAGTTAAGATCAGTTATTAAAAATCCATCTTTATAAGCCTGTTTTAAGGCCGCCTTTACTTTATTGAAATAAGATAAGGCCGAGTTTTGGGAAAGGGTGGTTTTGCTGCTTTTATTACTTTTGGTGGTCAATAAATATTCTTTAAGGTCATTGCAAAATTTTTCATTTAGGTCAGAAAATTTTAGAATGCCATTTGTAAACTTTTCAAGATAGGCATAAGCAGAAACCCAGTTATCATAATTTGAGGCTTTGCGTTTATCTGCCAATTGTTTGAAATATTCTACAAAGTTCCTTTCCCCTCTTTCCTTAATCTTCAATTGTTCCTTTTCATAGCCTGTATAGATTTCCGGTTTATTGATATGATTTTCTCTTTTCTGCCTGATCTGTTCGCCAAGCTGCAGGGTTTCTTTGTTGTGCTGCTTATCAATAGGAGAAAGCGTTATCTTTTTTGTCTTTCCTTTTTCATCTACAAAACTTTCACTGTTGATATAAAGTCCTAAAAATTCCCGGCGCGTTGTCTCGTTTGTTTCGGGGTGCAGTATTGGCGGGTAAAAGTCCAGATACAGGCTTTGCCTGTTTCCTGAAATTCCCTTTTGTCTTAATTTAACTTTGGTTGCCATTTGATCTATGCTTATTGTTATGCAAATAGTTTGTCAATCTCTGAACGCTTTATGAGGGTCTTTCTTTGGGAAAGGTTTACAGCTTTTATATCTCCCCTGTTAATTAAATAATATGCGGTTCTTTTGGAACAGTTCAGCAACCGGGCAAGATCAGGAACGGTTAAAAACTCCTTAGCTTTTAAATCCTTAATCGGATGGTTTATGATTCTTTGCGTTTCTACCTGGACTGCTTCAATCATTCCAGCCCTTTTCCTGGCTTTGTACAGCCTTTTAGCACAATCATCAGAACAGGTTTTTGAGGTCGTTTTTCTTGCTTCAAATTCCTTCCCGCATTGTTGGCAAATCTTATTGATCCTGATATTTGAGCTCATAGAATGATTTTAGAGTATCTTAGTAGAAATAAGGTTATTTAAGTATAAATAAGCGCAATAAATTCGCCATAAGTTCCTAAATTTTGTACCTCAGTCACCTCAGGTACAAATGAGGTACAAATATAAACATAATAAACCAATATTAAAACAGAATAACCCACAACTTTAAATCAATAAAAAAGCCCTATTTAAAGGGCTTTTATGCGATTTTATGTCTTTTTTGTAACCGGTTGTTTTTAGTGGTTACTTTCCGATACAAAATTTACTAAAAATATAATCCAGCTTATCCTCATTTGTAACTTCCCCGGTTATTTCGCCAAGATAATAAAGGCAGCTTCGTATATCAGGTGCGAGCAGATCACCGGACCTGTTATCATTAAGGCCGTTTCTTATTTCATTGACAGAGGCCTGGATAAGTTGCAACGCTTCAAGATGCCTGGTATTCGTAACAATATTGTTGTCAATAGAAACAGCGGAATGAACTGTGTGATCATACAAACTCATTTTTAGTTCATCAATACCCTTATTATTTTTTGCTGAGATAAAGAATATATCGCGGATGCCAGGGAACTTCTGCAGGTAATAATCTTTACTGTTCAGGTCTGATTTATTGGCTGCTAAAATATATTTTATTGAAAGCTCTTTGAACTTTGCAATTTGCTTTTCAATGCCCTCGACAGTTTCATTATTTGCATCATATATATATATTACTACATCTGCCGAATTCATTTTTTGCAGGCTCTTTTCAATACCAATATTCTCTATTACGTCGGTGCTGTGTGACCTTATGCCAGCAGTATCTATTAACCGGAATAAGATCCCATTTATATTTAGGATTTCTTCAATAGTATCCCGGGTGGTTCCAGCGATCTCGCTCACGATCGCACGGTTCTCATTCAGCAATGTATTTAGTAATGTGGATTTTCCTGCGTTCGGTTGACCAATGATCGCAACGCTTACACCATTTTTTATAACATTACCTAATTGAAATGACTGGATAAGCTTGCGTACTGTATGATTGATCACTTCAAGGAGTTTATAAAACTTTCCGCGATCGGCGAACGCAACATCTTCTTCAGCAAAATCGAGTTCCAGCTCGATCAAAGCAGCAAACTGTATCAGCTGTTCCCTCATAAGCCTTAATTCTTCTGAGAATCCACCCCGGATATTATTCAGTGCGGTTTTTTGCGAAGCTTCTGTATTGGAAAGTATAAGATCTGCCACGGCTTCAGCCTGGGTAAGGTCCAGCTTGCCATTTAAAAAGGCCCGTTGAGTAAACTCGCCAGGTTTCGCCAACCGTGCTCCTTTTTCAATACAAGCCTGTATTATTTTTTGCTGAATGAATGGACTGCCATGACAACTGATCTCAATAACATTCTCCCCCGTATAACTTTTCGGCCCCTTGAACAATGAAACAACTACTTCATCGATCAGATCTGAGCCGTTCTTTAATATTCCAACGTGTAGAGAATGGGTGGGTTGTTTAACAATATTCTTAGAAGGGAATAATTTATTTATGATCTCAAATGCGTTTTCACCACTCAACCTGATCACAGCAATAGCCCCCATCCCCGGAGCTGTGGCCAAGGCAACAATAGTATCATCCCAACCAGATAATTTGTTTATCATATTTCAAATATAAATAGACAAAACCAATGCACGAATTATACTCATAGGCTGGCTATCAAAGCATTTGTTGCAATTGGTGTAATTCGTGTTTTAAAAAAAAGCTCCCGCATTTAGCAGGAGCATACAAAGAATTCAAATCTTAAATTAATTTTCCGAGACCACAAACGAGATAGGCTGTCGACGGTATGCGTTAACGTTACGTCCGTTCTGCAAGGCCGGCGTCCATCTTGGACCTTTCTTAATGATCTTAACAGCTTCATCTTCCATTCCGTATCCGTGTTTGGTTTCAGCCTGTACATCACTTATACTTCCATCTTTACTTACGATAAACTTTACGATCACCTGGTAAGTGCCTTGTGGAGCACCATTCTCAATAGGTGTATTGGCATCCAGGTTATTTTGAAGGTATCTTCTCCATGCAGCTTCTCCGCCTGGAAATGCAGCTTCCACCTCTACTTTATTAAACACCTTATTTTCATCGTCATCGGTCTTAGGAACCTCAACCACCTGAGTTCCTTTATCTTCAACCGGTGCCTGTACTATCTGAACTTTGTTATCACTCTCTACAGTTTTAGTACTGATGACCTGGTCTTCTTTTATTTCTTCGATCTTTTCTTCAGGTTTTACTTCTTCATCCTTAACAATTTTAGGAGGCGTAAATTTTACCTGGTTAACTTCCGGTGGGGGTGGAGGTGTTGGAGGTGGTGGTGGGGGGGGCGGTGGCGGCGGCTCATCTTTTTTGATTTCCGCCATCTGTGTGTCTACCACATTAAGCGCATCTTTTGAGTCATCAGTACTAAGCACATTTGCCAGGACCGTACCTATTAGCAGCAACAATAAAAAAGCCCCGGTTACTAGCAAGGCTTTCCTAAGTGTCTGATTATACGTTTTTCTTAATTGGTATGCTCCATATGCTTTATTCTTGCCGTCAAAAATTATATCAAGAATATCGGCATCCAATATTTTATTTGCTTCCATCATGGTGATCTTTGAATTTAAAGATTCGAAAAATGTACCAATTCCATAAACTTAGCGCCCATTGGCTGATTCTGTCTGTTTGATCATTAACTCTTCTGTTGGTGTCATATCTACTTCCGCATAGTGTCCGGGGGGTACAGCAGATATTGTCATTTCATCCAATATATCGATCGCATTTTTAAAGGTAGATCGCTTATCAGATTTAATAATATACATCAGGTCATCAATATTGGTAGATTTTTTCTTGGCAACAATCAGATCCCTGATCTCTTTAAAATTTGTACTCTTGAATTGCTCACTTAGCTTATCTGCCTCCAGCTGTCCATAATAATAATATACTTCATCATTACTGCCAAGCAATATCGTCATTGCTCCTGAATTTTTGACTTTCAATTGCTGTGTAGAATCATCTTTTGGTTCGTTCATATTCATGGCCGTTGACTGGCTCATAGTTGTTGTGAACACAAAAAAAGTGATAAGAAGAAATCCGAGATCAACCATTGGGGTGAGATCAACCCTGGTAGATTGTTTCTTTTGTTTTTTAACGCCGGGGCCTTTTTTATGATGACCACCGGACGACGAATCCATTTCTGCCATGAGAAATAATTTTTACTTTATTATTCAGGTTTATTTTTTAAATATAATTCAGAACCCAATGGAACTGTTTCTCCATTGGTTACAATCCTGAATTTATAGATATCAGTTTTTTTAAATGCCTCTTTAATACTTTTAAAACTTGGATAAAGAGCTGCATTGTCTCCCTTTACCAACAGCATTTGTTCAAGCTTACTCTGATCTCCACCTGCATACACATTGGAAACACTGCGCATCCAATCGATCATTTCATTGTTTGTTGAATCGATGGGAATTCCAGGTAATTTATCTGCAGGCACTTGTGTTGCAAGTGCAAGTGAACCTTTGATCTGGTTTAGTGGAAACCCTATGAATTCAACTTTGTTAAGCTTTGTAATTTCTGTTGGTGTGAGGTTAAGTCCCCTTGTTGTATTAATGTTCTTAAGTATCTCTTCTTTTTTAGTATCATCTCCCAACATCAAAAAAGCTCTTCCATCTTTGGTAAGTGTAATAATGATAGATTTATCAGGAACAGCTTTAGCAGAAACGGATGATGGTGTAGCCACTGCTAACACTTCCGGCGGCTTTTGTTTAGTTGCCAATATAAAGAAGGACAACAACAAGAAAGCCACATCGCACATCGCTGTCATATCAATGTTGGTGCTTTTCCTTGGTATTTTAACTTTTGGCATTTCTTATTTTTTTTGAATTACTAGCTCAAGATGCAAAATGAGATTCATTTTCACAAGATCACCTGTACAATGACGCAAAAGTTTGTGTTAAAGTAAAGCCTGATTCATCAATGCCATAAGTAATTCCATCGATCTTAGTTGTAAAGATATTATAGAACACAATTGCAAAAGCTGAAGTACCGATACCGAGGGCTGTATTATACAATGCTTCAGAGATACCAACGGACAGCTGTGCTGCTGCTCCACTTCCACCACTATCGGCTCCAAGATTTGAGAACGCGCGGATCATACCCAACACCGTTCCCAGCAATCCAAGCAGGGTTGCAATGGATGCAATTGTTGACAGGAATACCAGGTTCTTCTCCAGCATGGGAAGTTCTAATGAAGTAGCTTCCTCCACTTCTTTTTGAATTGCCATTACCTTTTGTTCTGTGCTAAGCTCATTATTTGAGATCATATCCCTGTAACGAAACAATCCTGCTTTCATAACATTACCAACTGATCCTTTTTGTTTATCACATTCAGCAAGAGCTGCATCAACATTTTTGTTGGCAAGATGATATTGCACCTTCCTGATAAAATCAGCATTATTTCCTGTACCATTTGCTTTAGCGATCGTCATAAATCTTTCAATCACAAAAGTCAACATGGTCAGGAAAGTACCGATCAGTATTGGAACGATGATGCCACCCAGGTACATTTTACTCAAAGCAGTATGCGGCCCTTCTCTTTCTGGCCAGAAACCACCTGCAGTCCCTTTGTCAAAGTTGGCTGCATTTCCCAATATAAATCTCCAGATCAGATAGCCGGCTATTAAGCAAACAGCGGGAGCGATAAGGGAGATTGAATTGCCTGTTTTTTTTGCCTGTACTGAAGATGACGGTTTTACTGTTGGTCTTGTTTCTGCCATGACGTTCTAGTTTAAAAAGTTAAGAGTTTAATTAGTTTTAATGAAAAAGATTATGATATACACAGGTTTATGAAAAAAATACTACAAAAAAAGTTTTCAATAAAGTGTGCGAAAACGTATCACACAAGTTAATAAAATAATTGAAAGCAACAATTTTGATACCTAATTTTTTATTTTATATGTTTTTAGAAAGGAGTAGCTTGTTGAATGCTGCTTTAAATTATTATTCATAACGCAAAGCAACTATGGGATCTAATTTAGAAGCTTTATATGCAGGATAGAGGCCTGCGGTAAGACCAACAAAGGAGCAAACAAAAATGCCTGCTATAACCCAACCCCAAGGCACAACGAAACCGGTGTTAAGCAGGATAGCAACCACATTTCCTAACAATATTCCTGAAACAATGCCAACTATTGCACCTAAAAGGCTGATAAGTACGGATTCAAAAAGGAATTGTGAGCGAATATCTTTTTTTGTGCCGCCCAACGCTTTGGCTAAACCGATCTCCTTTGTTCTTTCGTTAACGGCTACAAGCATAATATTCATCAATCCTATAGCAGCACCGATCAGCGTTATGAATGCAATACCAATAGTACCTGTTTCAAGAAAACTTAAATTGGTAAGCAATGATTCCGCTATGCTGTCGCTTTTATCAATAAAGAAATTATTTTCATCTTTCACCTGGAGTTTCCTGATAGGCCTGAATGCTCCCTTCGCTTCGCCGGTCGCTACATCCATCAATTTCAGGTCCGGAACTTTTACCGCAATATTATAAGATGTACTCTGACTGGAGAATAATCGCCGGATATTATTATAAGGTGTGACGATGATCTTACTTGTATTAAAAAAGGCACTGGAACCTTTGTCTTCAAGAACGGCAATTACACGATAAGGAATATGGTCCACATTTACAATCGCATCTACGGCCCTGGCTTTATTTGTTGGGAATAACCGGGTTGCGACACCATTCCCGATCATACAAACATTTCTGCCGGTCTCTATCTCTGTAACAGTAAAATTCCTTCCATAGGCAATGTTATAGCCATTGAGCTCCAGGTAATTTTCATCACCTCCATATACATTCACTTCTGGATTTGTCTTCTTTTGTTTTGTATTTACAACGATACCAGCCGGGCCACGCAGGGCAACACTTACTTTTGAATTTGGGAATGAATATCTTTCTTTGAATGTACGGGCCTCTTCATAGCTGATAGGAATTCCCATATTAGATTTCTTTTCCCGAAGCGCAGACTTTTTCGATTTCTTTGCATCGTTTTGTCCACCGCCACCAAAATGAATATTCCTCTCTTTAAAGCGGATACTGAAAGCATTTGCACCCATCGTAGAAAAGCTGGAAGTGAGGCTGTTACTTGCAGCCTTTATTGCCGTAATGATAAGTATCAGTGCAAAGATCCCAAGAGCGATGATCATGATCGTAATAACGGAACGCAACCTGTTGCCTTTGATATTCTTCCAGGAAAGTGATAAGGAATCTTTATACGTCATAAGTGCGATCTTAACCTAAAGGTATATAAGGTAGGAAGCCGGTGAAAATTAGTTTTATCAACGGTAAGATCAGAAGTATAACCAGCCGATGATCCATTCCGGGTAAATCCCTGTTACAACAATTAATACAGCAGTAAGAACAAGCATGATTTTAAAAGGGATTGTAATATCCCAAACGAAAGAAACCTCTTCTTTTGCGGGTTCTTTAAAATATATTGCCTGGATGATCCTGAAATAATAATATGCACTGATGGCTGCGAATATAACTGCTACAATCACAACCCAGAAGTGATGGCCGTTTTCCACGGCTCCGATCAGCATATAAAATTTACTTTGAAACCCGGCGGTCAGTGGAATGCCTGTCAGGGAGAGTAAAAAAACTGTGGCAGTAAAAGCCAGTATTGGCTGTCGTTGCGATAAGCCATTAAATCCTTCAATCGTGAAATCATTCATCTTGATCAGGATAGCGAACAAACCAATGGTTGCGAGGCTATAAGCTGCGGCATATAATACCAATCCTTCACGTGCCTTTTCATTCATTGCAAATAAAGCCAGCAACATGAAACCCGCCTGGGCAATACTCGAATATGCCAACATTCTTTTTACGCTCTGCTGAAAGATGGCAGTAATATTTCCGATCAATAATGTAGAAACTGTAATAAATACGATCAGCTTTTGCCAATGGGAATGCATGGATCCGAAACTGTTCTCGAACAACCGCAGGAATGCAAAGAACCCTGCCACCTTTACGATCGTGCTCATAAACGAAGTAAATACGGTCGGGGCGCCATCATATACATCCGGTGTCCAGAAGTGGAAAGGTGCTGCGGAAACTTTAAACGACATTGAAACGATCAACATCAACATACCTGTAACGATCATAGGTGTCATTTGCCCCGTTCCGATCTGCAGGTTATTGATAAAAAAAGACGCATTCGGCGTGCCACCATATAAAAATGCAATTCCCATAAGCATGATACCCGTGGAAAATGTACCCATCAGGAAATATTTCAAAGCAGCTTCATTGCTTTTCAAATTTCCTTTTTCACTGCCGGTAAGAATATAGAGTGGAATAGACATGATCTCAATTCCAAGGAATAGAAAAAGCAGTGTATTAAAAGTTGCTGAGATCGCAACCCCGCAAACGCTAAAAAATATCAATGCAAAATATTCGGCTACATGGGGCCCAACTTTTTCCACATCACGTCCGCTGAGTAAAAAATAAAAAGCTGTACAACCAACCGCTACTGCTATAAATGCAAGATTAAAACTATTTGTCCTGATCATATCTTTCACATTCATATCAATGATCAGCCATCCTTTGTACAATTCAAGGGCGTTTACCAGGAAAATAAGCCCGATCCCCAGCAAGGCAAGATATTTAGGAACGGTTTTGCTTTTGATAAACACCGCACTAAACATCATCACAATGCCCCAAACTGCTGATAAAATAATTGCGTTCATAATTTGTTCTAAAAATATTTTCTAACGGCCACTATTTCGTCCTACCTATCAATGCAACAGCTGCATCTTTGGTAAGATCAATTACCGGTTGGGGATAGACGCCAATCAAAAAGATCAGGCAAACTATTATTCCTAATACCAGCTTTTGAAAAAACGATATGTCAGTAACCTGGTCCGTGATCGCATTTGAATCACCGTAAAAAACTCTTTGTATCATTTTTAGTGTATAAACAGCTGCAAGTATTATCCCGACCGCTGCAATAGCTCCATACCATGGATTGAACATATACAACCCTGTAAACATTAAAAACTCTCCGGGGAAAGCATTTGTTAGTGGTAACGCGATATTTGCAAGAGCCATAATGACAAGCATGATGGTTAATACCGGGGCTTTATGAGCTATACCGGATAATTGAGAGATATTCTTTACACCTGTTTTCTTTTCGATCAGATCGATCACTATCCACAAGCCAATAATATTGATGCCATGATTGAACATTTGCAGCATCACACCCTGAAAACTTATTTGATTCATTGCAAACAGGGATGCACACATTAACCCGATATGCGCAATGGAGGAATATGCTACCAGCTTCTTTAAATTATCCTGCACCAGTGCTATACAGCTTGCATAGATAATTCCAATAATAGCTAATGTTATAACAAGGTGACTGTATCTTTCAGCCGCTAATGGAAACAACGGGATTAGCCACCGGATAACACCAAACAATCCCATTTTTACCATCACCCCGCTTAGTACCATTGTAACGGATGTTGGTGACTGGTCGTAGGTATCCGGTTGCCACGTATGAAATGGAAACACAGGCATCTTAACCGCAAATGCAGCGAAGAACAACCAGAACAACCAATTTTGATCACCAGCACTTAGCTGCGCCCTGTAAAAATAATTTAACGCAAACGAATGAGCAGCATGTGTGCCATCCTCAAAGAAACGCTCAGGAGTATGCAGGTAAACATAAATGATACCGATCAGCATTAAAAGGGATCCCCCGAAAGTATAAACGAAAAATTTAAATGTTGCCTGGATTCGTTTTTCTCCCCCCCACCTGCTACAAAGAAAATAAACAGGGATCAATGCAAGTTCCCAGAAAAAATAAAACAATAACGCATCCATAGAACAGAAAACACCCATCAGTCCTGCCTGCGACAATAACATCAAACCGTAAAATGAAGATGGATTTTTGTATGAATTTTTAGATGTAGCTAAAAGGATGATCGGGAATGCAAGAGCTGTTAAGAATGTGAGGAGCCTGCCGGTCCCGTCAAGTGCCACATAAAATGTGTTGCCTATATTATTTGGGTAAAAATAATTTACTGCATTCCAGTTAATATATTTAGCATCTGTATAAAATAGGCTAGTGGCAGAAATTCCTAAAAGTATAAGTGAAAAAAGTATTGCTATACTTTTCGCCGCATGTTCTTTTTTTGCAAAAAAACAAATTATGCCAGCCAGTAGTGGTAGCCAGATCAGTAATTCAGGAAAAGTAATATAGCTACCCATTCTTTACAAGAACAATTGAATGATAAATAAAATCAAAATTCCCAAGACCATTAATAAAACATATGCCCCAACCTGCCCGCTCTGCAGCCATCGTAATTGCCTGCTACCATAATTGACCAATTTGCCTGTACCATTTACCAATCCATCGATCCCTTTCCTTTCAATAATATTATTGAAAAATCCAGATAGCGATCTCAATGGCTGAACAATCGTAGAATTATATATTTCATCAACGTACCACTTGTTCTCCAGAATCTTTGTAATTCCTTTCGGGGATGTTTCTATTTGCTGGTACTTTCCATACCTTCTCCATGCATATATCAAGGCGATCAATGCTCCTGCTACAGAAACACCCATCAGCATGTATTCAGTGGCGTGAGTTATTTCATGTTTAGTGGTAATTGCGTTACTTTCCCTGAATACAGGTTCTAAAAATGCTTCCAGCCTGTGGCCACCATGTACAAATATTTTCGGAACACCGATCCATCCCCCAACTACGGCAAGGATAGCAAGTATTATCAATGGAAATGTAATTGCCGCAGGGCTTTCATGCAGGTGATGTTCCTGCTCATGCGAACCGCGAAATTTCCCGAGAAAGGTCATTCCATATAATCTAAACATATAAAATGCGGTCATTACAGCAGTTATCACTCCAATTACCCAAAGAACAGGATTATGAACATAGGCAGCAGCCAATATCTCATCTTTTGAAAAGAAACCTGAGAATGGTGGAATCCCCGCTATTGCGAGACATCCCAATAAAAAGGTGAGGTGAGTTGTCCTCATATACTTTTTCAAACCACCCATATTACGCATATCCTGTTCACCTCCCATTGCATGGATCACACTTCCGGCGCCAAGAAATAGCAATGCTTTGAAAAACGCATGGGTCATCACATGGAAAACAGCTCCTGTATACGCACCAACACCAAGTGCAAGAAACATATACCCAAGCTGGCTAACGGTTGAGTATGCCAGCACTTTTTTTATATCATTTTGTTTCAAGGCGATCGTTGCAGCTAAAACTGCCGTTGCAAGTCCAACCATGGCAACCACACCTTGTGTAACAGGCGCCATTGTATATAAAATATTGCTTCGTGCGATCATGTATATCCCTGCAGTAACCATGGTTGCTGCATGTATCAATGCACTCACAGGGGTTGGCCCGGCCATTGCATCCGGCAGCCAGGTATATAAAGGAATCTGTGCGCTTTTACCCGTCGCTCCAACAAATAATAATAATGTGATCCCGGTGATATCTGTGGCAGAAAGTTTTGCAATTGTTGCTGCACTAAATACCTGGTCAAACTCTACAGTACCGGTTTTAGCAATTAGCCAGAATACTGCAATTAAAAATCCAAGGTCTCCTATCCTGTTCATAATAAATGCCTTGTTAGCGGCATTTGTATAATCATTAATGCGGAACCAATACCCGATCAATAAATAAGAGCACAAACCTACGCCCTCCCAGCCAATGAACATCACAACGTAGTTAGCACCCATAACGAGTAACAACATGGAAAAAATAAACAGGTTGAGGTAGGCAAAATATTTTGCAAAATCCTTATCCGGCTCACCATGCATATAGGAGGTGGAATATACATGGATCAAAAAGCCAACCCCCGTTATGATCAATAAAAACAGTGAAGAAAGCGGATCAAATTTAAATGCGAATGCGATCTTCAATAGGTCAACATTCAAAAAATCAAAGTAATGTACAACCTGGCTATTGCCATTTTTTACTTCGATAAAAATAAATACACTTAATAAAAAGGAAGCAAATACAACTAAGCAGCCAACCAGGCCCGATATAGCCTTTGATAAAATATTTCGGCCAAGGCCATTGATGATAAAACCCAGCAGAGGTAGAATTGGTAAAAGCCAGGCTATTTGTAAAACGTTATTCATAATTTCGATACGATCACCGACCACAGACTAATGACGGCCGGAAGCCGGAGCTCGGTTTTGAAGGTCTGTGTTCAATTCTTCAACCTGTTTAAAAAATTTACGTCAACTGAATGAGTATTGCGATATAACATAACAATAATGGCTAGCCCTACACTAACTTCTGCTGCAGCTACCACCATAATAAAAAATACAAATATCTGTGCATCCGCAGCATAAGCTGCTGATGTTTTGACTGCTGTACTAAGTGCATGCATTTTAGAGAACGCCACTAATAATAAATTCACTGCATTAAGCATTAATTCAACACACATAAAAATAATAATAGCATTGCGCCGAACTAAAACCCCGATTATCCCTATAGTAAACAAGGTCAATGATAAAACCAGGTATGCTTTTATATCCATGTGTCGTTAATCTTTTTTTCCAATTACCACCGCCCCGATCATAGCACTCAGGAACAAAACACTGCTGATCTCAAATGGTATAACATAATTAGTAAACAATGTTTTTCCAAGGTTGCTGATCAGCCCCTGGTCCCCTACTTTCATTTGCACGGGTTGTTGAATATCCATTTTCATCACTGCTGATAGTATCACTAATAGAAGTGCACCACCGGAAATTACACCGATCAGTTGCATCCGGTAATTTTTTACAGGCTCTGTATCAGCATTTAAATTCATAAGCATTACCACGAAAAGAAAGAGCACCATAATGGCGCCCGCATAAACTATGATATTCACGACAGCCAAAAACTGCGCATTCAACAAAACATAATGGCCTGATATAGCAAAAAAAACAACGATCAGCCAAAGAATACTATGCACCGGGCTTTTACTTAGCAGCATCATAATAGCACTGCCCACAGCCATGACCGATAATAAGATAAATGCCAGTGTTGTAATATTCATCTTTTGCTGTTAACTATTGATATCTTTCTTTGCCCTGTTACCAAGTGCTTTTTTATATGCTTCCGGATCTTCTGTTGGATGTGGGATCAGAAGGTCCTGCTTATTATATATGAATTGTTTGCGCTCGTAATCAGCAGGGGTAAAAGTCTCACTCAGGTAAATGGCGTCTTTTGGACACGCTTCCTCACACAAACCACAGAATATACATCGCAGCATATTGATCTCGTATCTGGCTGCATACTTTTCTTCCTTGTACAAATGCTCTTCACCTACCTGCCGCTCTGCAGCTTCCATGGTAATTGCTTCTGCCGGGCACGCCACAGCACACAAACCACAAGCCGTACATCTTTCACGTCCTTCTTCATCACGATTTAAGATCTGAAGCCCGCGAAATACCGGACTGAAAGGACGCTTTTTTTCAGGATAATTAATGGTGGGCTTTTTCTTAAAAATATGGCTGAAGGTGATGATCATTCCTTTGATGATCCCAGGCAGGTAAAGACGCTCCCAGAAACTCATTGGCCTGCGATCTACATTTTTTATCCTATTGGTTAATGCTTGCATTTATAAAGGTTTGCAAAAATAATGTTTAAAATCTCTTGTTACTTATTAAAATATAAGATAACCCCACCTGTTACTAACATATTGAACAGCGCCAGCGGAATCAATATTCTCCATCCGAGATGCATCAATTGATCATACCGGAACCTTGGAATCGTCCAACGGACCCACATGAATAAAAATATAAAGAACGCTACTTTGATCATTAAGGCAGCTACTCCTAATACCGCAGCAATATTTGGCGACAGGCTTGCCTCATTTAAGAATGGTATATCATATCCTCCAAAGAATAAGGTTGACATGATCACACTGCTGATGAACATGTTTATGTATTCTGAAAATAAATAGAAGCCAAGCTTCATAGAAGAATATTCAGTATGGTAACCACCGATCAATTCATTCTCTGCTTCCGGGAGATCAAATGGTGTACGGTTACATTCAGCAAATGCGCAAACAAGGAATATAAGGAAGCCGAGTGGCTGGTATACAATGTTCCAGTAACCATTCTGTTGTTGGGTCACCATCTCTTTAAGGCTAAGGGTTCCCGTTACCATCAATAACGCTATCAACGAAATGCCCATGGCCAGCTCATAGCTGATGATCTGCGAAGCTGCCCGTAATCCTCCCATCAAAGAAAATTTATTGTTGCTTGCCCAGGAGCCGATCATGATCCCATAAACACCTAAGCTAACAACGCCAAAAACATATAGGATACCAATATTAATATCAGCGATCTGCAATGGAATGTTCCGTCCAAATAAATGAATGGTATCTCCCCAGGGAATAACAGCACTGGTCATGATCGCTGTAAGCATTGCCAGGCATGGACCAAGGATAAATAAAAACTTAGAAGAAAAATCCGGAATGATCTCTTCCTTGAAAAATAATTTCAGTCCATCAGCCAGAGGTTGTAATAAGCCAAAAGGCCCGGCCCGGTTTGGCCCGCGCCTGTCTTGAAGAATGGCGGCAACCTTTCGTTCTGCAAAGGTTGTATACATTGCAATGACCAGAGATGCCATAACAACAACGATTATCAAAGCCAGCTTTTCAATTACCATCCCCATTTCTATAGCTAAAAGCATAATGTTTTTATCCGCACCGGTCGGAACATTTTAATGATCTAAAAATTAATCAACCTCATTCTTTTCTTCAGTACCTGGATGTGGCTCTAAACCCCATTGGCTACTTTCACCTGCACCAACGATATGCTGTCCTGAGGCCTTAAAATCAGGTGAATGCGCAGGGCCT
Organism: Ferruginibacter sp.; assembly: GCA_039920685.1. Lineage (GTDB taxonomy): Bacteria > Bacteroidota > Bacteroidia > Chitinophagales > Chitinophagaceae > Ferruginibacter. The sequence continues at coordinate 17,350 of JBDSDG010000030.1, forward strand.
TGTATCTCGCTTAACTGAATATTCGGATTGTTTACTTCACTTACGTTGTGAATATTCATCATTAATTTCGGATCGATCCCATTCATTACTTCTTTGATCGTTTCCTTTGGCATCTCAAGGGTCCTGTATTTATTTGCACTGATGACAGAATGCCTGCTGATGTTGGTCAATCCTTCAACAACCCAATCACTTGTATTCTTTTTTTCGAACCTGCAGGTATTGCAGATCCATCCCGGCTTACCGTCATAGCTTTGTACTTCACCCCATTCATCTTTTCGTGAAGTGACCCTGAACACTTCATCACCTCTCAGCCACAATGTAACCTTACCACAACAATCCGGATTCTCGCAATTGCGATGGGCATCAAGTGGCTTGGTGAACCATACACGGTTCTTAAACCTGAAAGTCTTATCGGTTAAGGCTCCCACCGGGCAAACATCGATCATGTTACCGCTAAAATCATTGGTGATCGCTTTCGATATATAGGTTGATATAGCAGCATGATCACCGCGATCAACGATACCGTGTACACGCTTATTTGTGATCTGGTCTGCAACATATGTACACCGGTAACATAGTATGCAGCGTGTCATATGCAATTGAATGTAGGGTCCGATATCCTCTCTGACAAAAGAGCGACGT
>JBDSDG010000031.1:0-2684 GCA_039920685.1 Ferruginibacter sp.
GCCTGATAGATTTTAAAACTTTTGACGCCGGGACCTCATCGATAATATTCAATTTGTATTGGAATAAAATGAACCCTCATTAGAAAAGGAAACTTTTACAATAGCGAAAAAGAATTATTATGGATGCCTGACCATACAAATTCGGAATTGATAAGTAAAAAGGAGATCATGTAGCCTTTAGCTTTTAGAAGGATGATAATAAATTGGGGGGATTCTTATACAGAGGTTACCAAATTTATTTTTATAATATTCCTTCTTTTTTATAATCATCCTGTACAATATTTCCCTGTGGTATAGTTTATTTATGCTCCTTCATTAATATTTTTTAATAAGTTGGTACCCAATTTGTAAAAGTAACGGTAGCATATTGTGTATTTAATTTTGGCATAACTTACAAAAACAGCAACTGTAATTTAAATATGAAAAAAAAACCAAACGGTTTTATTAAAATCTCCAAGTGGTATTGAAGGGCTGGATGAAGTGACAAACGGTGGACTTCCGAAAGGGAGGCCGACCCTTATTTGTGGAACAGCGGGTTGCGGCAAAACTCTTTTTGGTTTGCAGTTCCTCGTAAAAGGGATCACTGAATATAACGAGCCGGGTGTTTTTATGAGTTTTGAAGAAACAACCAAAGACCTGACTGAAAATGTGATATCACTGGGTTTTGACCTGGATAAATTAATCTCCTTAAAAAAATTAAAGATCGATCATATCAGGATCGAAAAATCAGAGATCGAAGAAACTGGTGATTATGATCTTGAGGCATTGTTCATCCGGTTAAATCATGCGATAGATTCAATTGGAGCCAAACGTGTTGTACTGGATACAATTGAATCCCTGTTTGGAGGCATGGATAATGAATCGGTTTTGCGATCCGAGATAAGAAGGCTTTTCCATTGGTTAAAAGAAAAAGGCGTCACAACAATTATAACAGGAGAACGTGGTGAGAATAGTTTGACAAGGCTAGGGCTGGAAGAATATGTTTCTGATTGCGTGATATTGCTTGACTTCCGTGTCATTGACCAGATTGCAACTCGCCGTTTACGAATAGTGAAGTACAGGGGATCAACCCATGGAACAAATGAATATCCATTTTTAATTAATGAAGAAGGTATTTCAGTACTTCCGATCACCTCCCTAAAATTAGAGCACAAAACCTCAAGAGATATCATTTCTACGGGTTTGCCGGCTCTGGATCAACTGTTTGAAGGTAAAGGTGTTTACAAAGGAAACAGCACTCTGATAACGGGAAGCGCTGGGACGGCGAAAACGATTCTTTCCACCTATTTTGCTTTAAGTAGTTGCCTCAGGAAAGAAAAAGTACTGTATTTTTCCTTTGAAGAATCAGCAGATCAGCTAATAAGGAATATGCAATCTATTGGCATCAATCTCAAACCATTCGTAAAATCGGGGCTCTTGTTGATACATGCATCCCGCCCGTCTTTGCAAGGCCTTGAAATGCACTTATTGGTTTTGCATCAGCATATAAAAAAATTTAAGCCCGGAACTGTGATTGTTGACCCAATCAGCAGTCTTGTAACAATTGGATCAACAAGCGAGGTAAGAGCAATGCTAGTAAGATTACTTGATATGTTGAAATTGAAACAGGTAAATGCATTCTTTACTGCTTTAACCCATTCTTCGGATACGCCTCACAGTGATCTTATCATAGACTCGGTCTCATCTCTTGCCGATACCTGGATAAAAGTGAGAAATGAAGAATGGAATGGACTCCGGACAAGGAATATGTTCATTGTTAAGTCGAGGGGAATGGGACATTCCAATGGCTTGTGGAATTTCATAATAACAAGTAAAGGATTAAAGTTGAGCCCAGTGAATACAATTGCAAAGACAAGCTAATTTTTATGTATTAAAAACATTAAAAAATATAATGGCAAAAAAAACACCAGAATGGGAGCTTAGGTTATACATAGCCGGGCAAACACCAAAATCCGTACTTGCTTTAAAGAATATTACAAAATACTGCAAAGAGCATATGGAAGGGAGGTATAGTATTGAGATCATCGATCTCTTGGTAAAACCTCAACTTGCAGAAGGAGACCAGATATTTGCTATACCAACTTTGGTAAGAAAATTTCCGGTACCGATCCGCAAAATAATTGGAGACCTTTCCAATGAAGAAAGAGTATTGGTCGGATTAAACATCAGGCCCTTAACTGCAAATAAGATCTAAAATGGAGAAGAAAGGGCCACCGGATTTATCGTCTAATAATAATGTCATGCTTAAACTATATGTCTGCGGTATGTCAGGCAGATCGATGGAAGCAATAGATAACATTAAAAAATATTGCGCTCAGCACCTCGATGGCGATTATAACCTGGAAATAATCGATATTTATAAAAATCCGGAGATCGCATCTGAGCAGCAATTAATTTTCAGTCCCTCTCTTATAAAGCTCTACCCTTTGCCCCAGAAGATACTGGTTGGGAATTTCTCTGATAGTGCTAAAGTATCACGTGGATTGGGTATTGCTAATAAAGTATGATTATGAGCACCCAATCTGCAAAGCAATTATTAATAAGGATTCAAGAGCTTGAAAGCCGGTTGGAAGAATCCGAACAATTGGTGGAGGCCATAAAAGCAGGTGAAGTTGATGCATTTGCAATTTCCACCGGCAGCGAGTCTGAGATCTACACGCTACAAAGTGGCGATTATGCCTACA
>JBDSDG010000032.1:0-13120 GCA_039920685.1 Ferruginibacter sp.
ATTGCCTTCGGGACCTGGAGAGAACGGGGCAGCTGGTTCGGATAAAGGAACAAGTGGATCCTATGCTTGAAATGGCGGCTATACATCTGCGTGTATTTGAATCTGCCGGGCCTGCAATTTTATTTGAAAATATAAAGGGAAGTTCATTTCGTGCCGCCTCAAACATATTCGGCACATTGGATAGAAGTAAATTTATATTCCGGGATACCCTTCACCTTGTTAAACAATTATTATCATTAAAAAATGACCCCTTACAAGCTATCAGGCATCCGATCAGGAACTTCCGGGCAGGCATGGCTGCATTTACAGCATTACCTTTAAGGAACCCGGGAAGTAAACCGGTATTGCATCGGCAAATTAAAATTGCTGACCTTCCATTGATCCAGCATTGGCCGGACGATGGCGGAGCATTCATAACATTACCACAGGTTTATACAGAAGATGCCGACAAGCCGGGAATCATGAATGCAAACCTTGGTATGTATCGGATTCAGCTAAGCGGAAACGATTATGTTTTGAATGAAGAGGCCGGGCTTCATTACCAGTTGCATCGCGGGATCGGGGTGCATCAATCCAAAGCAAATAAAAAGGGGATGCCTTTAAAGGTGAGTGTATTCGTTGGAGGGCCGCCGGCACATTCAGTAGCAGCAGTAATGCCCTTACCGGAAGGCATAAGCGAAATGACGTTTGCCGGCGTTTTAGGCGGAAGAAGATTCCGCTATTCCTATGTGGATGGTTATTGTATAAGTACTGATGCAGACTTTGTGATTACAGGGGAAGTTCATCCAGGAGAGAATAAACGGGAAGGTCCATTTGGTGATCATTTGGGATATTATAGCCTGCAGCATTTGTTTCCTCTGATGAAGATCCACAAAGTTTTTTCAAGAAAGGATGCGATATGGCCGTTTACAGTCGTTGGGCGCCCTCCACAGGAAGATACCGCTTTTGGCAATTTGATACATTCAATTACGGGTACAGCATTACAACAGGAAATTCCGGGATTGAAACAAGTGAACGCAGTAGATGCCGCAGGAGTACACCCATTATTACTGGCAATTGGCAGTGAAAGATATACACCGTACTCGCCCTCTCCACAACCTGCAGAATTATTGACAATAGCCAATCACATTTTCGGAACAGGACAGCTAAGTCTCGCAAAGTTTTTATTCATTACAGCTGATGATGAAAATTTCCTCGATACAAATGATATTGTTCCATTCTTTCAGTTTATTCTTCAAAGAATAAACCTGCAGCGTGATGTTCATTTTTATACAAACACAACAATTGATACGCTTGATTACTCCGGCGGTAAATTGAATTCAGGAAGCAAAGTTGTATTCGCCGCATATGGTGAGATCACAAGGGCTCTTGCAACAGAAGTACCAACATTATTATCCGGTCTGAATGAATTTCAGGATCCAAAACTTATAATGCCGGGAGTAATTGTATTAAAAGCAAATTCATTTACAACTTATGAATCTGCACATAAAGAAATGGATGAACTGAACGATCAACTAATACACCAGCTAAAAGATCTGAATGATTTGCCCATCATCATCATTGCTGATGATGCAGGATTTGTAAGTAAAACGCTCAACAATTTTCTATGGGTCACCTTTACGCGTGCCAACCCATCACACGATATCTATGGAATAGATCCGTTCACTGTAAATAAGCATTGGGGATGTAATGGACCCTTAGTAATCGATGCCCGTATTAAGCCTCATCATGCACCTGTGCTGGAAAAAGATCCTGATGTTGAAAAGAATATAGAACGGATTTTCAACAAGGGTGGGAGCTTATATAAATCTCTTAAATAGTAGCTTCTAAAAAATTAAAGAAATCATTTTTTGATAACGATCTTTCCGTTGTTTTCTGCAAGTACCGCATCAAAGAACAATTTGGTCTTTTTATATTTTAAGAACGGGATATGATAATTATCCAATTGAAGAAAAGTTGTTACAAGCAGTTCATTTTTCCCCGTATCGTAGCTATAAATATGGTATGCGAATATCAGCCTGGTCGAAACCCCTTTTATCAAGGATCTTGATATGCACATGTCTTTAAAACTGGGAAGTGATCACCTCCGCGGCATTCAGGCCAAAATAACAGCAAGTAACTATGAGAATTCTCTTCATCAGGTACGTTTCAATATAAAGTATATGATATTTTTTATCCCGTAACTTTATTTTATAAACATCAATCAATGAAGATCCGCAATATCATCCTTCCACTTTTTCTATTTTATTCATGCCGTGCTCAACAGCCGGCCGCACTTCCGGCTAACAGTGATAATAACAGCCTGTTGTGGGAGATCAGCGGCAATGGCTTACAAAAGCCAAGTTACCTGTTTGGCACCTTTCATTTAATGTGCAGGGAGGATATAAACTTTAGCGCATCATTAAAGTTGGCATTCACCAAAGCTGAGGAAACTTATTTTGAAATGGATCTCGACGATCCTTCCAATACCCTGGGAGCGCTTCTTTTCATGAATATGAAAAATGGAAAAACGTTGAAAGATCTTTATACTGATGCAGAATACGACCGCTTACAGAATTATTTCAAAGATAGCCTTGGAACTCCACTGACCATGCTCAACCGGATGAAGCCGAATTTTTTAGAAGCATTGCTTTATCCAAAAATGATGCCTTGTAAAAATATGAGTGGAGTAGAAGAGGAATTAATGAAGATGGCAAAAGCACAGAAAAAAGAGATCAAAGGTTTTGAAACAATTGCTTTTCAGTCAGCGATTTTCGACAGCATACCTTACGAGAAGCAGGCAAAGGATCTTTTAAAAACGATCGATAGTGTGAAAGAATATAAAAAATCTTTTGATACAATGCTGCTTGTATATAAAACGCAACAGCTTTCCGAAATTGAAGGCATGTTCAATAAAACAGAATTTGGGTTGGATGATAACCGCGATGTATTGCTCGATAACAGGAATAAGAATTGGGTGGAACAGCTAAAGAAGATCCTTCCTCACAAAAGTATATTTATGGCAGTAGGAGCGGGCCACCTTGTTGGCGAAAAAGGTGTTATTGAATTGTTGAAGAAAGAAGGATATACCCTGCGGCCTTTACTTAACAAGGACAAGTAATTTTAAAGGATTCATTTAATAACTACTTCTTTAATTACAACTTCACGCATTGATTCATTGATCCTTTCAATGATCTTATCTTTTTGATAAAGCAATTCATTTTTTAATGGTGCAACAGTTGTATTGATGAAGAGCGTTGTGCCTATTATCTGGATCTTATCTGTATACCTCGCAATCGTTTTTCCCATCATCTCTTCCCACAACTCCTCGATACGAACCGCCTGGATGCCATTCTTAAGACGACTATGTTTTAAGAACTGTTGCATTGCATCCTGGAAAGAAAGTTCACTCATAAGCGCGAAGTTAATATTTTTTATGAGCTGTATTGCCCGACAATAGAAAATTGCCAAAATGAAAAGGCGAAAATAATTATAAATGAATATCACAATTCTATTACCTGGTATGGCACATCCAGTGAATCAAAAGCTTCTTCCAGTCTTTCTTTATGAGTATCGGTAATGAATACCTGACCTTTATTTTCGGTACAAACCCATTTTAATAATTGCTGCATTCTCCTGTTATCTAATTTTTCAAAAACATCATCCAGTAATAACAGCGGTGCAAAACCTTTATCAGTTTTTAGCAACTCAAATTCTGCAAGCTTCAATGCAAACAGCAAGCTCTTCCGTTGGCCTTGTGAAGCAATTTGTTTAAACACCTGGTCATTGAGGCCGAACGCAATATCATCTTTGTGAATGCCAGCATTAGTCCTTTGTAGCAAAAGATCCTTTTGCCGGCTTTGTACTAACAGGTCCCGGAAAACAAAATCATTTAACTGGCTAACATGTTCTAAAGAGATAATCTCCGCGTTCTCCGAGATCATGTGATAAAATTGCTGAACAAGAGGGATCAGTAATTCAAGAAATTTTTTTCTTTTTTTGTGAATCATTGTGCCAGGCTCTACCAGTTGGTCATCATATACCTGTAATAACATCGAGTTGCCGCGATCTTCATCCATTCGTTTCAACAAGCTATTCCGCTGCTGCAGTATTTTATTATAAATGATCAGTTGCTGCAGATACGCCGGATCAATCTGGCTGATAACTGTATCAATAAACTTTCTTCGGCTGTCGCTGCTCCCTGTGATCAATTCTATATCATCAGGCGCAATCATTACAACCGGCAGTAAACCAATATGACTGGAAAATTTGTCATATGGAACATCGTTCAGCGATAATTCTTTCCTGTTGAACCCACGATTTATACAGATCACTTTTTGCTGCTGTTCTTGTTTTCTAAAATAGGCTTCTAACCTGAATCCGTCTTTATCAAAGTTCACATTCAGGGAATCTGTGGAAGAAAAATAGCTTTTGGTAAAACAACAATAATAGATCGCATCCAGGAAATTCGTTTTCCCTTTGCCGTTAAGGCCGCAAATGCCAACTACATTCTGTGAAAGCGCAAATGAGCTGAGATCATAATTTTTGAAGTGAGTAATAATTATTTTATTCAGACTGAGCATCGGTTGTGCAAGATACAGCACGAAGAACATCTTTTTGACCTGATGAACTGAACTAATGTTACAATGCGTACAATATCAACCAGTTTGCTATTTATTACACTATGAAACATTTTACATTTTCTCCCTTATCTTTGCCGCCTAAAAATTAACACCCCTTGGCTACAAAGTTTTCAAAAGAAACTTATTTATACTGGTATGAGTTAATGCTGCTTTTGCGCCGTTTTGAGGAAAAGACGGGTCAACTTTATGGCATGCAAAAGATCAGGGGATTCTGCCATTTATATATAGGGCAGGAAGCTGTTGCTGCAGGCTGTATGACAGCCACAAATGCTGATGATAAATTTATTACAGCTTATCGTGATCATGCGCTTGCCATTGCAAAAGGCGTCTCAGCAAAAAGCTGCATGGCTGAATTGTATGGAAAAGCCACTGGCTGTAGTAAAGGAAAGGGTGGATCTATGCATTTTTTCGGGGTTAAGGAAAATTTTTATGGAGGGCATGGAATTGTTGGCGCACAAATAGGAACAGGCGCCGGCCTGGCCTTCGCAGAAAGATACCGGGATACAAAAAATGTAGTGATCTGTTTTTTTGGAGATGGTGCTGCAAGGCAAGGAATGCTGCATGAGACCTTTAACATGGCTATGCTTTGGAATCTCCCTGTGGTATTCATTTGCGAAAACAACCATTATGCAATGGGAACTTCTGTGGCAAGAACAAGCAAGGTACTGGATATATATAAACTGGCAGATGCTTATGAAATGCCAGGAGATACGGTTGACGGCATGAATCCTGAAAGTGTTCACAACGCTGTTCTAAGAGCGGCTAACCGTGCCCGTGAAAAAGGCGGCCCTACTTTGCTTGAGATTAAAACCTACAGGTACAAGGGCCACAGCATGAGTGACCCTCAGAAATACAGGACCAAAGAAGAATTAGAAGGATACAAAGAAAAAGATCCGATCGAGCTTGTTTTAAAAACATTAAAGACCGATCACAAGGTAAGCGACGAAGATATTGAAGCTATTGCTGAAAGGGTGCGGAAGGAAATTGAGGAATGCGTAAAGTTCGCAGAAGAAAGCCCTTGGCCTGATGATAGTGAATTGCTGAAAGATGTTTATGCTCAGCAGGATTATCCATTCATAACAGATTGATCAAATAATTTTCATAATTAAAAAATGCCCGCTTTAAAAAGGAACCAGGGCACGAAGTAAAATGGCAGTAAAGAAAGCAACAACAACACCCGTCACAACAACTACAACTCCTGAAACAAATGTAGCCATAGAAAGGGCAAAAGGTTTTTGGGACAAATACAGCAAGCCGATCATTTATGTTGGTTCAGCGATCATCCTGGCAATTGCAGGATATTACATTTACCAGAATTATGTGGTGAAGCCAAAGGAAGAAAAAGCAAGCAGTCTTGTTTTTGCTGCTGAGAACCTTTTCGACAAAATGGCCTCAGCCAGCTTCAATAAAGATTCTGTGAACCTTGTACTGAACGGTGGTACAAGTAGCAATGGTACATTGGTGACCGGGGTATTAAAAGTGATTAGTAACTATGGTGGAACTAAAACTGCTAATCGTGCCAAGTATATAGCTGGAGCAACTTATTTACAGATCAAAGAGTTTGATAAGGCAATAAAATACCTGAAGGACTTTGATGGCAATGGTGCAGACCAGGTTCAAAGCAAAGCTTATATCATGCTCGGACATGCTTATGCAGAAAAAAAGAATTCTGAAGAAGCATTGAGCTACTATAAAAAAGCATCAAGGGTTAATTCAAAAGATGAATCTATTACCCCTTATGCATTATTAATGGCAGCTTCTTATGCAGAAGCAACAGGAAAGAATAAAGAGGCGATCGACCTCTTCAAGGAAGTAAAGGAAAAGTATCCGGCCAACACTGCTGTAACTTCCGGCGATGTTGAAAAGCACCTTGCCGTTTTAGCAGTGTTTAATTAATAAGTTCAGCGATGATCAAGCTTAAATTTTTATGGCACTGACCTCATCCGATATAATAAATACAACAGGCATCCAAATACCCCCGGGTGCCTGTGTTGTAATTGTACGTACTGAATGGAATGCATCAATTGTTGATCTACTTGAAAATGGTTGCATCACTGTCTTAAAAGAACACAACATCAACTACAGGATCATTACAGTTCCTGGCGCATTTGAATTGATCTTTGGAATTAAAAATTATTGGGACAATCATAAATATAAGGATGATAAGCCTAATGCATTTATTGCTCTGGGCTGTGTACTCAAAGGTGATACTCCCCACTTTGAATATGTTTGTAATGCTGCCACCGAAGGAATAGTACAATTGAACCTGTCACTTCCCATACCAACGATATTTGGCGTTTTAACTGTAAATAACCAGCAGCAGGCTGATGAAAGAACAGGTGGTATGAATGGAAATAAAGGTGCTGAATCAGCGACTACCGCATTGAAAATGATTGCATTGGCGCAATCTTTTAAAAAATTTATTTAGTAGGAAGAAGTTTTATGAAGGTCCAATTATTTATTCCATGTTTTGTTGATCAGTTATTCCCGGAAACCGCCTTTAATATGGTTAAGGTTTTGGAAAAGGCCTGTTGCGATGTGGATTACAATACGAACCAGACATGCTGTGGACAGCCAGCCTTTAATGCTGGATTCAATGATGAAGCGAGAACCATTGCAACAAAATTTCTAAAGGATTTTGATACTGTCGATTATATCGTTGCTCCCAGCGCGAGCTGTGTAGGGTTTATAAGAAATTATTACCCCATGCTTTTTGATAATACCGCTTCGCATAATAAAGTGAAGACCTTGGGCAAGAGAGTGTATGAGTTTACCGAGTTCCTTACAAATATTTTAAAGATCGAGAATTATGGAGCATCCCTGGATGCAAAAGCGACCTACCATGACAGTTGTGCAGCATTAAGAGAGTGTAAAATAAAAGAAGGTCCAAGAAAATTATTAAGCCACGTAAAAGGATTAGAACTGGTGGAAATGAACGACAATGAAACCTGTTGCGGATTTGGTGGAACATTTTCTGTAAAGTTTGAATCCATTTCTATTGGCATGGCTGATCAAAAAGTAAGGAATGCACTTGATACTGGTGCTGAATATATTATCTCTACAGATCTCAGTTGCCTGATGCAACTTGATGGCTACATCAAAAAAAACAATTTTCAGCTAAAGACAATGCACATTGCAGACGTGCTGGCTAGTGGCTGGGAATAAAAAAAGCGGAATCTTTCGATCCCGCTTCTCTCACATTAATATATGGATTACCACGGAGCGGCAACATATGGAAATGACGTAAGGAATGGTTTGTCATTACTATTTACGTGATCACTTGTAAGCCCTGGGTTACTGCTGCCGGCAGGACCGCCGAATATCAGCGTGAGCTCAACATCAATGACGTCGTCGGATAAGGTTCTCCCCGTTAAAACGTTCGTTCCATCATAAAAGGTAGTAACGCCTGTTGTAGAGGCAGTCAATACATCTGTTGCTAGAACTCCTGTAAATGATGCGGCATCAAGGGTAAGCAGGTTGGTTGTATAACCACTATTCAGAGCTAACAATTGCGTCTGGAATTTTGATTGGAATGCTGCTCCCATCGATGATGGAATTGTTACGTTGAATACATCTTTATCCGCTGTAGTAACAAAAACTGTATTAATTGCCGGCCTTCCAAACTGGTCCTGCTGCTGGTAATAGGTTGTAGCTGCAACCGGATCGTCGTCTTTGCTACATGCGCTTAAAAACATGGTACCGCTGATCAGCAATGCTGAGAATAACTTTATATTTTTCATTTAATAAATTTTAAAGGTTAATTATATTTTCTTTTTTGTTTCTAACCACACGTTCACTTTTCCTCCAGTAACGGTTCCGAGTAATGTTTTAGGAACTTCTACCACAAGTGATAGAACGTTGGTGCCAGCAAATGCATCAACACCCGGGTTATTAAAGCCTGTAGCTGTACCGCCAAGGATAGCTTTATACTGGTTCAGATCAAAATAGAATGGATCGTCCCGAGGACCAGCGAAAAGCTTAATTCCGGAAGCAGAAGTTGCAACAATAGGTGTAGAAGCTGCATAGGGAGTAACGGCTACTTCAAGTAATACATTTCCTTCAAGCTTACTTCTTAGGCCTTTTTCAGAAGGAGCAACAGGGCCACGTAACTGAATTTTATCAGACGAGGCATCATAGCTTCCCTGGATAACCAGGTCTTCAATGGCATCGCCGTTCGTATCAATGTTAAATTCGATCAGCGTGTTGGCATCAAATTTTAGGGCTGATGTCTGAGCCGGGGTTCTTAATCCCTGGGTGTTTGCAACAAATACCAGGTTATTTACATTTTCACCCCGAAAAACATACATATCCGTTATGTCAGTGGTTTGATTTGTTACAGCAGGGGCGTCGATGTGATCAGCTGCATAGATGATCCCTGTTGCAACAACAGCTGCGGCTATTACGCCTGTCAGCAAAAGTTTTTTACTTTTCATTGTTCTTGATTTTGATAATTAATTTGGTTGGTTGATTAAAAAAAGATTTTCAGGGTCAGGTACGATGAAAGAAGTATTGTAGTTTTATTGCACAGAAGAATTGTCACCCAAAATCCAGATAGAGCAGAAAGATTGTGTAAGATAATTTGTAAATACATTTGAAAAGAATAAACAATTAAAATACTAATTGATTATGGCTCATTGGCTTATTAAATCAGAACCTTCTGTTTATGGCTGGGATCAGCTTGTAAAAGACAAGCAAACAATGTGGGAAGGTGTACGCAATTTTGCGGCACGTAATCACCTAAGATCCATGAAAAAAGGTGAAGAGGTTTTCTTTTATCACAGTAACGAAGGAATGGAGATAGTCGGTATTGCAAAAGTGGCTAAAGAAGCATACCAGGATCCTACAACGGATGATACCAATTGGCTAGTTGTTAATTTTAAGCCATTAAAAAAATTAAAGTTCCCGGTAACCCTTGCCGAATTGAAAAAAGATAAAAGGCTGGCAAATATGGCCTTGATACGCATCGGCAGGTTATCCGTTTCACCGGTTGCTGATGGAGAGTGGAAGGTTATCATTGAACTGTCAGAAAAAAAATAATTTAAACTTTGGATCAGTATATACCGTATTTTTTACAAAAAATTATCTTGAAGTGCCTCATATCAGCCATTGCTATCATCACCCTTCTTGCCTCTTGCAATAAAAAAACTGGTGAAGTAGTGAATCCTAAATTTGTTGATAGCCTACTCCGGAATTATAGCAAATCCCAAGCTCAGGAAATAAATGAAAAGGATAGTTTATTTTGGAAGAACAAGCTAGATAAATATCCTTCAGCTTACCTTGAAGCTCAGCAATATGCAGGAGTATTATCAGCCCGTTTTCATTTATATGGCAATATACTGGATCTGAAACAGGCAGACAGCATTGTACAAAGCCTCAACGCAAGAAACAAAGAAAAGGAGGCAGGCCCGCTAAGAACACTTGCCGTTTATGCAATATTACAGCACCAATTCCTGGATGCATACCAGTATGTACAAAAAGCGCTGGCCTTAGGCAGTGAAAGGTATTCATCTGAATTATTGAATTATGATGCTGCTTTTGAATTGGGACAAGACAAGCTTGCAAAATCAATTCTTGATAAATGCAAAAGCAACAATGAATATGGTTATTTTTTTCGCCTGGCTAAATACCAGCACCTGCAGGGAGAAATTGAAAATGCAATCGTTTCCATGAAAAAGGCAGGCTCCCTTGCAGGAAATAGTACATCTCTTAAGCAGGCGGCTTTGTCAAACACTGCGGACCTCTACCTGCATTCGGCAGATGCCGCAAATGCCAATGAGTTTTATATGGAAAGCCTCAAGCTTGATGCCAGTGATCTTCATAGCCTGATGGGTATTGGATGGATCGCTCTTACTCATGATAAAAAAGATTCAACTGCACAACGAATATTTAATTTCATCCAACAGAAAAGTGCTTCGCCGGAGATCCTTCTTAAGCTTTCATATATTGCAGAACAGCGAGCGGATAGCATTGCGGAAAAAAAATATGCAGAGGAATTTGTAAACATAGTTTCCCTTCCCGTTTATGGCAACATGTATAATAAGTATCTGGTAGACCTGTACACAGGCTTTTTAAACAAGCCTTCCCTTGCTGTTGCAATTGCAGAAAGAGAGATCCTGAACAGGCCAACTCCTCAAACCTATAGCTGGTATGTATACAGCTTATTTAAAAATGGCGAAAAAGCAAAAGCCATCATATTATACGATAAATATGTTTCCGGCAAACCATTGGAAGGGCTTGAACTTTATTATATGGGTAAAATGATGGAAGCATCTGATAAAGGATATAATTCAAAACAATATTTTAAAGCGTGTTATAAGAACCGTTATGATCTTAGTCCTTCAAAACAGAGGTATTTGGAGCAAGTAGTGAATTAGATTTAATTAAATCCTTATCCGGTGGAAGGCGGAATAAATTTGTAAATAAAAAACATCTAACCACCTTTCAGGTTACTTCTTTATTATATAAATATTCTTTCCACCGTCCACCAACCGGCAATAACAACTATCAAAACAGATAATGGAATAACTACAGCTTTTCTATAAAACGGCTTATCTCCAAACCATTTTCCAACGAAAAAAAATGCCAATAGAATAACTGCAAGCTGGCCCAATTCAACGCCAAGGTTGAACATGATCAAAGATGAAAAATAGGAATGTTGCGGTAATCCTAATTGCTGCAATGCACCTGCAAATCCCATCCCATGTACGAGTCCGAATAAAAATACCACGCCTATCCTGGTTGCTTTTAATTTAGGAGAAAAAATATTTTCCAGTGCTACATACATGATCGATAATGCTATCAACGGTTCCACGATCCTGCTTGACGGTTTAATTACATTATACATCGCAAGTCCCAGTGTGACAGAATGTGCCAACGTAAAAGCCAATGATTGCCACATGATCGGCTTTAATTTAGGACTAAGCAGGAACAGGCTAAGCACGAATAAGATATGATCAAAGCCGAGCGGCAGGATATGTTGGAAGCCGAGCTTAACGTATAACCATGCAGCATCGCCTTTAGACATTTTCTCCAGGTCTATCACAACGTCATGTGCAAAAATGGTATTGCAACAGATTACAGCAAATACAATAAAGGCTATTGACCTTTTAATCCCATTGTTAGACTGCATTTTTTTTTTACGAACTACGAAAATAAAAGCTGGCCGGTTTAAAGTTTTAAACAACAGTTTGATGCTATTCCTGTATTTCATTTAACATTTATTAAAGGTTACTTATTTGTTCTTTTTTGAATTATGTGATAAAGATGCATCTGATATCAAATCTCTAACTTTTAATCTCATTTTTATGTTTAATAAAAAAAACTTTTTTAAAGGGGTAATTGCATTGATGTTTTTATTCTCATGCGATAATGGCATCCAAAAGGGAAAACAGTTCTCAAGCATCCAGCAAATAGCAACTGGATCTCTGGATTCTCCTGGACCTGATGAATCTGCAAAATTTAATACAGAAGATTATGACTATATCGTAGAAAATAAATTCCTTTCAGCGATTAAAGACCCGCTCTCAACCTTCTCAGTAGATGTTGATGAAGCGGCATACAGCAAGGTAAGAAGGTATATACAGAATGGATCTTCAACGCTTCCCATTACAAAAAAATAAACAATGGGGTTGAATATTTAAAATCACGTTTTGTATTTTAGTTCTATGAATAAAAAGCACATTGTTGTTTTAACCGGCGCTGGAATAAGTGCAGAAAGTGGCTTAAAAACTTTCCGTGACAGCGATGGACTGTGGATGGGTTATAATATTGAGGACGTAGCAACACCGCGGGCTTTTAAAAAAGATCCACAGCTCGTCCTCGATTTTTATAACATGAGAAGGAGGGAAGTTGCATCGGCACAACCAAATGCAGCACATATCGGGATTGCTTCATTGGAGAATGATTTTGAAATTACTATTGTAACACAAAATATCGATGACCTGCATGAAAGGGCGGGATCAACTAATGTGCTTCACCTGCATGGCGAGATATTTAAAATGCGGAGTTGCGAGAATGAAAATTTGATCTCGGAAATAAAGGGAGATATAAATATTGGAGACCTGGCTGCTGACGAACAGCAATTACGCCCATACATTGTTTGGTTTGAAGAGCCGGTTCCAATGATCCCAAAAGCAGCAGCAATTATGGCTTCAGCAGATATTTTTATTTTGGTAGGAACTTCACTCCAGGTTTATCCGGCAGCAGGATTGATTGATTATGTTCCGGATATTGTTCCAAAATATATCATTGATAAAAAACTGCCTTCCGTAAACCATTACCGCAATATTATTCCTTTAGAAAAAACAGCCACCGAAGGAATAAGCGAGTTACTAAAAATACTTACCAATACTAATAAAGTTTGAGAGCTCACCTACTGCAGTCTATACTGTTTAATTCGTGCAATCGGTGAAAGAATTTGTGTAATCTGTTACCAAAATTTGTGTAATCCGTGTTCAAAAATTCGTTTAATAAAAAAATCAAAGTACCTCTCTTACTTC
>JBDSDG010000033.1:0-11155 GCA_039920685.1 Ferruginibacter sp.
GGATCTTTCCCAGCTTATATGTATAACCCGCACTGAGGTTTATTACAGCTGCAAGGCTTGTGCTTTTTTCATGATAGTCTGCAGAGCGGGGATACGTGTAGCCATTGTGTTTGATGTCATACACGTATCTTTCACTCCGCATAAAGTAGGATGATACTCCTGGTGACAGGAACATGGCTGATCTTTCTCTCAACCGAAATCCATATGTAATATTTACCGGAAGTTCGAGCATATTACATTGCCCATCAACATATAAAATGGTGGCACCGGCAGGTAGGTAAACTTCTTTTGTATTAAAATATTTTCCTTCAGTACTATAATTCTTTTTGTCTTTCAACAAACCTGTTTCAATGCTAAATCTTTTATTGATCCTGTAGCCAGCCATGATCCCATAATTTAAACCGGTCTTTTTTACGGACTGTAATTTTATAGTACTAAGATCAGGAGCAACGATCAAACCAATATAAAAATGATTTTTACGAGGTTTATTTTTCTTGTCAATACTTGTTTTAGCTATTACTTTAACTTTTTCATCGCTCGTTTTAACTTTCGGACTATTTTCTATTAATGGCTTTACTTTTTTACCAGTTGTTTTATCGGCCGGTATATCTGCTTCGCGGCTATCGGATCTGATAGTCTTTACCTGGTCATTACCGTGGATCGCTTCAGCCTCTGCACCCAGATCATTTTCCGGAGAAACATTTTGAATGAGAACCTTTGTTTTTCCTGAAGAAATTATTGAGTGCTTATGATCCACAGCCTGTATGGAAGATGATTTATTTGTTAGCGAAGACCTGGTATTTTCAGCGACAGCGCGGGAAATTGATTTGAAAGAACTGACAATATTATTAGTAGGAATTCCATTATTATTATTATCTGCAGTACCATTATCAGAGATGGTTGAACTGTTGTTTACAATTGTATCATTGTTGGGTTGAGTTATTTTTTGTGCAGTTGCTGATTGTTTTTTATTTATTGCTCCCGGTTGTTCAGAAGCTGGAGTGTTTTTTCCGTTTCCAACCGGAATTACTTTATTCTCATACATTTTAAGCGGGATCAGCAATAACAATAAAAGCAGTGGCCAATAGTTTCTCTTACGCACAATGGTTTCGGCGGGCGGAACATCTTCTGCTGCATTCATTTTATCCTGGACTTTCTGCCACTCAGATCCATCCGTTCTTAGTGGATAGTATTCAGCAGCTTTCCTGAATAATTCGTCGTTGTTATCGTCGTTCAGATCGAACATGTTTTTGCCTCTTCAGCTTTTTTAATGTATGATTTTAATATTCCGCGTGCTTTTGAAAGATTCGATTTGGAAGTACCGACAGCGATCTTTAATTGGTCGGCGATCTGCTGGTGCGTGAACCCATCAATAACATACATATTAAAAACAATTCTGTAGGTGGGTGGAAGTTTCTTGATCTCGCGGATCAGGTCTTTATAAAGAACCGAATGGTCAGCTTTCTGGGATTTATCTTCAATCCAAATACCTTCATTGATCAACCCGATCTCCGGAAGGAAATTATCTTTCCTAAGCCGGTCAATAGCAGTATTGACCATAATGGTCCTCATCCAGCCCATCAGTATCATTTCTAATTTCCCGGATTGTTCATAATGAAAGGTGTGAAGCTTGCCAAACACTTTTACGAAACCATCGTTAACAACATCAACCGCCTTTTCATACCTGAAAATATAACGGAAAACAACCTTTAGGCAATAGCCATAAAAACGCTCATAGAGGATCTTTTGATCCCTATGATTGTTTTCCAAACAGCCTGTGATTATTTCATCCAGGAATTTCAACTCAGCAGAATTGTTTGTTGTTAATACGTCCAATGGCTCAAATTGGTTGCTTTCTTAAATTTAATTAAAAAGCAGTGGATAGTCAAACTTCGGGGGTTTGTTTTTAGGAGGCAACTACTTCTGGACAGCTGATATATAATTCTCAACAGGGATACGATTGGTAATACTTTTGGCCAATGTCATTTCATCAGCATATTCGAGCTCGCCACCAAAGGCAATGCCGCGGGCAATTGTAGTGATCTTTATATCAATCCCTTGTAATTTACGGCCGATATAATACACAGTGGTATCGCCCTGTATATTGGGGTTAAGTGCAAATATAAGCTCATGCGTTTTTTCTTCTGAAACCCTTGCGATAAGCGCGTCAATATTTAACTGATCAGGTCCAACTCCATCAAGCGGCGAAATGATACCTCCCAAAACGTGGTAAACTCCATTGAATTGCTGGGTGCTTTCAATGGCAATTACATCCCTGATATTTTCCACAACACAAATCATCTCCTGCTTACGCAAGGGGTTGCTGCATGTATTACAAAGTGCTTTATCGGATATATTAAAACATCTATTACAAAACCTGATCTGCTTTCGCATGGCTGCTATTGCATCAGAAAATTGCTGGACATCATTTTCTTCCTGCTTTACAAGATGTAGCACTAATCGCAAAGCAGTTTTTTTGCCAATACCGGGAAGCTTTGCAAATTCGTTGACTGCATTTTCTAAAAGAGAGGAGGAGAAGATCATAGGCAAATTTAGCTATTAGCTGCTAGCTTTTAGCCATTAGCCATACTCGTTTTATCATAGGTTTTATTAATTAAACGGGGCTTTTCCGGTAACCGTTAATAGCTAAGAAATAATTGCTTTCTTACAGCTTTATATCTCTTTCATTATCCCAATCAGCCTTAATAGACAATGGCTGCTCGAGGCTTATGGCCCTTTCAGGTTGAATTTTTTGTGAATAATTACCCGGGTCCCATTTCCCATTATTATTTATATCATATAAGATCCTGATGAGGTATTCGCCAGGTGGAAATTGTTTATTTGTCCACTCCGTAGTTGTAATTGGATAGGAATATTTTACAACATCGGTTTGCACGAATTGTATTACAGGATGATCTTCCAGATGAATATTGGTAAACCTTAAGATCACCCGTCCATAATCGGTCAAACTTTTTGTCTTGATACGAATGGTATCTGAGCGAGGAAGTATATTTCCTGCTGAATCGGATGCAGCCTCTTTTGGAAGTATAAAATAATACTGTGATCCTGGTTGCCAGGTGACATTCACAGTTAATTTTTTCCTGGTGCTATCAAGGTTCAACGTTACCTTCGATACCGCTTTATAATTTGTATCAGTAAGTTCCACCAATGTAGGATCAAATGTTTTAAGCGGATTATTAAAGTTCAATTCAAGTGGTTGTAAAATATCAAACGTCTGGTCTGGCATATTTGCTGTTACCCTGAATTTTTTATCAGCTGGGGTTTTAAGTACGTTATTTGATTTATTGTTATTTGTTTTTTGTTCAGCATATGCTAATAGAAAAATAGCACCATCATTTTTTGCACTAACAACAGAATCATTGAACGCAAATAATTCTGTCTTTGAATTATAGGTTTTGCCACCATCCCCGTCCCTCAGCGCATAGACCATAAAATCATTTCCGGATAAATTATTAAAAGTAAAATTTCCTTTGCCGTCGGTTTTGGCGATATAATCAGGACGAGTTTTTAAAACACCAGTATCAGATAAGTTACGGTAAAGCATTGCAATGATCGTGCTGTCTGCCTGGCCTGTTTCCGCAACAATGATCTTTCCTTTTATGGTTAGCGAATCAATCATGTTACCAGTAGAAAAAACATAGATAAAATTCCGGAGAACATTAGATTCATGAACGTCCCGGATCGAGTTGCCGAAGTTTACGCTATAAGTTGTATTTGGCATAAGCGTATCCTTGAATTTAATACTTACAGATCGCAGGTTAGAGGTAATGACGGGCATGTTTTTTTGCAACGGTGAGATGATCAGGTTGCTCTGCAATTCCTGCACCTCAATGTATTCATTGAAGGTGAGGTTGATCTTATTCCCTTGAAAATTAACCGTATTTATTGCTGGATTAGCTTTAACAAGTTCAGGAGGCAAACTATCTTTTGCGCCGCCTGTGGGTGCGCTGATCTGCGCACAGCCGAGTTGAAAGGAAATTAAAAAGTAACAGCCAATGACAGAGGTCATCCAACCAAGTATGTTCTTTTTCATTGACGCTGCGCTGAAAGTTTCGGTGAAGTTATTGTAATTATAGTAACGCTGGTTATGGATGGGTCTTAGATTAACTTTGATTTTATTGTATCAGCTTTATTCAAATTTTCTGGCCGCTCCATGCTCAATCCTCTTCTTCGATCTCATGTAATGCAACTGCCAGTTTATTATCCTTTACAAAATTGCACCAATGGCAATCTTCTTTGCCACATCCTGTATAAAATTCACGGTTTTGAATTTTTTCCCATGCTGTGATCAGTTGATGCTTTACCGTTTCGATATCGGAGGGTTCTATGTAGATCTTTTCTTTCCGGTATTCTTTCTTTTTATCAGGCTCAACAAAGTCGAATTCAGAGCTTACAACTTTCCAATCCTTTTGTTCATAGCTATCCACTAAAATCTTATAAAATACAGCTTGCCGCCAGTAATCTCCACCGTTAGGTTCACGATCGTGTGGTGGTCTTAGCTTGGGCATGGCTTTATCAATGTCACCGGTCTTATAATCAACAACATTTACTTCCTTCCCGTTGAATTCAAGCTTATCCAATTTCCCTTTCACGGGAACGCCGTCAACAACACTCCGGATATTCCTTTCAACA
Organism: Ferruginibacter sp.; assembly: GCA_039920685.1. Taxonomy (GTDB): domain Bacteria; phylum Bacteroidota; class Bacteroidia; order Chitinophagales; family Chitinophagaceae; genus Ferruginibacter. The sequence goes on from JBDSDG010000033.1 coordinate 4,654, forward strand.
GTAACCACCTTGTTCCAGCTATTGATATACTTATCATAGTAATTACTCAATACTTCGTCACCATATTCCATTCTCCTGTCAAAGGCCTCTTTGGTAAAATTTTCCCGGTGCCGTTTCATGTACCATTTAAAATCTGAGATCATCTCATCTTTCCTGGGGAATACATGTTGTTTTCCAGGTTGACCATCTGGTCCGGTCATCATCTTGCGAAAGAATTTTTCAAGTGCATAGTGCACAGCGCTACCAAATTCCGTGGACTCATTTTTTCCGGCAGGAATGCGAACCAGATTCTTGTAATAAAATTCAAGGGGACAACGTAAATAATTATTGAGGGCAGTTACATTCATAACAAACTTATCCAGTACGCCTGTTACAAAATCTTCTTCAACCCTTTCGATCTCCGGAGCTTGTTCTGTAAAATGTAATATTTCAAATGACATCATTTCGTCAGTCGTCAGAGTGATCCGTTCAGCTGGCAAGACATGATCCTGTAAGATCTCTGCAATGAACATGGACGGCTCCATTTCCTTTCCGTCATTTTTAAACTTAGCATAAGAGATGAATAAATGAACTTCCGCCCTTGTAAGTGCAACATAAAAAAGCCTTCGTAATTCTTCAGCATCGGAATTGGCACCTGTTGTGTTTGAAATAAACATGGTATCAGGAAATTTGTAGCCACCTACGGGCTTTCTTTTCTTTTCCCAGGAAGATGCATTTACACCAGCAAAAAATACGTATGTAAATTCAAGGCCTTTGCTTCCATGGGCTGTCAATAGATTAATACCCTGGTCGCTTCCGGATACTTGTATCAAAGGAAGTGGCAGATCTTCCTTTTTCATCAGGTCGATTATATCCACGAGGCCCTTCAGGTCCAGGGACGGATCCCGGCTTGTTTCATCGCGTATAAAATCATACAAAGCAGTAAGAGATTGCATGAGCAGGATCTTATCCGGCGATCTCATTATATATGCAAGAACGCCTGCGTTACGGATCGTGTTTTGAAACAGCTGCTGTAATGTAACGTTAGTCACATCCGCAATTAAATTTTCAAGTGCTTCTCCTGTATTTTTTAACCGTTGATCCAAACCTTTATCGAACAGGTTTTGTGGTGGAGTATTTGCTTTTTCCGATAACAGCCTGCGAATAGAAGCATGTTCATCATTATATCTTTTACTGTTTGCCTCAACAGTAAGTTTTGCAATTTCCATGGGAGGAATATTGTAAAAATCAAAATGCAGGATCTTGAAAAGCATTTCATCACCACCATAGGGGATATCGTGCTCAGCGTTTATATAACAGAGGATCTGGATTATTTTTTTTGTAAAAGGCTGATCGAGGATATTTATGCTCCGTTTGCTGAAGAATGGAAGATTTTTTAACCGGAAATAATTTGCCAGCTCCTCGCCATATTTATTTTCCTTATAGATCACAGCAATATTTCCCGGTTCAGTTCCTTGTTGCAACAAGTCTTGCACCTTATTGGTTATATCTGCCATCTCGTCTTTTACCGAATTGTATTCCCTAATGATGGGCTTATGCGTAAGTCCGCTTATCATGGCATTAGCAGAAACAAGATCTTTTGTAAGCCCTTTTATCTGTTTAATGAGGCGCTCGTCATTTTTGTCAATAAGTGTTTTGGCAATATCGAGGATAGGTTGTGTGCTCCTGTAATTGTTTGTCAGCACTATTTTTAAAAGATCTTTTTCATGAGCAGTTGCAAAACCATGCATGTTTTCCACATTAGCCCCCTGGAAACGATAGATACTCTGGTCATCGTCACCAACCACAAATACATTTGGAACATCCCAATAATTAATGAGTAATTGTACAAGCTTGTTTTGTGTGCCGCTTGTATCCTGGTATTCATCTACGAGTATGTATTGAAACTTTTCCTGGTAATTGGCAAGCAGGTTCTTATTTTCTTCAAAAGCCTTGATCACCCAGTTGATCATATCGTCAAAGTCATAGCGGTTCCGGGTTCGCATTAATGCCTGGTAATTTTCAAACTCATGTACCGCAGTCCGCAGCTTATTCATGCGTTCCAGCTCTTCTTCGTATTTGTCTTTCTTCAGATCCCCGGAGTTGAATTCTTTGTATTTACGCTTGTAAACAAAATCCTCGCGTTCAGGCAGGCTTGCTATATAAGTTTCAATAGCTGTGTTGATCTGGTCTTTTGTCCAGCCTTCCCGTTTCATCGTAGAAAATAAATGACGAAGGTTCTTTATCTCAAAATAAACATCCCCACGGTAACGCTTAAGTGCATGGCTTTTTGGAAAATCATCGATAAGTTTTTTAAACAGCTGAATATTTTCCAATTCAGAAATTGCATCAAGCGTATTTTTTTCAAACATGGCCAGGTTATCCTGGATCACATCATTGCAAAATGCATGAAATGTATAGATGTTAACCTTGTAGGCATCAGCTCCTATGAACTGTTGCAAGCGCCTGCGCATGGCAATTGCTCCCGCATCAGTATAGGTAAGGCATAAAATGTTTCCGGGCAACGCGTCTGTGTCTGATAAGATCTTCCCGATCCTTGCGGCAAGTATCTGTGTTTTCCCCGTTCCAGGCCCTGCTATCACCATCACCGGGCCTTCAATTGCATCTACAGCTTTACGTTGCTCATCGTTAAGCTTGTTGTATTCTTCTTTAAATTTTTTTTGTAAAATATCACGATAGGTGGACATGGATCAAAGATACAAGAAGAAAGCAGCCGGTTAGAAGTCAAAAAGCCTGTTGAACAAAAATGCGGATAATTTGTTTATTACGCATGAGCAAGGTTTATGAGTTGAAGCGTATACAGAAGATACCGGTAAGTTTAGATAAGGCATGGGATTTTTTCAGCAACGTACAAAACCTGCAGGCCATTACTCCTTCAGGCCTTAACTTTAAGATCATATCATTACATCACGGTAATACATTATATGCCGGGCAGATCATTGAGTATACGATCCAGCCGCTATTAAATATCCCGCTTTATTGGATGACTGAGATAACACATGTAAACGGTAAAACATATTTTATCGATGAACAGCGCTTCGGCCCATATGATCTATGGCATCACCAACATCACTTTAAAGAATTAAATGGTTTTGTTGAAATGACCGATATCATTCATTACAAATTACCGTTTTGGTTTCTTGGAGATATTGCACATACATTGTTTGTGAGGAAACAGTTAAATGAGATATTTGATTTTAGATTCAAAAAAATTGAAAAGATCTTTAATGGAAGCAAATTTGAGGATGTGTGAATGAGAGAATAAGTGTAGGAGATACTATAATCTAAAATGATGTTTACATCTGGGCGAATTACCCATCCCCACATTTCTCATCCCCACATTATTTTCATTTCGCTGCTTTCACCGATCCCCAATTCTCTTCCCGCATGATCCTGATCACCTGGGTTTCAGTGATCTTAAATTGTTTAGCAAGATTTCTCAATGGCTTTCCTTCATTGATCAGTTTTTTCAGGAACATAACTTTCGTGGTGGTAAGTTTATAGCCACCATTCTCAATTCCTCCCTGTTGCCTTTTCTCTTTGTCGGCAATAACATGTGGACTCGATTGCTGGTGAAGGCTATTTTCCTGGACGTTCATCCATTGTAGGTTATAGAGTTTATTGTTAAGTTTATCATGATCAATGTGTGCTACGATCGTTTGATCGGGACAACCAGGTTTTAAAAATTTTTCAGCTACCATTCGATGTACCAGCCCACCAAAATAAGTGGTACGTTTTTTAAGATCTTTTTGATAAAGCAGGTTATAGCTATTTTTATGCTCAGCCAGTTGATGGGTTTCAGTATCCAGTTGCTGATTTAATGAATTTCTCTCCGCTTCGTCCAGCAATTTATTGGCTAACAATTTTTTTAACGCCACGATTTTTTTCGACAGGACCTCTGTTTCTGCCTGCATGCCGTGGAAGAGTTTACTGGTAAGCGGATCCCGTGGGTTAAATAATTTTACACGAATTATCTTGTAGCCATTTACAGTGGATCCTTTGAGCAGGTTACCGTCTTTGATCTTATTATAAGATTTTACCCGCCCAAAATTCGACACTTCTATCCTGATATCATTTGTAAATCCTTCACCGAGGTTTATTGCTTTCCACTCTTCCCTGGCAAAATTCATTGTGTTCAATGTAAAATATTTAATGGATGATCATAAGATCACAGGAGTACGGAACAACAATTTATTAGGAAACTGCAGAGATAAATTTGCAAGTATTAAGCCAAAAAATTATCCTGGCATCCGGGTAATATATTTTTCTATTTGTTTTATCTGGTCGACGATCTGGGGAGTTGTCGGTTTAAAGCCTTTTGCTTTTCTGAAGTATTCTTTTGCTGCACGGAATTCTCTTTTATTCATCATTATTGAACAAAGTTGAAGATAGGCTGCTGCATTGTTCTCTTTATCAGGTAGGCCTGCCCGGATAGCCTGGCGTATATATGATTCGGCTTGCTTAATGTCACCTTTTTGCATACATAACATTCCAAGTTGTAATTTATTTGGCCCTTCAGCCTGTTTGGTCATAGCCCCACCGCCAAGTGAAAGGCTTTTCTTCATATTTTTTTCCGCACTGTCAAAATTCTGGTCAACCATATCAAGGTTCCCTTTAATAGTGTAGTAAACCGAACGGACCGGTTTAATCAGCAATCCGGGGAATTTAATTCCTGCCACTATCTTTTTTGCAGCTTCCATATCTCCCTGCTCCATGGCTGTTTGGATTAGCCGCATTGGACCAAAAAGGAAATGGCCGGCGATGAGTATAACTGCTATCAGGTATAAAATAAATGATGGCCAAAAACTAGTTTCATAATTTACAAATATTGCCAATGCCAAAATTAAAAGCCCCAGCCATGGGCGGTATTTTATAAGGAGATTCATCCACTTCATGTCTTTTCAATTATGTGTGATCTTTTATACAATTAAATTTTCCTGGATCATTTCAGCTTGTTCACACTTTTGCAAATGTATCGTATATAAGGCTTTATTGATAAAGACTCAATAATATAGCACGAATTGGAATTCGAACATTTACAAGGAGAATAAAAATTATTATAAAAATAAACATGAAAATGTTATGACATTTAAAAAACGGATATTACTTTTGCCTTTGCTTACGACCACACACTCCTCTTCCTCTGATACACCCCCATTAAAAAAATTCCTATTCATTGTTTTTGCCTTTCCAGCTTTCCTGTGAATTTCAATCAGTAGTTTCAATGCTCTGAGCCGTTTATCCTCTGCACTTACCCACCGATAGAGCATTTTTTGATTTCACATACCTCTTACCATTTATTAATTTAAACTAACCGCAATGAAAAAGAATTTTACATTAGCACTCGCTTTATTTACTTTATTGAACACAGTTGCAGCTCAAACTAAGACCTGTACAACTGAAAATTTCTCAACTCAAACTGTAGGCTGGACATATTCACAAGGTGCAAGCGAAGGTGAGTATTTAAATCCTGTTAACAACTGTACTGCAGACAGGGGAATTATTACTCCGGGTGTAGGTGGAAACAATCCATGTAATATTAAAACAGCCAACTTCATTTCCAATGGTTCCCCCGTTATCGATCTTACATTTAACATGCTTGTCTTTAATGCGAATTTAAAGTGTGAAAGCTGGAAGGATTTTCCATGTCTTACATCTGTTGATGCATTCTTTTATGTTGGAAATACAAAATATACAGGAATGATCGATGCGTTGCTGCCTCCAAATGGCCCTGGCCATTCTACTTTGATACATCTTTCATTTAGTGCAGGGAATTATTTACCGGCAGGCACAGCGTATAAGGTCGAACTTTGTTTTAAGCCTAAGAGTGGTCTTGGTTCTGCGGTGCAGCAGAATACTAAATATGTATTCGATAATTTAACGAACTGCCAGGGAGTTATAGCTATCAGTCCGGAAGAAAGAAATGCTCATGGCACAAAAGACCAGCCGAAGGTTAGTACATTAGGGGAAATTAATTCAACAAAGATCGGAGTTATAAATACTACCATGTATCCTAACCCAAGCAATGGGTCTTCTGCTATCATTGTTAATACTGCTGCTGGTGCAAAGAATATCCAGTTGTTTGATAACAATGGTAAAAAAATTCCGGTAATACAAGGTAAGACAGGTAATATAGAAACAAAGGGATTGAAGAATGGTGTTTATTTTGTTTTAATAACCATGAACTCAGGTGAGCAGGAAACGAAAAAACTGATCATCAATTAATAGAGTTAGAAATTCATAGTAATTTTTGGAATGATAATGCCCCTTGAATAAAGGGGCATTGTTGTGTGATGTAGTCCCAGGTGACGTATAAGGAACATTCATTTTGCCGATATTTATGATTTTGAACAATTTACCACTCAATTTGGAGAGGAGATTGAATTAAAATATGTTGACAAATCATAACCAAGCAGGTGTAAGCGGACCTAAAGTTCGGCAGTTATGAATTAGAGATTAATCTTTAATTTTAAAACTGTCCATTATGAAAAAAGCAAGATTT
>JBDSDG010000034.1:0-8984 GCA_039920685.1 Ferruginibacter sp.
TCATTAAAAAAGAAAAGCCCTGCTGCTAACTGTTCTATAGATTGCATTGAATGCGAGTAAGGTGGCAGGAACCACAGTGTTTGATTGTCATTGTATTTGGTGAAGAAATACGGAGCATTTCTTTTCCGTGTAAGCTTATAATCGTGAATGACAAATCTGCCGGTAGAATCTTCTGCTTTAAAGCTGATCGTATCTGAAGAAGAAAAAATGTTATCCGGCGGCACGATCCCGGATATTGTTCCATTCACACCATCAAGGCTAAGCCAGGAAGGTGCTTTCAGTAAGGATAATTTGATCTCGGATAGATCCGGAATCGTATTTACCTTAAAATTTGACCGGATATTGTAAGAATACGCGGATCCATTTGTTGCAGAATCCTGTGGATTTTCAATGAGAGATCCTTCTTCATTGGCCAGGAATGTTTCAATTATTTGTAATGACCTTTCGGATATCACATGTCTTGTTCCCGATTCATCAAGGTAAAATTTAAAAACACCGTTGGATCCCACCAGCGTTTTTACAACAGAATCGGCATAGTAAATATGCGCAACAGATCCTGAAAAACAACATTCATCATACCGGTTATTTATCTGCAGCATTTTCCTGGCGGGTGCAAGACACGCAAGTGCATATATTTCATGATAATCCAGCAATGAAGCGAATATGGGTGGATATGATTGTTCATAATCACCACCCGGGTAATAAAGTTCCCTAAGCGGCATTGGCCAGGAGCCTGCTACCGGAAAGGAGCAACTTACAGATGAATCAATGGCAGGATAGATCGATGTTGCCCATCCGCCACCCGATAGTCCGCACATATAAATTGCGCTGAAAGTATTTCTGCCAATATAATTCAACGAGGCAATAAGCGGCTTAAAAAAGAAGGATAACGGGAAAGGATAATGCGAATCTGTGAACAGCTCGTCATGATTGTTATATCCACATGCCACACCTGTAAGCGGACTGGCTTTATAATGTAACATGGGAACTGCAAGCACGGTATAACCATCTTTTAACAACTTTGGGATCACCAATCCAGGCTCAACACCATTATTATTACTAAATATATCTTCCGCCGGGGCAGTTCCAACACAGTGGCCGGAGTGGTAAATAAACAATTTACCATTGCTGGTATGAGGATGAAGAAGATAAATGGTTGGCTTGGCCGGAAAATCAACCAGGTTATTATCGATCGAGACCACAAACTTATCTATAGACTGAAGGTTACCAATAGGATACATGATGGAAGCATACGGAAACCCGGAAATAAGATCGATCACGTTTACATTGGTAAAAATGGAATCAGGCATAATCGTATAAGGAAAAACAGTTGTACCGAATATTACCTTGTTCAGGCTATCCCTATAAATATTTGCATTAGCTGCAGTAATTTTTATAGGGCGAAGCTTTTGAGCCGAGCCATAAAATGCCAATAGACAAAATATTACAATAATACATTTACCTTTTCTCATAAGCTGGCCTGCCGAATAAGCTTTTTTTACAATTAAATTTACAATAATATGATCATATTGAAACTTATTAACGGTATAGAGTACTTGATTACTGGATAGAGCGAGTTCAATAATCTTCAAGTAAATGCGCCATAAGTTATCTTTGCCCCATGCATTACGCTTCGGTAGAGAATATTAGTAAGTCCTTTGGTATAAGGACCTTGTTTAAAAACATCACGATCAATATAGAAGAGGGTGATAAAATCGCCCTTGTTGCAAGAAATGGCAGTGGCAAGACCACCCTGATGAAGATCATTGCGGGCCTTGATACAGCAGATTCAGGCATTGTATGGGTACACAAGGATATCAAATGTGTAATGCTACAGCAGGATCATGATTTTGATGGCAATAAGACCATATGGGATAATGTATTGCGATTAGACAACCCCGTTGTAAAAGTAGTAAAGGAATATGAGGTCTTCCTGGAAGAAGGAACAGACGATCATGATCGGCTGGCAGACCTTATGGCTAGCCTGGATGACCTGAATGCGTGGACATTTGAAAGTGATCTGAAGCAAATTTTAGGAAAACTCAGCCTTAACCATCTCAATGAAAAAGTTGGGAATCTGAGCGGCGGACAGAAAAAAAGGGTTGCATTGGCACAGTCCCTCATTGAAGCTCAATTGCATGAGGGCAGATGCCTGCTTATTCTCGATGAGCCTACAAACCATTTGGACGTATCCATGATCGAATGGCTGGAAGAATATTTGAGTGCACAAAAGATCACATTGCTGCTAGTAACCCATGACCGGTATTTCCTTGATGCGGTTTGTAACGAGATCGTTGAAATAGATGATGAAAAGGTATTTGTTTACCGCGGCGATTATGACTATTTCCTGGAACAAAAGAGTTTGCGCTTCGATGTGCAACAAAGTGAGCTACAAAAAGATAAAAATATTTTCAGGAAGGAACTGGAATGGATGCGAAAGCAACCAAAGGCACGCACCACAAAAAGTAAAAGCCGCCAGGATGCATTTGTCGAAGTGGAAGATCGCGTCAAGCTCCAAAAAGAAATAACAGAGGTAAGTCTGCAGGTAAAGATGACAAGGCTGGGTGGAAAAATACTGGAATTAAAGAAGGTGAATAAAAGCTATGGATCACTTACCATCATGAAGGGATTTGACTATACTTTTAAAAGAGGAGAACGGATCGGTGTTGTTGGAAAGAATGGAGTTGGCAAATCAACGTTTCTAAAGATCGCATTGCAACTTGAGCAACCTGATAGTGGCAAAATAAATCATGGTGATACAGTTGTATTTGGAAATTTTAGCCAGGATGGCTTGCATTACAAAGAAGACAAGCGTGCTATTGAGTATGTAAAATCAATGGCAGAATTTTTCCCTTTAAATGATGGAACTAAAATATCGGCAAGCCAGTTCATGGAGAAATTTGGTTTTTCTGCTGAACAACAATTTACCTTATTAAGCAAATTGAGTGGTGGAGAAAAACGCCGGCTGCATTTAATGAGTATTCTTTTTCTTAATCCTAATTTCCTGGTGTTAGATGAGCCCACAAATGATCTTGACCTTCAAACATTGCGAACGCTGGAAGAATTTTTGATGGAATATCCGGGGTGCATTTTAATCGTTAGCCATGACCGTTACTTTATGGATAGAATGGTTGATCACCTCTTTGCATTTGAAGGTAATGGTGTGATAAGGGACTTCCCCGGAAACTATTCTCAATACAGGGAGGCGATGTCAAAAGGGTTGTTGACCGGTAATGAGCAACAGATCATGAAAGCTTCACCGGAAGAACGTGTTACAGTGGTAGCGCAGAATCAGCCTTCTGCATTTGCCGTAAAAAAACTTTCCTTTAAAGAAAAATTTGAATTGGAAACACTTGAAAAAATATTGCCGGCTTTACAGGAAGAAAAGAAAACGCTTGAGTTAAAAATGAGTGGCAATATTCCTTATGATGAATTGCAAAAGGCAAGTGACCGCATCAACATCATTATTGGCTTACTTGATGAAAAGGAAACAAGATGGCTGGAATTGAGCGATCGGATATAACCACCCAATAGATGACTTGTTATAATCCACAATTAAGATAGGAACTTCTTGCTCTTCCCTTTACCAAACTTAAATATTTATCAGATAACTTTCTCTTAATTATTTTCATACTTCACTCGCATTGCCATCACAGGTACGGTTTTTGGAATATTACAATCCAGAATGAATACTAATTTGGAAATTTTGCTTGTTGAAGATGACACCGACGATATTGAGTTATTGGACGAGGCGTTACGAGATAATAATATTGCTTTTACCATGAAAGTGATCACGCATGGAGATAAAGTTTTACCCTATTTAAAGGAAGTTAATGGCTCACCTGATATAATTATTTTGGATTATAATATTCCAAGGCTTCATGGCAGGGAAATACTGCATCTAATTAAATCTTCAGAATCGTTTAGTAATATCCCTGTCATAGTCATGACTACTTCTGCTGCCAGGGAGGATATGGACTATGCACTTAAGATGGGAGCGATACATTTTATTACCAAGCCCACCAGCATAGAGGATTTTAATGCTACCGTATCGACTATAATTAAAACAGCCGGCCACTAAAGTTTATGCATGACCGCTATTGATTTGAAACTGTCGTTATTCTTTTCAAGCTCATATTATCCAGCATAGCCTGGTTAATGGAACCATTCATATTTTCATTGGGCGGATCAAGGCTGACCCTGAATACATGTTTCCCTTCATTTAAAAGAATTTTTATCCTGTTGCTATTCCCCCAGTTTGACCATTCTTCTTTCCCACGCTGTGGTAATACAATTATTCCCTTTTTAATATTATCAACTCTCAATGTCCGTATCGCACATTTGTTTTCTGTATTCGTGGGGCCGTTACCGTTGGCATACCGGAATGTAACCAGGTACCATCCTTTATAAGTAATTGTAACTGGAATTTTTATCGACTTATTAACAGTTGTGCTTATTTCTGTAAAACCATCAGCAGTTGCTCCTTTGTATGGATAATCTGCTTTGCCTGAAATATTTTCCAATTCGATCACGATCGGCTTTTCATCACCAAATACAAGTGGCTCACTTGTAAATGAGCCAATGTTTTTTTCATCAATGGCTATTACAACATATTCCGCCGACTGGCTGGAAGCAATGTAACTTGTAGAAGCAGTTTCTGCGATGCGGATCCCGTTTTTTAAAATCCTGTATTTTTTTGCACCTGTAACCGGCTGCCAACTTATAATATTTTTATCAAGCTTTGCATCCGGTGCAGGTAATGAATAATAATTGTCTACCTTATTTATCCGACCCACTGCATGGTTATTGCCAAGAATGATCCTGACCGTATGTGTCCCTTTCAATGTAGCGGCAATTATTGGCTTCTGGAGGATGCCATCTAGCAAAAACGAGGTCACCTGGTTTCCATAACCTTCCATCTCTATATTAAATACAGCATCCCTGTATTTAAAATTGTTCAAGGTTCGTTTTCCCGCCATGGACATAGGTACAAAAGGTTCAAATGATAAACTGTTTGCATTAAAGCGAATACCAAACAAAACCTTGTGAACGATACTTATATTTCCGGATAAGCTCCATAACATCACACTTGAGTTTATCTGGGTTCCGTTGAAGTCCCCGTTATCAACAACAAAATTTTCTTTATTGGTAAGAAACATTGCGGCAGGCCTGTAAATATCGCTTATGCTTTCTAAAACAGATCTTTCATTCCCGGCTTTCGAACCGGCCCATAACCAGAACGTCTGAACGAAAGGCCAGACTGCATTGTTATGGTAAGGCGGAATATTGGGTATCTGCGGATAGATACACGAGATCCCATATGTTGTAACAGGTGTACTCGCTACAATTCGCTTTGCCTTTGCCATATCTGCAATGCCGAAAATTATACACAGCGCCTCACCTAAAGCTTCAGATCGAGGAGAAACAATTTTATAATTGCGACCGTACCGGAATTGCGCATAATAACCTTTGTCCTCCAGCCATAGATATTTATTGATCCCCTTTTTTATATTATCGGCGACCAATTTATATTTGGTAGCTGCCACACGATCATTTATTTCTGTCGCCATTTGTGAAAGAATATTATTTGCCTCGTAATGAGCAGCATTAGTTCCCAAACATTGACTTTCATAAATGTCGGCAGGTTGCATCCATTTTGGATATGTTTGTTCCCTCCAATCAAGAAACGAGGATTCTCCGTTTACAAGGCCTGTTCCGGGGTCGTGTGCATTATATAGATCATCGTCAATACTATTTTTAATAATGATATACGCTTGCTGGAGCCAGTCTTTATCGCCTGTTGCTTTATATAATTCCCATGCTGCAACCGCCCAGATCATTCTATCTGTGCTGATCGGCCATGCTCCGCCGGTACCAGTATCCTGGATGATCCTTTTTTTTGCATTCACTTTTCGCATAAGACTAAACATCGCAACCCTTGGTTGTAAATGAGCCATTGATAGAATGATACTGTAACTGATGTCACGTGTCCATACTCCACTCCATTCTTTCCCTGTCCGGAATGTGCTGTCGGCCTCAATTGCCTTCAGCATTTCTTCCAGTGATAAATTATAAATGGCATCAGAGATCATAAATGGGGAGTTATATTTCGGGTAAGGTGATATGTCTTTCGACAATTTCCATTCCGCATCAGTATGTTTTTCATCCGATTGCTTGTTTAGCACAAGAATGGCCTCGTAGATCCCGTCTTTATCTTCATCTTTTAAGCTGAGTTCCGGGAAATTGACCAGGTTATCAAAATCCCAGGTCATTGGAGCAGTTGGACCGGCGATAAAGACCCCTTTAAAATCTTCTTTATATATTTTATCTCCACCCACCGTTGTATAATAACCTTTATCCTCAAACTGTTGGAGAACATCTTTCATATCAAGCCTTATCTTCAGTGAGGTATTGGGCAACAGGTATTTATTTTCAATGGCAGGTTGTTCCAACTGTGTTCCGAATTTTATTATTGGCGTTTGTGCCTGGCCGTTTACGTCATTCACTGTAAAATGATGATCTTTTCCGGGGAACATTTCATTGTCTCTTCCATTTATAGAAAACTTAAAAATGATATTTGCAGATTGAAATTTATTCGCCGGACTTTGATAGTTACTTACCATGTGGCTCGATGAGATCGCTTTAGCCTCATTGTCTCCCTGCACCACTTTGTCGCCATATATACTGAATGCAGGCGAGTCAAAGATGGGTGATCGTTGCGCATATACAGTTTGTAAAACGAGGCAACAGGTAAGTATTTTTTTCATCGTAAAGATTTAAGATCCAGATCTGTTCCTTCGAAAGTATACATTGTGGTAATCATTGGAAAACAAAAAGCAAATGACTGCTGGGGTGCAACGCTAAGCAAGAGTAAATATTGAATACCCTTAACCATATAATGAGCATAATTATCAAAAGCGTGCATCAATGTTTTGGCTTAACAGATCAATGGTACATTCCTTTTCTCTTACTGTTCTCTAGGAAGATCTGAAGAAATATTTTTTGTTCTGTTCGTCTTAAGTGAAGATCAGGACCACTATTGAACCTGTCATTATGATAAAAAAAATGCTCGAATCCCAAACTAACATTCTTATAGATATTGAAAGTAACGAAAGGCTTAAAAACGCCTACCAGGCTGTTTCCCGGAATGCCCTCATAGGTATGGATCCAATAATAAAATACTGTTATTCCTCCCCCGGCCCATTTATTCAGGTTAAAAGTTTCTTCTACTTTTCCCTGTAATCCACCGCCATAATTGTAATGCCTGAAAGAAGAAGTATCAGGGCCATAACGCGTGTTGTTACCCGCCAGCGGTACGATTGCAAGGTGAACCGTTGAATACAAGTTAGATCTCTTTGCGATCTTTGACCTGGAGATCAGGCCACCACCAAAACCAAGTGCTCCTACTTCAAATAAATTATTATTCCAGTAATCGAAATGCTGGTAAATGCCAAGCAGCATATTATTATTTTTATAATTCCTGCCGGCAAGAATTCCATAGCCGTTTATATTTTCCAGCAATTTTGTGTACTTGCCATATGTTCCTTCTATTCTCAAACGAAAGAGGTCAAATGGTTTTCGCCTTAAATTCTCAAAAGGATTTCCATAATCAAATTGGATATTCGCAATCGCATTCGCTGTTCCTGATCCGAATTTGTTTCCGTTATTTTCCATGTTTGCACCAGCGTTCACAGTAATATTCAAAGGGGCTTTTTGGTAAACCTCTTTAGAAGTAACCCTTTTCATTTTTCCCTGCGTAAGCCTGTTAAACGCCCGTGGCGGATTGATTATGCCAGCCAATAACTCACGAAAAACTCTTTCAGCGCCTGTTGTACGATCATCAAGAATATTTGAGCTGATCCGGTAAATGACTTCGCCAACGAACATACCGCTTACCGGGGTGTTGATTAAATCATTATACGAAGGACGCGTGTTTTCTCCGAAAAATTCCCATATCAGGCTGCCTTGTAAGGTAAATGGCAGGCATTGCCAGTAGGAATAACCGTTAGAGCGGGCAATATTAAAATAATAATTACCTGTATGTGGATGACCGATAAAGTTTATCCCGAATCCATCATCATCCCATTCCGGCCCCTTAGAAAAACTGTTTTTCCAGTCCTTCGCACCTGAACTGGTCCAGTCAACTTTATAGATATATCTTGAGGAAGCCCATCCAACAACGTTATTAGCGAAGACCCGGCTGGAAACAACATACCATGGATATTTCGGATTGTATGCAGGATCATCCCTAAGTAAGTCGCCATACATGTTATGTCCACGTCTATCAGCAGTATCATGGACGATCTTTGAAGTGTCGGATCCTTGAGAAAAGCAATTAAGACATGGTAGAAGAAGAATGATAAATAATATTCTCATGTGTTAAATAGTGCAGCAAATGTGCCAATAAATCTGAATAGGGATAAAGAATGCGAGCCACTTTTTATTGTAAATCATCTTTAAAGATCAAAAGGTTGATACATACTTGAAACAAATCGCAGATAGCGTAGTGGAAATAAAAGAAAACCTTATTTTTGCCGTCCTGAAAATCAATAACAGTATTGGTTATGATTTGGTCCCGTAGTTCAATGCCTGCCTGACGGTAGGCAGGGATAGAATAGAAGTTTCCTAAACTTTTGATACAAGTTCCCTGCCTGCCGGCAGGCAGGGATTCTTAAAAAGCGATGAAAACGGTTTATGCAATACGAAGCGAAATAAATGGTGATATATACGTTGGTATTGCCAATGATTCCGACCTTCGTTTAAAAGAACATAATGCTGGGAAAAACAGGTATACTAAAGGATTAAAGCCCTGGAAGAAAATATACGAGGAGTTGCAGGCAGATTGGAGTGAAGCCAGGAAAAGAGAAAAATATTTCAAATCAGGAGTTGGAAAGGAATTCCTGAAATCTTTGGTCCCGTAGTTCAATGGATAGAATAGAAGTTTCCTAAACTTTTGATACAAGTTCGATTCTTGTCGGGACTAC
>JBDSDG010000035.1:0-12366 GCA_039920685.1 Ferruginibacter sp.
CCGGATAACTTTAAAATAAAAAACACCATCGCAGTGGTGTCGAACACAGGCAATATCAGGTTGCTCAATGAATTGGAATATATAGAAGGTTATATTTTCGCAAATGTTTACATGACGGACGATATAATAAAAATTGATCCTGAAAGCGGGCACGTGGTCGGTAAAATGACGTTTTCAAATTTATTACAGGACAGTGAAAAGATCCCAGGCCGAACTGATGTGCTGAACGGAATTGCTTATGATAGCACTTCTAAAACAATGCTAATAACCGGGAAGCGCTGGCCTAAGCTGTTTGAGGTTAAGTTGTAAACAGCGATCACATTACAGCAGTTATTGAAACCAAAGGGCTTGTTCATTACCTCACTCATCTTTGGAAATAATATAGATAAGGGAGCTGCATTTATTTTGGTTTACCATCGCATGCATATTTGAAATAAGACCATTTACAAAAGCAGCTGTAATATTACCTTTGCCATTCTTATATTTTTCACTCAACATACTCACATAAAAACTGTCATACCACATTGCTTTTTTCTTTATTACAGTAAGTCCATGCTTTTCCATCATGGCGCCAATACTTTCAGGAGTAAAATGATACAAGTGCCGTGGTACATCATATCCTGCCCAATTCTCTTTATAAACCCTGGCATCGTAAGAGGTATAGTTTGGAACCGCAATAAACAATTTACCACCCGGAATCAGCAGCTCTTTTAATTTTTCAACATGCCCGTGCAACTGGTGGATGTGTTCAAGAACATGCCACAAGGTAATTGCATCAAAAGAATTTTTAGGAAGGTCGAAAATTGTATCAGGCGGCTGTACATGAATGTGATATAATTGCATTGCCTTTTCTCTTGCAGCAGGATCTGGTTCAAGCCCCGTGGTTTGCCAGCCTGATTCGTCCATCACATTTAAAAATGCGCCTGTGCCACAACCCACATCAAGAATATTTCCATGCGGTTTACCTGTTTCATTCTTTATTAAGGTCATTTTTGAAACCAGCGTTCGCTTTCTTACAAAATGATAAATTTTATTTATAAAGCCTGCCTGTGTATCGCTATGGGAAATATAATTTTCAGATTCATAATAACGTGCTATATCATTTTCATCCGGTACATCCTGCGTGAACATGGAGGAGCATTCATTACAAATCCAAATTTCGAAAATTTCCTGTGAAACGGTATGATCTTTTGCTGAAAGAATAAACCGGATTGAATTGCCTGAACAAACCGGGCAATCAGAATGATGGATCATGCAACTAGTTTTGTGGTTGCAAAGAAATAGAATTTCTTCATCATTCTACAGGCTTATAGGTTGCTGAGTCCGGTTTTATTTGAATTTTTTGCCGATTCCCGAAAGTATTTGCACCAGGATCCGCATTAAAAAAATATCCTATTGCAATTGCAGCGATCAAAAAAATTATCAATGCGGGGATCCACCATTTATCCCTGCTTGCAAGATCATTTTCTGAATAATAAGCGGTCATTTCAGCAGAAGTGGTTTCTTTATCCCCTACTGTCATGCTATGTGAAGCATCTGTGTGTATAACACGTTCGGCGTAAACAACTGGTAAAAATTCTCCAGGTGTGTCAGCGGGTTTAAAGACCAACTGCCCATCTTCATTCACATAAAATTTACCCGCCGTTAAAAATTTGGTCTCCCCATAAGCATCCATATTCCGGAGTGTGACACAATATTCTTTTAATAAAAGCGTGGCAGCATTTTTAGTTACTTTTTTATTATTGGCAATGAAGTTTATAAAATGGTCTGCTGGCATAGCTGTATTCACGAAACGAATGGAGATAAGTGGTGCATATATCATCCTTTCCGCAAGTGAGGCAACAGCACTTGAATCAACTATTTCCAATGTTCCTAATTCCAGTAAAGGACATTTCCGATACTTAAATAAATACAATTCGATCAACTCATCCATCAGGAATAAAATTTAAAAATCGTAACGGATACCACCCAATAAATTTAAACCATAAACCTCGTATCCATGCCAGCGCTCATATTTATTATTGAATATATTATTAACATCAAGCCACGCACTAAAATGCTTATTGATCTTAAACTCTGCGCCTGCGCTAAGATCAGATCCGGATTTAAATTTATAGCTTAAATTCCCTTTTTGCAGATAATTACCACCGCCAAACATATAAAAGTCTGCCTTAAGCATGACTTGTTTATAAGCCCACCATTTTAAGGACCCAGTAATTTCAACAGGAATTGTATTCCATGCCCGTGCATTTACGTCAATACCAGTGTAGCCATTGAAAGTAACTCCTGAAGTAGCTGTAAATTTATCCTGGCTGATGTAGTTTATATCGCCATGAATTCTAAAATTATTCACGGTTGGTTCATATGCCAGTACAAATGCCTTTCCATCCGTTGCCGTATCATTAATAAAAAAGGGAAGATCATCATATTTTACGAGTCCTGCTTTTGCATTGAAATTAAAATGATGGCCAAGACTTGCCTTGATTCCACCATAAAACTCCACCTCCTTCGTATTTGTCTGTGATAACAATGCTGCCAGGTATGGATTTAATGCTGATAAATTTCTATATGTATTTTTAATATGACGGCCTACCCATCCAGCCTGGAGCATGAATACTTTCTCTTTTAACTGCGCTTCTGCATAAACGTTCGGTAACCAGTCAAATTTGCCATTATCCCAGGTTGGTGTTATACCTCCATTAATGCTAAACCTAGGAGATCCAAAAACAAGTGAAGGTGATACCTGTACAACATTATTATTGAAATTAAAATTATCGGGTATGATGCCCTTGGTAAAATAATTGGTGAAATCCCCTTTCGCCGCCACTATCAAAGTAAAACTTTCACCAAATCTCTTTTCTACAGGCAACTCAACTTTTACTGTTGTTTCATTTAGTTTGCCAATATTTGAAAATATATTCACTTCAACATTTGGGTCATAATTGATCCTGTAGTCTGTAATGTTTGTATTTCTTACTCCGGCTTTGATCGTTATATCCTGTAAATGTTGCTTAACCTCGCTCTTTTTATAATTGTAGAGCGTATGATCATAGCCATATAAATAATATTGATCTTGTTTAACTGATCCGGAACCGTAGATCTCGCCCTTTTTGACAAAATAGCTGGCGGCTGCTTTTCCCTCAAAAGCAGTATAATCCTGGTTCTTTATTTTTCCTTTCGAAGAAATGTATCGGCCATAAAGATTTAAAAGAACTGTTCTACCGTCACCAAAACCTAGACCTGCTTTTACATATGGAGTTGTATAATTCCCAAATCCAGCCTTTAAATAATTTCGATTACCCAAATATAGATTCGTGTCCTGTTGAAGTGCAAGCGGCTTCAAGGTAATTGGCTGGTAAGCGTAGAATAGATTCTGAGCCGGGATAATATAAGGCTTTACAGTCGTGGAAGTATCTGCCATTAATTGTGAGCCAGAGAAATTTATCTTTACCGCGTTTCTCAATACAGGTTTAAATGAGGACGTAATGTTTATGGATTGCTTGGTTGTATCCCGTTGTGCCCTTACCGTTAGTGAGCAAAGGCAAACAATTGCAATTATAGTAAGATACTTGTGCATGCCTGGATTATTGATGTTTAATATTTTAGATGGATACATATCAATTCCCGATTTTTGAGCCTTGTTTTTCGTCAGTGATCGCACGATCAAGTTTTTGTTGTGCTTCCGCCTTCAGATCTGCGATGGATGAATTTGTTGCAACGCTTTCATAAGTTGCCTTTGCATTAAAATAATCTTTTTGCTGCATAAATATATCTCCCAGCAGGATATATGACTTGGTTACCCATTGATCATATGAACCAGTCTCTTTAATAACAGCCATTGCTCCCTTTTCCGCTGCAGATGTATTTCCCTGAGAGAAATAACAGTTAGCGATCTCGTACCGTGCTTCCGCTCCCCAGGCTGTTTTATTTATTGCTGCTGCCGAACGGAAGGAAGAAATGGCAGCGTTGCAATCGCCGGCAACCTGCTGGGATTTTCCAAGTACTAAAAAACCGATCGACCTGTCATCGGTGTTAAGGCCTTTTTTCGTCAGCAGGTCCTTTGCTGCATCATTTGCCTGTGTATAATCTTTTAACAAATAATAACTGCGTACCAATCCACGCAGAGCTTCCAGGAGGTTATCCTGGTTCACCGAATTGCTTCTCAATGATTCAAAATATTTTTTAGCATTTGTATAATTTTTTACTTCAAAATAATTGATCCTGGCAGCTTCAAGTGTGGCCTTTTCAAAATATTTATTCAATCCTTTGCTGTTGATAAATTCATAACCCTTTAATGCGTTCTGCCAATCCTTGCTTTTGCGATAACATTCGCCCTGCATATAATTTGCGTCAAGTATATATGCCCCGTCAGGAAATTTACTGATATAATTATTGAAACCATTGATAGCAGCCACACAATCATTGTTGTTGTATTTAAGAGCGGCCGCTGTATATGTAAGTGAATCAGCTTCACTAACGGAAACCACTATGCCATTCTTTTTCATCAATTCTACATAATCATTCGGCCTGCCTTCCTCAACATAAATATCTCTTATGATCCCCAGTGCCTCGTCTGCTTCGGCTGACTGAGGATATTTTTGTATAAGTGACTGGTAGCTTGTCAACGCGTTCTTATTATCATTACTGTTATAATAAGCAAGGCCTGATTTTAAATAAGCCCGCGGTTTTAATCCACCATCATCAGACGATATTATCTTTTCAAGATATGGAACAGCATCCCTGAATTTTTCATCAGCAATGTAAGTGAGGGCGACCTCCATATTTGCCTCTTGAAATAAATTACTTTTAGGATACTGCCTTGAAATAGAATTGAGTATTCTGATCTTATCACTGCTATTCTTTATCCCGGCGATCATTGCCTTTTGGAACATCGCATAATCACTTTGAATCAAAGCATTGTTAATGATATTGTCATACATGCTGTTTGCCTTTGAAAAATCTTTCAGCATAAAATAGCAATCCGCAGCTCTCGCATATGCATCCTGTTCAACAGAGCTTGAAGTAACAGTGCTTTTCACAGCTACTTGCTCAAAAAAGCCGAGTGCCTTGCTATAATTCTCTTTATATAGCCAGCAATATCCGAGGTCATATTTGGCAGCTATTGGAGTTGCTTCTCCCTGTGCACTTGCATTGCTTTGCAGGTAAAGGGACAGGTGGCGGACCGATTCATCATAACGTTGTTGCCTGTATGCTATTTCCCCCTTCCAAAAATTTGCGTACGGAATAATATTACCCGCATTTGAATTTGATAATACTTTATCTAATAAGGCATCTGCACGCTCTGGCTGCTGGTCATTTATAAGTTCGATGGCCTTTCCATAAAGGATACGTGGGTAAATTTTTTGCATCGAAGTTGTTGGCCGATCAAAGGATTCATACAATGAAAGTGCATCAGTAAAATTATTTGTGTTTGCTAAAAGCGCAACAAGGATCTCTTTTGCTTCAGTATCGTATTCTGAATCCGGGTAATCTTGAATATACTTCTTCATTTCATTCAGAGCCGCATCCTGGTAACCAAGCTCATAAGATAATTTTGCATAATTAAAGCGGGAAACCCTTTGCTGTTGTAAATTACTGTTATTGTAAGCACTGAACTGGAATGCATTCCTCGCATTTGCTTTTTGATTTGTGCGAAGGTAAAGGTCTCCTAAAAGGTACATACTATTCTGCCCCATTGAATCACGCTCATTGCTAAGTTGTTTAAACCCATTTATAGCGTTTTCAAACTGCTCATCCTTATAATAACAATAGCTCAGCTCATAAAGGATCTCTTTGGTAACCTTATCACTGCTCTTTACATAATCTTCCAATAAGGGAAGCGCTTTTTTATAATTCTTCTTTTCAAAGAACAATTGGCCGGTAAGCAGCTTGAGCTGTTTTTCATAATATAAGGAAGTACCTCTGCCAAGAACACTTTCACCATAAACAAGCGCTTCTTCTTTTTTACCCTGGAAATAATAGATCTCGGCAATATAGTATGGCACCACTCCTTTATAATCATCATAGGTTTCAACCAGCTTGAATGATTTTAAAGCCTCAGAATATTGCTTTTCATAATACGAAA
This sequence comes from Ferruginibacter sp., assembly GCA_039920685.1. Classification (GTDB taxonomy): domain Bacteria; phylum Bacteroidota; class Bacteroidia; order Chitinophagales; family Chitinophagaceae; genus Ferruginibacter. The sequence goes on from JBDSDG010000035.1 coordinate 6,086, forward strand.
TGAATCCGTAATAATAATTTGCGGGAATGTAATATTTATTGGACGGGAGCTGGTGGATCTCGTTGAACAATGGTTTCGCCTTGTCAAATTGTTTTAAATTAAAATAGGCATACGCTCTTTCAAATTTTGCATCAGCGATCTGTTCGTTACTTAAATTATCATAACCGGCAAGCTCGAAATTTTCTATTGCAGCATTGTAATTCTCATTTAAAAAATAATAATGTGCGAGGTGATAACTTAATATTTCACGCCTGGGCTGGTTATTAATTGCGTGAATGTATTGAACAGCATCTTCCTTCCCGATATCCTGCAATAACTTAAGCTCACAAACAATGTAAAAATAACTGATGTCATCATTGATATAAGTATGGTCGGAAATGGTATTCTCAGGATAACTTGCTTTCAGCTCTTTTAACAACGGATAGGCGAGTGCATATTGTTCTTTTGCAAAGAACTCTTTTACCTCTTTATACTTTGCTTCCGGATCAATAATGACATGACTTGGTTGAGAGAAAGATATAATTGTTATCCCCGCAGCAAGCAGTGATAAAATAAATTTTTGGATCATGTTGGGTTAATTAATTGTTTACCGGTGGTGCAAATGTAAAGCCTCTTTAACAAACACTATTCCAATTAAATTACAATGATTTCCGAAGCATTTGTAAACAAAACGAATCTATATTTAAAATGCTGTTAAAGGATTGATAAAAGAAATTATGAGGTTACGTTAATTATTACATGAGGTTTAATTATTTTTACCTGGTAAACCAAAACTATTTTTACCATGGCAAAGCTGTTATCAACAAAATATTCTGCTGGCGCATTTAATACCGCTATGCTTTTAATGAGATTGGTTTTCGGTATACTCCTCATGTTCCATGGTTATACAAAGCTTACACATTTCAATGAATATAAAGGTAAGTTTATGGATTTTATGGGGATGGGAATGCCATCTTCCCTGGCACTGGTTATATTTGCGGAATTTTTCTGTGCATTATTCATAGTTATCGGTGTATTTACCAGGCTGGCAACAATTCCTATTATTATAACGATGGCTGTTGCATTGTATTCAGCACATAAAATGCAGGTATTTGACGCTGGTGAAATGGTCACACTGTTTCTCGGGGGATTTATTACAATTTTAATTCTTGGTCCCGGCAGGATTAGTGTTGATGGAATGATCAGCAAATAATCTTATCCTGAAGAAAATCCGCAAATTCCTCCTTAATAGGAAACCAACATTCATATCGTTAAGAATGTTTTCAACAGAAACACAAATTAGAATTCATTACGCTCTTACTGACCAGATGGGAGTTGTGTATCATGGCCATTATGCACAACTTTATGAAATAGCCAGGACCGAATCGTTGAGAAAACTTGGGCGTTCGTATAAGGATATCGAGGCAATAGGGATCATTATGCCGGTGATTGATCTTTACAGCCGTTTTTTACGCCCTGCAAAATACGATGACATGGTAACAGTAAAAACAATTTTAAAGGAATTACCAGTTCATCATAAGATCGTTTTCCATCACGAAATATATAACGAGGCTCAGGAATTACTCAATACAGGAATTGTAACCCTGTATTTTATGGAAGCAAAAGGAATGAAAAAATGCGAAATGCCTATGTTATTAAGAGAAGTGCTGACAGATTACTTTTAAAAGTATCCTTTTTAAACGCGATCGAAATCACTTTTCCAATGTTGTATGGCTTCTTTAATCTGCGGGGCAGTTAAATTTTCAGCAACAGCGCGGTGCGATAGATCCAACAATTCATTATTAGGTGCAAACCTCAACGCAATAATTTGTTTCATTGTTAATTTATTGTCAAGCAATTTCCCGGTTATGGCAAAATAGCGAAGGTTTTCCTCTGATCGAATAGCCCGGTCCTGCGCCCTTAATGCAAAAGCCCTGGCATACCACGCTAATAAAAGAATTGCAACACCAATCATAAGTAATATAATTGGGACCAAAATACCCGTCAGCTGTGTGGTATAGCTGCGGTAAAGCTTTATTCCGGATCCAGCAATTATCAGAAAGGCGAGCCCAAATAATCCAATATGGTATACTGGAATGTAACGTGAATGATTTTTATAGTTTTGGTCTTGCATATTGATTTGGTTAAGTTTATATTTTGAAATTACTTTAAAATGTCCAGAATCCGCCACATTTTTTGTCGAACAATGCCCGGATCACCATCATAATTGTTTATGATAAAAGAAAAAATAAACTGTTCGCCTTTCAGGGACGTTACATAACCGGCATAAGATCTCACTCCGCCAATATATCCATCCTTCATTTTAATTCCGTTTATTTCAGGCAATGCATTCTGAAAGGAGGAAAACCATGGCTGCTGTTTGGCAAATTGCAAGACCTTAACCAATGCATTTGTTGTTATCCTGTTTGCAGGAGAAAGCCCGCTGCCATCAATGATATTTATAGCCGATCTCTCAATTCCCTTTTTCTCCCAAAAATCTCTAATGATACTTATACCTGTATCTGTAGACGCAATTGATCCTCTTTCACTTCCGATCGTCTTTACAAATGCTTCGCCATACAGATTGATGCTTTTTTTGAGAAACCAATAATTCATACTGTCAAACGTGGGAGATGTTATTGTACAAATAGTTTTAAAGGATGAGGTATTCAAACTTATTGTCGTATGCTGATCCTTGTCCACAACTGCCACACCATTTTGCCCAAGAACTTTACTTAATGCTTTGATAAAAACGCTGGAAGGCTCAGGAATAGAACCGGATATTTTGAACCGTTCCTGCCCGGGCGGTATTGTTCCTGTTGCAAAACCGGTATTGCTATAAGGTGCAGCGTATATATAAGCGTTGTCACCACTACCTTTTTTCCCCGTAGTTATGAAATTGGATAATGGCATTTCCGCAGAGGAAGGATCAAAGCCAATTATATGTGTTGAGTCGCCTTCTGCTTTCCCTGAGGCAAGCAACAGGTCATATTGATTTTCATGCCAGTTAAAGGCCCATGCTCCGGCGCCATAATAGTTCCCTATATCCTCCCATACCCAACCATCCGGAACAGGCTGGTGGGGAAACTTATTATTGCTTAACACCACTCTTACTGCAGATAGTTTATTAGAAGCCAATGCTGCCCGTAATTTCTGAAGAACTGCATCCATTGTAGTTGTCTCCCAGCGCCAGCTCCCAATGGTTGGATCACCGGTTCCATCAATCAGCAGAACTGTTGTATCAATCGCTTTGTCTAATTTGAAAACAGTTTTATATTGATAATTGCTCCCCAATAATTCAAATGCACTTGCACTGGTTATGATTTTTTGGCAGCTCGCGGGAGCGACGCCTAGTTTACTATTTTTTTGAAACACCACTTTACCAGTATTTGCATTTACTACGTATAGGCTGATCGATGCATGATTGAATTGAGGATCGTTTTCGAGCACATTAACGGCTACGGACAATGCTTCTTTAACCTGTGCTGGCAGCTGCAAAGGAATAAAGGTGATAAAAACCGAAAGTAACCGGGCTGTTCGAAAAATCATTTATCAAAACTAAAGAATTAAATTTGATGATCAGGATTTGAAGATCACGGTTGCTTTCATTGTATTCACATCAACGGATGAAAATTATTCCTAAAAATGATCAGAACTTCCATCATTACAATTGGAGACGAATTATTAATAGGCCAGGTGGTTGATACCAATAGTGCTTGGATGGCTCAGCAATTGAACCGTGCAGGCATTAGCGTTACCAGGCGTGTAGCCGTTGGCGATGTGGCAGCTGATGTCAGGAATGCGCTGGATGAAGAAAAGATGATAGCAGATATTATCCTGATCACCGGCGGGCTTGGGCCTACTGCTGATGATATTACTAAACCTTTGTTGTGTGATTATTTCAACGGTAAATTAATTGTTGATAAAGAAGCTTTGGAAAATGTAAAATATCTTTTTGAGCAGGTGTTTAAACGAGAGATCACCGATAGAAACCTGAAGCAGGCAGAAGTGCCGGATAATTGCAAAGTAATTCAAAACAAGCGGGGGACAGCTCCTGGAATGTGGTTTGAAAAAGATGGAAAAATATTTGTTAGCATGCCTGGTGTGCCAAATGAAATGCAGGGAATGATGGAAACTGACGTGATCCCTTCATTGGTAGCCAGGTTTGATATTCCCTATATCGCTCACCGGACATTGTTAACCTTTGGTGTTGGAGAGTCATTCATTGCGGACATGATCAGGGATTTTGAAGAAGCGCTTCCTCCACAGATAAAACTTGCTTATTTACCAAATTATGGAATGGTACGATTAAGGTTAACATCTGTTGGACAGGATAAGGAAAAGATAGAAACAGATCTGAACCAGAATTTTCTTCAATTACAACAACTGGTTTCTGCATACATGATCAGCAATGAAGATGAACGAATGGAAGCAATATTGGGGAAATTGCTGCTTAGGGAAAATAAAAAAATGTGCACTGCAGAAAGTTGCACCGGAGGTTATATAGCCCACGTGATAACTTCTGTTCCCGGTTCTTCTGGGTTTTATGATGGAAGCCTGGTTACTTATTCTTACCAGGCCAAGGAAGACCTGTTACTGGTGAAAAAAAGAACGTTACTTGATAAAGGTGCGGTAAGTGAGGAAGTGGTGGCTGAAATGGCAAAAGGTGCGTTGCATCATATTGGATCTGATTATGTAATTGCAGTTTCGGGGATCATGGGGCCCGGCGGAGGAATGCCGGATAAACCTGTCGGAACCGTCTGGATAGCCGTTGGTAATGATCAAAAAATTATAACTAAAAAATTACACTTCCGTTTTGAAAGGCAACTGAACATCCAGCTTACTGCTGTGAATGCACTCAACTTATTAAGGCAATTTATTTTAGATGAGATTATGTTGCGTTCTTGACGCGTCAACGAGTTAGTCATACATAAGTGCTTCCAGCCAGATTTACTTACATTTGCCTTTTAATTATATCACTTTTTATTTGCAATTATATGAGTTTAGTTGATTTGGTGATGCCCAAGCTTGGTGAAAGCATTATGGAAGCAACAATTTTAAAATGGCATAAGCAGCCTGGTGATAAAGTTGCGCAGGATGAAACAGTGCTGGATATTGCAACAGACAAAGTTGACAGTGAAGTGCCTTCTACAGCGGAAGGTGTGATAGACCAGATCCTATTCAAAGAAAATGATGTAGTTCCGATAGGGGCTATCATTGCAAAAATAAAGGTTGGTGTAACATCATCGCAAAATCAGTCACCTGCACCGGAGCCTAAAAAAGAGTATGAAGAAGCAAAAGTTGTGGAGGAGATTCCGTACCAGCCTGCAAATAATAATTCTACTTCAGGCTCAAGACCTGCCATTAGATTTTATTCACCATTAGTTTTGAATATTGCAGCAAGTGAAGGCATTAGTATGACCCAATTGGAATCTATTCCGGGAACCGGGCAAGACGGAAGAGTAAGTAAAAAAGATATTCTTGCATACATTGCATCTAAAGGTGTGAGCCATCAGCCTTCCTCGATCAGCCAGGACAACAGGAATATTCCAATACTGGAAAATAATAACCAGGTTGCTGTTGCTTCTAATGCTCAGGTGACAACGCAAAGTTATCCGGGCAATGTTGAGATCATTGAAATGGACCGTATGCGTAAGATGATCTCAAAGCATATGGTTGATAGTGTTGCAACCAGCGCTCATGTTACCAGCTTTGCAGAATGCGATGTAACGAACCTGGTACTTTGGAGAGAAAAGGTGAAAAAAGAATTTGAAAAAAGAGAGGGTGAAAAAATCACTTATACTCCACTCTTCATTGAAGCGATCGTGAAAAGCCTGAAAAAATATCCTTTGCTCAGCAGTTCTGTTGAAGGAGATAAGATCATTGTGAAAAAAGATCTGAATATTGGTATGGCAACGGCCTTGCCAAGTGGTAACCTGATCGTTCCTGTAATAAAAAATGCAGATCAGCTAAATCTTACCGGGCTTACAAAAAGGGTAAATGGCCTGGCAAATGCAGCCAGGACAAACAAGCTTCGGCCTGATGATACGGCTGGCGGAACTTTTACATTAACGAATGTGGGAACGTTCGGTAGTATCATGGGAACTCCCATCATTAATCAACCCCAGGTAGCTATCATGGCTGTTGGAGCAATAAAGAAAAGACCGATGGTTATTGAAACACCACAAGGTGATAGCATTGCTATCCGCCATATGATGTATATTTCATTAAGCTATGATCACCGGATCATTGATGGTGCTTTGGGTTCTACTTTTTTGAATTCTGTTAGTAAGGAGCTGGAG
>JBDSDG010000036.1:0-9042 GCA_039920685.1 Ferruginibacter sp.
TTAAAACCAATTTTTTGATCCTGTTTTTTAATGTTGGCGAATTGTTGCCGCCAAGGCTGCCCCCGAAAAATTTGACCATTGGCTCACCTGGCGAATATCCCATCCAGTTTAAACCCCGGTAATAAAAATACAGGTCATTTATTCTTGCCTGTTTATTTATCTCCATTTTTATTGGCTCCCCGGTTGTTCCGCCCGAATTTCTCGTTATACAGTCAGCAGCAGGAATATTAGCACATAATAATTTCCCCCTTGAGTTTTTTATCATGTCTTTAGTGAGTAACGGAAATTTTTTAATATCGGAAATATCCTTGAAAGAATTTAGGGTATATCCATATTCCATCAATAAATCTTTGTAATAATGGCTATTCTCAAACACCTGGCTGATTAGTTTTAAAAATGCTTCATTCTTCATTTTTTCAATAGTATCCCTCCCCACATTATCTGCCCTTTCCAGTAGCCGATGAGCAAAACGGACTTCTCCATTCATCATTTTCTCAAAGAAAAGTGCCGAGTTAAATAATAATTTCATCCAGCGTTTAATTTATATTCTTTCATTATTTCCTCCACGAATAGTACTGTTTTATTTTTTCCCGATTATTTATTCCTGAAATAAAATTCTTCCAGCCTTAATAATGCATTTTCAAAATTTATATGCCCCATAATAGCTTTACGGGCGTTTTCAGTGAAATCTTTTAATTGCCCGGGATTTTTAAATAATGCGATGGCTTTCTCCGCTATGTCTGAAGGGTCCTGAGAATTCACTACTGCACCGCAATTATTTTTTTGTAAAACCTTACGCACTTCGGGAAAGTCTTCTCCTAATACGGCGAGGCCAACATACATATATTCATAAAGCCTGTTGGGCAAAGTAACCCTGTTATTAAGGTTATCATGGTAAAAAACACAACCAATGTGAGCGGACGATATGCGTTTAAAATTGTCGAGCCAGGGCAGCATTCCTTCTGTTTCCAGGTTTGCAGACACCCCAAGTTCTTTAGCCCTTGCAATTAATTCCTGCTCGTAAGATGGAGGTTGAAACCTGCCCACGAATTTCATTTTCACGCCCGGTATCTCTTTTACAATCAATGGCAAGGCCTCAATTGTTTTCATGCAGTTTCTCGCTGGCGAATGAGAACCTGAAGTAATTATTGTTGGACGGGAATCTTTTATAGCAGACAATTCAACCTTTTCGAGCCGCTTTAAGTAAGGTACGTTATCCACCACTAAAACCGGTGTACCACTGGAAGACAGTTTTTTTGCCATTGTTTCTGTGACTACAGTAATTCCATTATATGAACGACAAAACCAATTTTCCAATTTCCTATATTGCCCCACAGCTATATTTCGTAGCCAGGAGGGAAATGGAAGTGCGTCTACCCGTACTTCATAATTTTCATGTATATCGATAAATACTGCATTCCCCTTCTTTGCCCAGCCTCGCATTAGCCACATCATATTTGGATTATAAAAATGATAGACATCCGCATCTATTTTTTTCATTTGCCTGAATGCATCTCCCGGACCATAAAGGTGTCTTTTAAAACGTGACCTTTTGGCAATAGCTTTTATATAAACACCCTCCGATTCCATATCTTTTTCAGCAGGAGCAACATAGGTTACATGATGGCCTAACGAAGCAAGGCCTACTGCGGCCCTTTCAAATATGCGATCGTCATTCCAATCGTGCATGCTCGTAACAAAACATATTTTAAGTTTTCCAGTCATTTTTTATTTGATGTGCTGCCCTTAAAAGTGAATATTGTAATGAGGAAGATTTTTGAACCCGGTAAACCGGGACAGGTTTGCCTCCCATAAGCCGGCAGAATGCTTCAACTCCCGGCAACATACTTCCTTCAAAATCGAATATCTTGCCATTATCAAGGGCAAACTCAATAGCCTCATAAAGCAATAAGAGGTTTATGGTTTTTAAAACGGGATCGGATATCCGAACAGAAGCATTTATGATATTATAAACCCCGCGTTGATCAAAAGGAAAAAATCCAAATGCAATAAGGCCATGCTGCCGCGACCTGATCACGATCTTTTTTGCAAAGGATGCATCCGATCTCGTGACAAAGCTTAGGACCAATTTTGTATTCGCATTAAATCCTTTTCTTACACTGGTTTGCTGGAGTAAGTGACTTAATTCCATTTCACTTATCGCAGCATCAACTATCAACTCCCCGGATTCCTTCATCAGGAGAAGTTTATTTAATTCCCTTATTTTATTTTTATTAAGGCATTTTAAATACTCCTGTTTTGTTTCTGCAATAGTATGTGTTATGGCAACAGAAGTTTCAAACCCCTTCCAATAATATGGCAATACAGACTGGTGTCCCCGGGCAAGCCTGAAGTCGACATGTTTCGCATGGATCGTTTCCAGGAGTAACGAAATGCACTCATGCTCCTCCGTTAGTGAGCTATTTTTACGATCAGGATTATTGTATAACGGCCCAAAATATTGTGTATAGGGTGGGATATGGTATCCGCTAACACCGTTTTTAGATGTTTTGATCAGGGCAACCCCGGCTAATATATTATGATCCATCCTTATCACAAAGATTTCAACTTGTGAGTTAATCAAGCTGAGCCAGCTGGTCTTGTGAAAAATCGTCCCCCCGGGATGTTCACCTACAAACCTGTTCCAAATGTCATATTCTTCAACCTTTAATAAGGTTACGATCCATTTCATTTTTGTTATAACCGCTTTGTTAAACTCATTTTTGTTTGTAGAATTTTTGCAGAATAAACTATTAACAAACTCAGCACAATCATTTCCAACTGAGTAAACCAATTAGGATTACTTAAGCCGAAAAAAAGCTCCGAAATAAAACAAAGCAGGATGAGCTGGAAAATTTTTTTGTCAACTACGCTGCCTAACCTTTTATTAATTTTTCTAATCCTGTTGTACAATTTTATGTAGATTGAAACATAAGCAACACCCCCGAAAATGCCTAATTGCACAAGCACATCCAGTATATCTGTATGTGAAATCTTTCCATCAGAATAATACCGGAATTGGTTTAAACCTACACCAAGGATGGGATGCTCGATAAAATTTTTCCAGGCGATTGTATATAATTGTATCCTGCTTTCATCTTCTATTGCGCCAGCTATGCTATCATTTCGTGTTAATCGCTGGTATAAATAAAAATCGCTTAAAAAGCCTTCTGCTGAAAATAATATCAGGTTACCGAATCCAAGCAATAATAAGAGGAGTATTATTAAACGCCACCCGCTAAAGTATTTAAAGATAAAATACCCACCCAATATGAAAATAAGATTTCCAAACGTCCCCCTGGAAGCAGTAATAATAATAATATAAGAAAAGAAGACTATGCTGCTCCAGTAAAGTATTTTCCAAAGCTTATCCTTTTGAAACTGCAATATAAAAAGCGCAGCGATGATAGCTACCCGGCCATAATTTGCCGTTCCGTTTGCATTGCCTGTCAATCCTTCCAGGCGATAATACTCATCAACAGCTGATGCATCAAAAAAGTAACTTACTGCACAAACAACAAGGCCTATCAGCCAAACGGTCTTCCATACTAAAATCCATTCGAGAATATTATTAATAGCCAGATAAACGGTTACCATTAAAATAAAATTGGCAATAATTACCTGGACATACCTGAAAAACCACTCATCATTTTGTACATTAATATACCCAAGGAAAGCAAAAACTAATAATGATATGTATAAATAAAATTCCCTTGGAACCTGGTTTAACTTACCAAAATGGGGTTCAATAATATAAAAAGCCAGAATTGGACCTAAGCCCCATAATATAATTTGGTTCAATGTTTGAAAACCTTGTCTGCCATACAGCGCCAAAAATAAGAAAGCGAAAAGGTAAAGTGAAAGCAGCAAGGCTTTCCTGGAAATACTAGTAGGAATGGTTTTGTACATCAAGTGTCCTGATCAATTTGTTTGCCACCAGGCTAGCATCAAAAATGGATAAACTTCTTGCAGCATTCTTTATTTTGCTGGCATGCATGGCGTAATTATCAATTACATTCTTCAATTCATGCAGTAATTGATTTTCATCCCGGGTATCTATTACAATACCGCAATCATTCTCCAACAGAAATTTTGCAAGGAAATAATGGCTGGGCCCATGATAAACGATCAAGCTGTCACTTCCCAGATATTCCGGTGTTTTAGTGCTGAATATGGTTGCTAATTCATCTTCATGAACTGAACATTCGGATGTATAATTCAACCCGACCAACAAGATTTTTGAAGCGCTGAGATGTTGTAAATAATCTGTTCTCCGTGGGTAAAATACTTTTTGGATATGTTCCCCTTCGATACCAAAAGCTTTAAGTTGTTCCCTTGATTTTCCATTTGATATTGAAAACTGCATCCCCAATTTTACAAGCGCATTATTTAAACGTATAACAGCTTTATAATTTATTTCATAAACATCCCCGGACCAATGTGCCCTGTTAATTTTTTCTCCTTTGAACACTAACGGCTTTTCCGGATAAATGTGTTGCCATGCCACCGATGGCAACTGGTACTTTTTACGATACAATTCTTTCATCCCTTCACTCATCACAGCGATATTATATGCCTTACCAAAAGCTCTCTGTTGCACTTTTTTTGCCAGTTCTTTGGAAGGACCATAATAGGTGGCCTCAACAATTGTATCGTGCAGGTATGGAATAAAGGGAATATTTTTTTTGATAGCCACAGAAGAACATATATCCAGCCAATAGAGGTCAGGGTAGCCAATAATGATCCTTTCAGGTTTGAAGAAGCTGATATAAAGATTTAAAAAGACGGGAATGGTAAATCTTTGTATGCGGGCAATAAACCTGTGGATTTTTGAAGATAAAAATTCAAAGCTTATATAAATGTAATACTGGCGTACCTCTTTAGGAATCTCTGCTCTCCTCGCCCCGGGGAAAAATCCAGTAATAACCACGAAACTCTTTGGATCAAACTGATCAAGCAAATGACGGTTAACAACTGAGGAGGCAGTGGGATTGGGTGGATATGCAATCGTTAAAAATAACGTTTTCCCATGTTGATACATAGGAGGCCGTGAATTCACGCCTACTATCGGCACATCCTCAGTATTATTGAAAACGGGAGAAGAATGTACATCATTACCTGGCCGGAACTTCATAATCCTTTTTTAAATAAAAGGACGAACCCGTTTGCTAACTGTTTAAAATCTTTAAAGAAATAAATAGCCAGCAAATAAGAAGTCATGTATGATATTGAACTTGAAATGGCAGCACCCACAATTCCGTAGTCCTTTATTAATAGAAATGCGGTAATCAACCCGATTGCTGCCGAAAAAAGCTGGATATAAGTAGTAAATATTATTTGTTTGGCGCCTGCAAAATATTTAGTAAGTATCATGGTGCCAATATAGATCCCGGTTCCGGCAAGATAGATCTGCAAAGGAAATACGGCAGGTAAAAACTCATTGCCATACAGAAACCGGACAATATATTTAGCAAGCAAAATAGAAAATACGGTAATCACAACCCCTGTAATCATAAAAAAAGCATGGTACCGTGCAGTAAGAGCTTTGCGGTCTTCTTCCTTTTCCATCTCTGCATTTTTATTAAAAAGGATTTGCCTGATTGAACCCGGGAGTATCCATAGCATTTGACCAATATTGCCGCAAATGGAATATATACCCAGCGAAGTGGCCGGAAGAAAATAACTTAAGATCAGCTGGTCGACCCTGTTATTTGTTGTTACCGCAATGTCGCCGATCCAACCTTTAATTCCATACCTGAACACTTCTTTTACAAAAAGCTTATTAAAAGGTTTTCGCAAATTGAATACGCCGTAAAGTTTATTAACGTATGTACAGGTAATAATGAAAGTGAGCACGTTGGAAGCTACAATAGCAATTACCACTCCCAGGAATTCTAATTTAAATAATACAACCAGGATGAATACGATCACCGGGGAAATAATTGAATATACAATACTCAGCTTGTTCGCTTTGGCATATTGGGAATCAGCCAATAGCATCCGATGAAATGATTCCTTCATCATATTTAAAGGAAACGTAAATAATACCGGCAATAAATACCAGGCAGAAATTTTATTACCTGTTTGCCCAAGTAAATTGAAGTACTTAAGCAAGAGTACCGCAAAAATGATAATACCACTTCGCAGGAGAGCTATAACAATAACAGACTTTGTAACGTCTCCGGGAGAATACTTTTTAGAGGAAATATAGTATCCCAACCCTGCTAGGAATCCAAAAGAGAAAATAGGGATTAAAAAAAAGCCTACAATTCCCAGGAAGGAATAATATCCCCGTAATTCTGGGCCTAATTGCCGGATAATAAAAATGCTTAAGAGAAAATTAATTGCCTGGGAAGCAATACTTGTTCCAAGAAAACCAAGGCCATCCCTGATGTTTTTTGAATTTTTTATTTTCTGTAGAATCACCAATATTTGACTATGAAACCGGGCAAAGAACCCTACCTTGATTTTATAAACTGTGCAGGATTTCCACCGACTATTGTAAGTGGCAATACATTTTTAGTAACCACAGAGCCTGCGGCAACTATCGCTCCTCTTCCAATACTAATGCCCGGTAATATTATTGCACCATGACCTATCCACACATCATCTTCGATAGTTATATTGCGTGTTACAACAGCCTGGTTCATAATTGGCATATTGAGATCAGTAAATTCATGATTAGCATTTGTAATAAATACATTGGAAGCCATACGTACAAAATTTCCGATAAATATTTCCCCTCCGTTTAAAGAAATTTCTGATCTTTTACCAATAGCAGAATGAGCGCCCACTGTTAATTTTCCATTGTTAACAATGATGTAAGCATCTCTTTTTATTATTGACTTGTCTCCCAATGTAAAGGTTCCATTACCTTGTATAAAAACGTTATCCTGTATGGAGACAGAATTTGAAAAGTGCAAATTTTTTTTATTCGCTTTTACAGATACATTACTGCCAATATAAGCTACTCTTCGATTAAATAAAATAGATCCTAAAATGTAGGATCTTATATAATTTAAGGTCAATTTTACCAGTCTTACTTGTTTCAATTTGTAATATTCATAAAAGTCTAGTGCTACGCTTGTTTCTATAAACCAGTGCCGGAAGCCAATGATTGGACGTTGGGGTTTGCCGGACTTCTAAATCTATAGATCACTTCAATGGCTTTTACTACACGTTCGGTAGATTTACCATCATTTATCCCTACTTCCTGGAAGCAGGCATTTTGCCTTTTCTCCAAATGGTATTTGTCGTTGTTTAAATACCGGTTAATTTCAAATTCAAATTCTTGAAAATTATTAACCACCGTGACTCCTTCTAAATCAATAAGTTTTTTACAATGCGTATAAGTGTTAACTCTTCTTACAGAATGCCACCAGGGTAGCTCTTCATCCGCATCAAATAACGTCTGTATCACCGGCTTATCATGCAAGAGTGAATCGATAGAAACTGTTGAACCAGAATTTATAGAAAGTTTACAACCTTCCAGCAAAAGGGCAAAGTCGAGCATATCATTTCCTTGCATGCTCCAGTTCAGGTTACTTTCCAACATCTTTGGCCAATCCACTGCAACATTATTAGATTCAATTGCCTTGAGTCTTCCAATCAGGATGGTATCTGCCGCATTATTACTTACATTTTGCGGGTGTGGCCTTACAACCAATTGCATTTCCCCAAATTCTTTTTGTTCAATTTTTTTTGCCAACCATTCTACTACCTTTATTTCGTTGGGCGAAAAGTAAGAAGAGCCTAAAGCGAAAAACAAATAAGGATTTTCCGGGTTCAGCCCTTTTTGTTTTAGTAAACCTTTATATGCATCCGAACCTGAAACCTGGGTATGCAGATCAAAATGAGGAACACCCGTGTTGAAAATCCTTTTATCAGAAATTTTATAATATTCAATAAATTCTTCTTTCATTATATTCCCCCAGGAAATATAATGATCAGCAAGTTGCGGAAAATATCCTTTACACGTTATATTATCCCAGCTTAATAAATGAATTACTGTATCCGTACCTGAAGCATTATTGCCCGCAAACAAAAGCCTGCTTTCCGTTAAATTAACAGGGTAGGTGGCAATCAGTAACCGTGGACTTAACTCCCTTAATATTTGCTCTGCTCCCGCATCCTCTAAAGACTTCCTTTCAAAACCGGCAAATAATCTCCTTAAAAAAGGAAACATATTGACGAGCAGATAAATCAGGTAATAAATTTTAATTTTTAAAAGGGGAACAAATGCGGATCGTTTTTTTGCAATATTGAGATCATGTAAATGCTTTTCCCAAAGTGCAGGATTTCTTTTGATATCTTCAAACAAATATTTTCTTAGCCGGATATATTCACCTGACCACAATGAAGATGAAGGATTATATTCTACGAGTTCAATGTGATTGCCTGCCGCATAGTTTACCAGATTGGAATCATTCTTATCCGGTGTAATAACCGCGATCTTGAATCCCTTTTTCATCAGCTTACCAAGGAGATTGGTTTGAAGGATCATCCTGGCGGCAAACCCATGAGAAATTATATATGCAATGTCTACTTTTTTATTCATGCCAGGTCAACTATAAATTCCTCACATGCCCACATAGCATCACAAGTGGCGCCACCTATATGAGGTGTTATAATTATATTTTCACCTGATTGATGTGCCTGCCAAAGCGGGCTTAGTGTTATATCATCCAGTTCACCTTCCAGCACATCAGTTGCCACTCCCTTAATTTTCTTTGAGCTCAACGCTTCTACAACAGCATTCTCATCAACCACATTTCCCCTGGATGTATTAATCAGTAAACAACCTTTTTTCATCATTGAGATATTGTGGCCCCCCAAAAGATGATGTGTTTCTTCATTTAGATGAACATGCAAAGAAATGATATCACTGCTTTGTAAAAGTTCATTCAACTGATCACATTTATGGTAACGCGGATCATTAACATATGGATCAAAATATTGAATTCGCATATCAAAGGCTTCCGCATATCCGGCAACTCTACTTCCGGTTCTGCCCAGTCCAATGATCCCAATGGTTTTTTCTTT
>JBDSDG010000037.1:0-4955 GCA_039920685.1 Ferruginibacter sp.
TTCAAGTTCTTCCAGTTTTGAACGGGTAGAGATCATTTCAGTTACATCATAACAGAAAACCATGATGCCTTCAACATTTCCGGCTTTATCAAAATATGCCTGGTAAACGAAGTTCACATAGATCTCATTCATTCCCCCGTTTCTTTCAAGGATCAGCTTTGCCTCCTTTCCTATGTATGGATGCCCGGTTGTAAATACGATGTCCAATACTTTATCAAATCCCTGTCGTTTCAATTCAGGCAAAGCATCAGCAAGCGTTTTACCAACTATGTCACGATTCCCGATCATTTCAATATATGGTTTGTTGGCAAATACAAAACGTTGCTCACGTCCTTTTAAAATTGCGAGCATCGCTGGCACCTGCGTAAAGAAGTTGTGAATCGTAGCTTCCCCGGTTTCTGCAATTGATCTCAGCCTGATCTCATTTCTCAACCTGGAATAAACAAATACAACTATTATAATTGCAAGCACAGAGAATAGAAGTGAATATAATGGTGTTAGTATTTCGAAGCGATCTTTATTCTTTTCACGAATCTTTAAAAGCAATTCCTCTTCGCTTAACAATGCATTTACCTGGAATTGCAATTGATCCATTATGAGCTTCCCCGTTAGAATGGATGAATCAAAAGGTGCAGGAAGATTTGGGGAATTTTTCAAGACAGTATCTAAACGGTCAAGCCTTTTGATGATGAGATTTTTTAAGTTTTCGATCCATTGTTGTTGAGAAGGGTTGTCCTTTGTTAATTCCGCAAGTTTAGATATAGATTGAAAAGCGGTTGTCCGGGCCACTTGCGTGGGAGCAAGAAAGCTTGAATCATGAGTAAGCAGGTAACCACGCTGCCCGGCCTCTGCATCCTTAACATCAGACAATGTCTTTTCCAATTCTAATTTAACAAGATTGGTATGATCTACAAGATCAGCAGAGTTATTCAGGTGACTAATATAGCGGTAAGAAAAAACAGATGCCAGGATCAGAAGCAGGGTAGTTAAGATAAAAACAATGTCAAAAAATTGAAGCCTTTTTTGTTTCATTAAGTTGTTTCTCTAGATTAATTGCACCGAAATTAAAAAATAAAACTGCTATTTTGGCAACAATGGGAATAAAAATAGGGGATGAAAAGTCAAATTTACATTTTTTTATCTTCAGTAAATTTTATACAAAAGCTGTTATTTAATAATCACAAAAAGATAATTTAAAAGGATTACAGACGAAAGCTGATTTTCATTGCTTTTTTCCGGTATATCGTGCATCTTTGCCTCACATAAAAAAAAGGCATGCAACAATTGATAGAATGTGTTCCAAATTTTTCCGAAGGCAATGACCTCAATATAATTAACCAGATAACGGCTGAAATAGAATCTGTAGAAGGAGTACGCTTATTAAATGTAGATCCGGGAAAAGCAACGAATCGTACTGTTGTCACAATGGTTGGGGAACCAAAGGCCGTGATACAAGCTGCCTTTCTTGGTATTAAAAAAGCAGGGGAGCTGATCGATATGAGCAGGCATAAAGGAGAACATCCAAGAATGGGTGCCACTGATGTCTGCCCGTTGATCCCAATTGCAAATATAAGTATGGAGGAAACTGCGAAATATGCTGTTCAACTTGCAGAAAAAGTGGGAGAGGAATTAAGAATTCCTGTATATCTATATGAGGCCGCTCAGCCAGACAAATCAAGAAACAATTTGTCGGTTATCCGTGCAGGGGAGTACGAAGGCTTTTCTAAGAAAATATCACAGCCGGAATGGAAGCCTGATTTCGGGCCTGCGGTTTTTGATATAAGACGTGGAGCTACGGTGATCGGTGCCAGGGATTTTCTTGTTGCTTATAATGTAAATCTTAATACTACATCAACAAGACGGGCGAATGCCATTTCATTTGATATCCGTGAAGCTGGTAGGGTGAAAAAAGTAAATGGTAAAACTATCAATGATGAAAATGGAAAGCCGGTAATGGTACCCGGTAGTTTAAAGTCAGTTAAGGCGATCGGGTGGTTCATAGAAGAATACGGCATTGCCCAGATCTCGATTAACTTAACAAATATCAATATAACGCCCATGCATATTGCATTTGATGAGGCGTGTAAAAAAGCAAATGAAAGAGGAATAAGGGTGACAGGCAGTGAGCTTGTGGGACTGATTCCGTTAAAAGCGATGACCGATGCGGGAAAGTATTTTTTAAAGAAACAACAACGAAGTACAGGCGTAAGCGAAAAGGAACTGATCAAGATCGCCATTAGATCACTTGGACTGGACGAGCTAGCCCCATTCAAACCGGAAGAAAGGATCATAGAATATATGTTGGAAAACAAAGGGGAGAGCAGGTTAATTAATATGACGCTACATGATTTTGCAGATGAAACTGCCAGTGAAAGCCCCGCACCCGGAGGAGGATCTATTGCAGCCTATATAGGTTCATTGGGTATTTCACTTGCAACAATGGTGGCGAATCTTTCATCTCACAAAACGGGATGGGATGAACGGTGGGAAGAATTCAGCGATTGGGCAGAAAAAGGGGAACAATTCAAAAATGAGCTTTTAAAATTGGTGGATGCTGATACACGTGCATTCAACGGTATCATGACAGCATTTGCTTTACCAAAATCTTCGGAAGATGAAAAAATGATACGGAACCAGGCCGTCCAGGATGCAACAAGGTTTGCTATCGAGATACCATTCAAGGTAATGCAAACGGCTTGTGATAGTTTAGAAGTGATCAAAGTCATGGCAGAAACAGGAAATCCGAATTCCGTATCAGATGCAGGTGTAGGTGCACTGTGTGCAAGATCTGCAGTGCTTGGTGCATTCATGAATGTTCGCATAAATTCCTCAGATTATGAGGATAAGAATTATGTAAATGAGATTATTATTAAGGGGAAAGAGATAGAAGATAAGGCCATGGCGATGGAAGCTGAAATAATTAAGATAGTTAATAATAAGATCGGCATTTAATAATTATCAAAAAATAATGGAGACAACTAAAAAAATTATTCTGATCACAGGAGCAAGTGACGGAATAGGTTTGGCACTTGCGAATAAATTTTTAAATGAAGGATTTCATGTGATCGGAAGTTCCCGTACTGGTAACATCACTTCTATCGTTCATCAAGATTTTTTCGTGATCCAATTGGATGTAACTTCCGAAGCAAGCATTGGGGAGGCTGCAAAAGTGATACATGAAAAGTATAAATTCGTAGACATCTTAATCAACAATGCTGGAGTTGGTACAGACCTTGGTACAATGGCTCCCCAACGCACAACATTTGAACAAACAATCAATACCAATGTAACAGGATTGGTGTTTTTTGCAGAAGCAGTTCTAGACCTGATCACAAATGGCGGGCAAGTTATCAATGTTTCATCGCAACTTGGCTCAATGACCTTAAGGCCACATATAAATTCAACGGCATACCGTATGTCAAAGGCTGCATTGAATATGTATACCAAAGTCCTTGCAGAAAGATTGAAGGGACAAAATATTAAGGTTATATCACTGCATCCGGGTTGGGTGGCCACAAAACTTTCAACTAAAGGTGCACCTCTAACAACTATTAGTTCTGCAAACAGTGTTTACAATATTATAATCAACAATAAACCAACGGCTACTTTCTGGAACGCAGAGACCGGTAAGGAGCTGCCGTGGTAGAAGTACAATAAACATTACGATCAAGGTTCTTTCAATTTGGGCATGTAAGAATAAGGATGTAGAATATTCAAAGGATTACGAAGCTGACCACTGGTGCGAAAAGGGATACATTGTATAATGTAAAAAGGGTGAAATGGAAACAGAATAATGAACCGGTGAAAAACATTTTTTAAAAGAAGGAATGTCGTACCAGGTTTTTGATAACAAAAGCAGCCATCGTAGCACTTCGGTAAACGGCGTAAAACTTTTGAAAATCGATGGGCAATTTTTACAATAAATAATTCCCTTAATTACATTTTTTGATCTTAATGATAACAAGTTTAGATGTTGGCGTATTGCTTTTGTCAGCCACGCTATTGATCGGTACCAGCACATTCGTTTCAGGAAAATAAGTAGCAGCACAATCTTTCGGGATAGGATACGGGATCACAATAAATTTACGGGCAACCCTTTCAACTCCATCATGATAATTAAATATATCTACAACGTCTCCGTTACATAATTGCATGCTATCCATATTGGCGTGGTTAAGCAAAATAACCCTTCGTTCATTGTAAATCCCGCGATAGCGATCATCTAATCCATAGATCGTTGTATTAAATTGGTCATGGCTCCTGATGGTCATCATCATTAGTTCATCATTAGCCAATAGGACTGCCGCAAATTGAGCAATATTAAAATGAGCTTTTGTAGTTATCGTATCAAATGATCCTTCCCTGTTACAATTTGGCAAATAGAATCCTGAAGGCTTTCTCACTCTTTCATTATAATTCTCAAAGCCCGGTATCGTTCTTTCAATATCTTCCCGGATATGATCATAATGCTGAAGATATTTATCCCAGCCAACCTTGCTATTCTTTAAAGTTGCTTTAGCTAACTGACAAACGATAGTGGGTTCACTCAAAAGCGTTCCAGATACCGGCGTCAAATTTCCTTTTGACCGCTGCACCACGCTCATCGAATTTTCACATGAAACGAATTGTGCTTCTCCATTCACAACATCTTTGTCGCTACGTGAAAGGCAGGGTAGTATCAATCCTTCCTCTCCATGAACAAGGTGGCTGCGGTTTAATTTCGTAGAGACATGAACGGTGAGTACGCATTTGCGTAAAGCTTCCGCTGTATATAAAGTGTCTGGTGTTGCAGAAAGAAAATTGCCCCCCATTGCAAAGAACACTTTCGCATTACCGTTATGCATTGCATGTATGCTGTCTACCACATCATAGCCCGGTGATGAAGGAGGTGTAAAATTAAAATTTTGTTCAATAGATCGGAGGAATGCTATTGATGGCTTTTCATATATTCCCAT
>JBDSDG010000038.1:0-12654 GCA_039920685.1 Ferruginibacter sp.
CTTTCGGAAATTACACTATCACATTAACTGCTACTACCGTTAATGGATGTACGCATGATACCATTGTGAACGCCACATTAAACCTGGCCCCTTTACTTGCTTATCCTGCGCTTGCACCGGTTTGCGAAAACCAGGCAGGAAGTATTTCAATTGCAACAGCACCTGTTACAAATGCAGTCCCGGGAGCAGGTGTATATTCCGGACCGGGCACAACTGCAGCGGGCATCTTTACTCCATCCGTTGCAGGATATGGCACGCATACCATCTGGTATAAATACACTACTACTGCAGGTTGTAAAGATTCCATTTCCCGCACGATATTGGTGAGAGCGAGAGCAATCCCAAAGTTCACCTTTCCTGCAGGCGGCTGCTTGCCGGTTACAGGTCTTGTCCAGTTTACAAATAATTCCACTATTGCTGATGGCCAGGCAATGTCTTACCAATGGAACTTCAATGATCCAAATGCAAACGCCGGAAATCCAAATACATCTACTGCAACCAACCCCACACATATTTTCCTTGAAGGCACCTATAATATACAGCTGACAATTACCTCCAGCGGTTCCTGTGTTTCCGATACCACTATTACCGCAACATTCAGCAGGAAGCCTGCGCTTGCCTTTCCCGCACTTGCACCAAGATGCCAGAATGAAACTGTTGCAGTTTCCATTGCAACGGCAACGGTTACAAATGGCGTAGCAGGAACAGGAGTATATTCCGGCCCCGGAACAACATCGGCTGGTTTGTTTACACCATCCGTTGCCGGATTTGGAACGCATATCATATGGTATAAGTTCACTACCGCAGGTGGCTGTGCGGATTCCATTTCTCAGACTATTTCTGTTCGTGCTAAACCAAAAGCAAGCTATACGTTCACCAATCCAACGTGTTTGCCAACTACTGGATTGGTAACGTTTACGAATGGCAGTACAATTGTAGATGCCCAGGCCATGAACTATACATGGAATTTCAATGATCCAAATGCCACTGCAGGAAATCCAAACACTGCGTCAACAACAAATGCAACACATAACTTTTTAGAAGGAACGTTCAATGTGGTATTGACCGCAACAACAACACCCGCGGGATGTATACATGATACAACCGTTGCAATAACATTCAGCGTAAAACCGGCATTGACATTTTCTGCGCTCTTGGCACATTGCCAGAATGAGACAACGCCTGTTTCAATAGCTACAGCTTCCGTTACAAATGGCGTGACGGGTACAGGAGTTTATTCAGGACCGGGAACAGATGCAGCAGGAAACTTTACACCTTCCATTGCGGGATTTGGAACCCATACGATCTGGTATAAATTCACAACTGCGGGCGGTTGCAAGGATTCCATATCACAAACGATCGCTGTTCGTGCAAAACCAAAAGCAAAATATACATTTACCAATCCAACCTGTTTGCCAACAACAGGATTGGTAATGTTTACCAATAGCAGCACAATTGCAGACGGACAAACAATGAATTATACATGGAACTTCAACGATCCAAATGCAACACCAGGAAATCCTAACACTGCTTCCACTGCAAATGCAACGCATAACTTTTTGGAAGGAACATTCAATGTTGTATTAACAGCAACAACAACACCAGCCGGATGTATAGCCGATACAACCATTGCCATAACATTCAGCGTGAAACCGGCATTGACATTTCCTGCTTTAACAGCTCATTGCCAGAATGAGACAGTTCCTGTTTCTATAGCGACAGCTTCCGTTACAAATGGCGTAACGGGTACAGGTGTTTATTCAGGCCCCGGCACAGATGTAGCTGGAAACTTTATACCATCTATTGCAGGATTCGGAACCCATACGATCTGGTATAAATTCACAACCGCGGGCGGTTGCAAGGATTCCGTTTCACAAACGATCGCTGTTCGTTCAAAACCAAAAGCAAAATATACATTTACCAATCCAACCTGTTTGCCAACAACAGGATCGGTAACGTTTACCAATAGCAGCACAATTGCAGACGGACAAACTATGAACTATACATGGAACTTCAACGATCCAAATGCAACACCAGGAAATCCAAACACTGCGTCAACAACAAATGCAACACATAATTTCCTGGAAGGCACATTCAATGTTGTATTAACAGCAACAACAACACCTGCAGGATGTATCGGCGATACAACGATTGCAATAACTTTCAGCGTAAAACCTGCATTGGCATTTACTCCACTGAGCAATCTTTGCGAAAGTGCAGCCAGTACATCTATAGCATCAGCAAGTGTTACGAACGGGGTAACAGGCACAGGAGTTTATTCAGGTCCGGGCACAAGTAGCACTGGTACTTTCAATCCTTCGACTGCGGGAGCAGGAACGCATACCATCTGGTATAAATTTACAACTGCCGGTGGATGTAAGGATTCTATCTCAAGAACGCTCGTTGTTTATCCAAAGCCGATAAGTTCGTTTACCATTAACAGTGATATGTGCTTAAATGCACTTGCAACCATTGATGATGGATCAACAATTCCAACAGGAAGCATCACAACGTGGAATTGGAACTTTGGTGACCTTAGCACAGCTAATTATTTAAATGGCAACACATTCACCAGACCTTATGCAGCTTTCGGTACTTATATAGTAAAGCTTGTAACGATCAGTGACCAGGGTTGTACCAGTGATACGGCCAGGCAAACCATTGCGGTTCATGCTATACCGGTAGCTGATTTTAGAATGCCAGCATTTGTTTGTATGCCTAACGGCTCTGTTGATTTTACCAACCAGTCCACGGCACCGGACAATGCTTCATTAATATATACATGGAATTTTGGCGACCTGTCTCCAACTTCAAATGCAGTGAATCCGCCACACATATACCCTGCCTCATTAAGCTATAACATTACTTTACGTGCAACAAGTAGTTTCGGATGTTTTAAGGATACTACCAAAACATTTGACAAATTCTTTGACAAGCCGATCGCAAACTTTGATGTTACGCCTGACAATCTTTGCCAGGGAACTCCAAACACATTTGTAGATAACAGCTCTGCACCGAACAGTACAATCCAGGGATGGGATTGGAATTTTGGCGATGGCACAACTTCAATAAACGGCACGCCGTCGAAAACGTATACACGGCCGGGGAATTTCACCATAATATTAGCGGTGAAGAATGCTGTGGGTTGTTTGTCTGATCCTTTCCCTAAGAACGTTGTGGTGAACCTTCAACCAAAAGTGGATGCAGGGCCATCATTTGTAGTTCCGGAAAACACAGTGATCAAGTTTAGCCCGATCGTCAATGATTCATCAGTGGTACAATTCCTTTGGACACCTTCATCTGATTTCAGCAATGCCACTTTGTTGAGGCCCATTATGCCGGCAACACATAATCAAACGTATACACTCACAGCAACAGGCCCCGGGAATTGTAAAGCAATGGATACGATGTATGTAAAAATATTACGGCCGGTAATAGTGCCTAATGCTTTTTCCCCGAATGGAGATAACATCCATGATGAATGGGTTATAGCACATCTTTCCGACTACCCCGGAGTAACAGTTGATGTGTATAACAGGTACGGACAGGTTGTTTACAGAAATGTCGGCTATTCTTCACCGTGGGATGGAACTGTAAATGGCAAGCCATTACCTTTTGCTACTTATTATTATATTATAAATCTTAAAAATGGTTTTGAACCGATGAGTGGTTCTATCACCATAGTGAAATAGAAATTGTATGAAACACAATCAAATTGATCATTGTATTAAAGCTTACAATCAAATGAAGAAATTATTAAAAGCAAGTTTCGTCATACTGGTTGGACTCGCTGTATCTACTCCAGGCAAAGCCCAGGTAGATCCGCATTTTACCCAGTATTATGTTTACCCGGCATGGCTTAATCCTGCACTCACAGGCATATTTGACGGTGATTACCGGGTAGCGGCAATTTACCGTACACAATGGGGAAACATCAGCAGCCCTTTTTCGACTCCCGGGGTAGCGCTGGATTTTAACACTAGTAAAAATGCAAATTTTGGTGTAAGTGTTTTAAACCAGACAGCTGGTGACGGAGGTTATAATTATACGACTGCCTATGCAAATGCAGCCTATACGGGCTTACGCTTTGGAGCTAATGGGAACCAGCGTATCACTTTCGGAATGCAGATCGGGATGATCCAGAGAAGATTCAATACATCAAAACTAACTTTTGGGGATCAATGGAACCCAATTAACGGATACAATCCCAGCAATACGACTGCTGACCAGTTTGCGGCAAAATCCGCAACGTCATTCGATATGGGAGCAGGTGCATTTTATTATGATGGACGTCCCGGCCAAAGAGCAAATTTCTTTGCTGGAGTTGGTGTTTCCCACCTAACCAGGCCAAAGGATGATTTTAGTGGAAAAGGGGATGAGAAGATTCCTATGCGTTTTACAGGTCATGCAGGTATAAGAATTAAATTAACGGGAACGGTTAGCCTAACCCCTAATTTCCTATATTTGGACCAGGGCACTGCCACCGAGAAAATGATCGGTGCGTACAGTTCTTTCAGGATAACCCCGGTAAATGATTTTATGATAGGGGCCAACTACCGGTTCGAAGATGCCATTTCTCCATTTGCAGGATTTACACACAAAGGACTTGTGATAGGCCTTAGTTATGATATCAATACTTCTGAGCTTGGCAAGTTGGCGAATGGTTCCAACAGTTTTGAGATATCATTGTCTTTCATTGGCAGAAAAAAAGCCAGGACACCTGAACAGGAATTTGTTTGTCCAAGATTGTAAGTTTAATAATTTAACAAGATCAAAAACATAACGGATCATATCGAAAGCCTGGATATCTACCAGAATTTCCAGAGAATACAATGTGACAAAAAATAAATAGAAACACATGAAAAAAATATTTCTTTCCATTATTGTGGTCTTCACTGTTTTTTCTTCTCATGCACAGGTAGTTTATGATTACCTGAAAGCTGCAGATGATTACTATAAGAATGGAGATTATTATTCTGCAGCAGAATATTATGAAAAATACCTTGGGAAAAGTAAGGGCAATGCACGCTCTAAGGAAACCGGCTATTCACCTTACTCAGCCGCCCAAACTGCAAAATCCAAGAAATCGATCACTGCATTGAGCAGCAGGGAGCAAGCGATCTACAATCTTGCAGAAAGTTATCGCAAGCTTCATTTTCATGTAAAGGCTGAACCATATTATGTACAGGCTGTTGCATTTGACAAGGCGAAATTTCCATTGGCAAGGTATTATTATGGCACTACACTGAGGGCGTTAGCAAAATATAGTGAAGCAGAAACTGCATTCACACAATTTGTATCTGATTATCCTAACTCTGACAAATACAAAGAAGATGCCACCAGGGAAATTGCAAGCTTAAAGTATGTACAAACTCAGCTTAAGAAGAACATTGATCTTTATACTGTAGCCAAGACCGGTGGAGAAGTACCGGATAGCGGTGCCGTATATGCGCCGGTGCTTTTTAATGATATGCTTTATTTTACCTCAACTAAGGCAGACAATTCGGCTCCAAAGCTGCAGGTACATAACAACAGGGTATACCAGGCATCGTATTCAGAAGGAATGGTAAATAAAGTTGCGAAGACAACCTTGCCGGAATTGAAGGATATTCACCAGGGCGTGATCAGCTTAACTGCAGACGGCAATACCCTATATTTAACGAGGTGGACGCTTGCAAAAGGAAAAAAGACATCATCTATTTATACCAGTAAAAAAAATGCGCAAGGCTGGAGCGATCCGGTGGCATTATCAACAGTCATAAACGTTCCAGGATTCAATTCACAACAGGCATTCATTATGCCAGACGGCAAGCAAATGATATTTTCAAGTGATCAGCCAGGAAGCTTTGGAGGATTTGACCTTTGGACTACACAAATGGATGCAACTGGAAATGCCGCTACTCCTGTAAATTTGGGAAGTGTGATCAACACATCAAATGATGAGCAGGCCCCATACTACCACGCTCTTTCTAATAGCCTTGTATTTTCCAGTAATGGAAGGATTGGTATGGGAGGCTATGATTTTTATTTTAGCAAGAATGTAGCAGGTAGCTGGACAGAGCCAAGGAATTTCGGTTATCCATTAAACTCACCTAAAGATGATATTTATTTTACCAGTAGGGGTAGGGCAAGTAATATTTTGGAGGATGTGCTATTCAGCTCAGATCGGAATAATGTATGTTGCCTAGAATTATTCTCTCTCAAAAAGAAACACCTGGTAAAAGAGATCAGTGGCCAGGTTGTTATTTGTGATACCAAAACACCGGTTGCAAATGCTACTGTAAAGATCGTTGATACGGTCAATAATATCACCATCACCAGCCAGGTAACGGACGCGAATGGCCGCTATACTTTTACAATAGACGAATACCAGCCTTTACAGGCTATAGGCAGTGCTACAGGCTATTATTCAGGATCTATAAAATTTGATTTACCGGAAGATGAAAATGCAATAACCCTGGTAACTCCGGAACTGTGTCTAGCCGCTATTGAAGTTGAAAAACCAGTTATTGTAAATAATGTTTATTATGACTTTGCAAAAGCAGATCTAAGAGGTGAATCCTTTACAGAACTTGATAAACTGGTAACCATGTTTGAAGCAAATCCGGACATTGTTGTTGAAATTAGTGCTCACACGGATAGCAAAGGATCGGATAAGTTGAACCGCAGGCTATCAAAGGCCAGGGCGCAAAGTGTAGTAAATTACCTGGTAAAGAAAGGTGTGAATAAGAAGAAATTAAGAGCCATTGGATATGCTGCTTCCCAGCCTGTGGCTCCAAATAAGAACGAGGATGGAACGGATAATCCGGAAGGAAGACAACAAAACCGAAGGACAGAATTCAAGGTATTGAAAAATTAAAGACAAGTACAAATAACAGGCCCGATGAAGCGTTTACTTTTGTGTGGTTGGGGGATGATGGTCCTGCTGTGTGTAAGTGCCCAGCAAAAGCCGCACTATACACAATATGTGATGAACCAATATATTCTTAATCCCGCGCTTACAGGGATTGAAAATTATACTGACATAAAATTCAGTCACAGGCACCAATGGGTAGGCATACGGGACGCACCGGTAACTACTTACTTTACAATACAGGGACCGATCGGTAAAAAAGATCTAAAGACAACTGCCACATCCTTCCAGGTTTCAGGTTTAAATCCCAGGGGAAAAAATTACTGGGATGAATACGTTGCATCAGAACCTCACCATGGCATAGGTTTACAGGTGATTAATGACCGGACAGGCCCACTGAACCGATTTTCGGCGCTGGCTACATACGCATATCATATTGGCATAAGTGCACGAACAAGTCTGTCTGCAGGCTTTGCAGCCGGTATATCAAACATCAGCCTCAATGCTGATAAGCTTTCATTTGCAACTGGTGGGGTTGATCCGGCAGTTTATGGAACAGGTGTCTTGAATAAAGTAAGGCCGGATTTCAATGTTGGGATTTATATGTATTCTGCTGATTATTTTGCAGGAATTTCTGTGCAGCAGATCGTACCGCAAAAAGTTAAATTCTCTGAAGGAGCCGTTACCCCCGAGGACGGAAAACTTGTTCCTCACTTCTTTATAACTGCAGGCTATCGGTTAAGTGTAGGTGAAGACCTGAATTTAATTCCCTCAGTGATGGTAAAATATGTGAGCCCGGCCCCAGTACAATTTGATATCAATGCTAAGCTTCAATACCAGGATCTTATTTGGGCGGGTGTTGGTATACGGCCTAAGGATGGTTTTTCTGGTATGGTGGGACTGAATATTTCAAATACAATGAATGTTGGATATTCCTATGATTATAACACTTCGGAAATTCACAATTTCAGCAAAGGCACGCACGAGATATTGATCGGCTTTGTGATCGGCAATAAATATGGGGACAGTTGTCCCCGGAATGTTTGGTAAAATTTTTTTTCGATCCCAGCATGTCTTTGCAGGATATGTAGAGTGCCCGTAAGCCAAGCGGGCAACAGATCGCCTTAACTTTACTTTTTATTTCTTTTATGGTTGAATGATCAAGGTGATCATAATGATCGTGAGTAAGTAAAAGTGCATCAATAGCGGGAAGATCTTTTGTTGTAAAGATATCTGACCCCTTGAATGCCTTTATCATAAATGAAAATGGCGAGGCGTTGCCACTAAAAACCGGGTCTACTAAAATATTCTTGTTAGCAATATGAATGAAGTTGGAGGAATGGCCAAACCATATAATCACAGGATCCTTATAATGAATATTATGGAAGTCTGTTTTAACTGAAGGCAAAGTTTATCCTGGTTTGGTAAGAGGATGTTTTTTAAAAAACTGACTCAAAATTCATGAAGCATCATTGATTTTTCCGTCAAATTCCTACATTCATCGTTCTTATAATTTGACGAATTTCTAATTAAATCCAAATACTTTCCCGAAGGATTGCAGCCGATACTCTCTAAAAACATGGTTTGATCTAAATGATGGGATAAATATAAGGACGATCGGGGGAATCAGATGTTTTACAAATTCCAGGTGGAATGTAATATATGTCGCAAATCTCCCTGTTATTGTCGGTTAACACCTATTAATCAATCTACAATATTATTAATTTTGAGCTCACATCAAAATATAAACATGGAACTAATACAAGTTACAGATAGCAGGATCTATTCCCTCATTGTTCTATATGATCTTCATACTGGTTTTTTTTCAAGAGCGATAGATGGGATCTCTGAAGACGATGCTCATAATAGGATGAATACAAAAGCCAACCATACTGCCTGGCTTACAGGTAGCCTTGTAGAGCAAAGATTCGAAATTGCTAAAGGAGTCGGCATTGATAAAACACAGGCTGCACATGAACATTTTAAAGATAATAAAGGGATACAGGACAATACGCGTTATCCATTATTACAGGATTTTAAAACAGATTGGGAAACCATTAGTCCGCTTCTGAGGACTGCTCTTATTGGTGCTAATGAAGAGAAATTAAATAAAGAGATCGATATGGGCGGTCATAAAATGACATTTTTCGAATTACTTTCATTCCTGGTCTATCGCGAAGCAAATATTATTGGACAGATCGCTTTATGGAGAAGGTTATTAGGATATGATGCAATGAAATATATGTGATAGTGTTCAATCACTTTTTGAAAACATTATATTTTTACGTTACCACTGTTTTAGTTCATTCTTTCTAAAAGTATATTCTGGTGTTTCTATGATCTCCTTATCCGTAACCAAAATCCACGGCGACAAACCATTGTCGACCGGGTTTTTCAAAACATGCATGTCTTGAGCAGGCATAAAGCTTTGAGCCAACAGGCATATCTTTTGACCTTTCTCATTAAATGCAACATCCATTACAATTACTGCATGACCGGGAAATACTCCGCGAATAAATACATTCCCGGCAACAATATTATTAACTTCCGCCTGGGTTAGTTGCTTTTCCAAAGAAGCAGTTCCGCACATTCCAAATACTTTTTGAAGGTAATTCATCAGATGATCATGATCGTATGGTTTTGTGAACTGATAAGGGTGTTTGTCATTATCAGAAAAAATAATGGAATCAAATCTCTTCTTACTGAATAAATATTCTGCACGCAACCGCATCACCGCATCTGCACACTGCTGCAGGTCTTTGTTACCGGTTGAAATATCCATAACTGCAAATTGAGCACCTTGCCAGTCTTTAGGACCGCCATCAAATTTATATACAGTTTTACTTTGCTTTAGATGTATTTCTCTTAACCATTGCCCGAACGACCCTTCCGCACAAACTAGCCGATGATAACCCATAGGCAAGGGTATAGCCGAGATCGCAGGATATATATTTTTAAAAGCGGTATCCGCTTTTGTTATTTGCGGATATTCCAACGCAGAGGCGCTGTTGTTACATGAGAGACAAAAAAGCAATAATGATGTTATCAATGTTTTGGAGTACATTATTCAGTAATTTTGAACAGATTCACGTGTGATCCAGCGATAATAGTTATTCCACATAAACCATTTGACGATATGCCGAATATTTTAATTATTGATGATGAAAAAGCGATCCGGAAAACGCTTTCAGAAATTTTAAGCTTTGAAGGATATAAGATAGATGAGGCGAGCGATGGGGAGGAGGGGTTGAAGCGATTTGGTGAAAAGAATTTTGATCTCGTTTTGTGCGACATTAAAATGCCCAAAATAGATGGAATAGAATTTTTGGAAAGAGCGAGGGAGATCAATGCAGATATCCCGATCATTATGATCAGTGGACATGGGAATATTGACACGGCTGTTGAAGCTGTGAAAAAAGGAGCGTTCGATTATATAAGTAAACCCCCGGATCTTAATCGCCTCCTGATCACCCTTCGCAACGCAACTGAAAAACAAAATCTTGTAACAGAAACAAAGGTTCTCAAGCGCAAGGTGAGTAAGGTGCAGGAAATGGTGGGCGCAAGCAACTCAATACAAAAGATAAAAGATACCATTGAAAAAGTTGCACCCACTGACGCACGTGTACTTATTACCGGTGATAACGGTGTAGGTAAGGAGCTGGTTGCAAGATGGATACATGAAAAGAGCAGCCGTAATTCAGGGCCAATGATAGAGGTGAACTGTGCAGCTATTCCCGGCGAACTCATAGAAAGCGAATTGTTCGGCCATGAAAAAGGTTCTTTTACTTCGGCGATAAAGCAGCGCATTGGTAAATTTGAACAGGCAAATGGCGGCACCTTATTTCTCGATGAGATCGGCGACATGAGCCTCAATGCACAAGCAAAAGTATTACGTGCCTTGCAGGAAGGAAAAATAACTCGGGTCGGAGCAGATAAAGATATTAATGTCGATGTCCGCGTTATAGCAGCAACCAATAAAGATTTGTTGAAAGAAGTGGATCAAAAAACATTCCGGCTTGACCTATATCACCGGCTTGGCGTAATTATTATTCATGTGCCATCATTGAATGAGCGCAGGGAGGACATTCCATACCTGGTTCAGTATTTCCTGGAAATGATTGCTTCCGATTATGGAGAACCTGTAAAAGAAATAGACAGGACAGGATTAGAAGCATTACAAGAGTACGATTGGACCGGAAACATCCGTGAGTTAAGGAATGTTGTTGAAAGGTTGATAATACTTTCGGGAAAGGTGATCAATAAGGATGACGTAGCAAATTATGTATTGCCAAGAAAAATTTCATGATAAATAAAGAATTTCAAAAATGTTAAATCTGCACACCAAACATTTTTAAAGGGTTGAATGTATTCATTATTAAATTTTAGAATGTTATTTTTGGCCCGATAAAAATTCTACTTATGGGTATTGGTTGGATGATTTTCATAGTTGCCACTATTGGGTGGCACATTGGTATTTACGGTATGTTTAAAAAAGCCGGTATTGAAGGATGGAAAGCATTCATTCCATTTTACAATACATGGTGCATGGTAGAAAAAATGAGGCTGAACCGTGTTTGGTTCTTTTTCCAATTCATTCCTGTTGCGGGGCAATTTATAACCATCTGGATCACTATTAAGTTTGTTGAGCACTTTGGGCGGTTCTCTTTTCTGCACCATGCCGCAACCGTGTTAGTACCATTCATTTATTTCCCATACCTGGGCTTTTCAAAAGATGAAAAATATGCTGGAGAAATTGTAGTAAACAATTATAAGAAGTCTGGTGCAAGAGAGTGGATCGATGCAGCATTTTTTGCCATTGTAGCGGCAACGATCATACGCACTTTCGTATTTGAGGCTTACACCATTCCAACACCTTCCATGGAAAAGACTTTGCTGGTGAATGATTTCTTGTTCGTCAGTAAGTTTAGTTATGGCCCAAGGATCCCAAATACACCTCTGGCAATGCCTTTTGTACACCATACACTGCCAGTAACTAACACAAGATCCTATGTGGAGTGGATCCATATTCCTTACACAAGGTGGTTTGCGAGCCCGGTGAAAAGAAACGATGTAGTAGTATTCAATTTCCCGGTTAATGATACTTTGATAAATGACGAGGCAAACTTTGGAAGCCGTGTAACATATTATGAAGCAGTACGGCAAATGGGAAGGGAGCGTGTGTTGCAGGATTACGGCGATATTATAATTCACAGGCCTGTAGATAAGCGTGAAAATTTTATAAAGCGATGTGTTGCTGTTGGAGGAGATGTTGTACAGGTAGTGAACGGAAATGTTATGATCAATGGGAAACCACAGGATGTGTTTTCGGAATCTCAACGATATTACAGGCTTCAAATACCAAAGGATGCATACCTTGACAAAGAGAGATTAGAAGAAATGGGAATTATGGTAAGAGAGGAGCAGGGAGATATCAGGCCTGATGGCCTGGGAAACTACCTGGTGAATATTACCAATAAGGAAAAGTCGAATTTAAAATTGCCAGCCGGATATATTCTCACTGATTATATTATGGCGCCGGATAGTCAATTGTTTCCATATTATGATACAGCCTCTCATTGGTCGGCAGATAATTATGGCCCCATTACCATTCCTAAAAAAGGTGTTTCAATACAATTGACACCTGATAACCTGGTACGCTATCAACGATGTATTGAAGTATATGAAGGAAACAAGATTGAGAACCGGGCAGGCCAGGTATTTATAAATGATAAGCCTGCTACTTCCTATACATTTAAAATGGATTATTTTTGGATGATGGGAGATAACAGGCACAATTCTCT
>JBDSDG010000039.1:0-2940 GCA_039920685.1 Ferruginibacter sp.
ATTGAAGGAAAGCTTGATATTACTAAGATCAGTTATGGTGTATTGCCATTGCTAACGGAAGAATATGCGTTGTTAAACAGTGGTGGCGCATTGGGTAAAGGAGTTGGACCTTTATTAATTGCAAATAAACCAGCGCCCCACATAGACGTGCAGGCGTCAATGGTTGCAATACCTGGCAGGAACACAACTGCGCATTTGCTTTTTTCTCTTGCCTATCCGGAGGCAAAGAATAAAGTTTTTCTACGCTATTACGAGATCGAGGATTTTGTCCTGGCTGATAAAGGCCTTGGCGTTATCATTCATGAGAACCGGTTTACATACATGCTAAAGGGTTTGAAAAAAATTGCCGACCTTGGAGATTTCTGGGAAAAAGAAACAGGCAATCCAATACCGTTGGGTGGAATCGTGATAAAAAGAACTATTGAACCCATTATTCAACAAAACGTGGATTTGCTAATCAAAAAAAGCATTGAGTTTGCATACTCAAATTATCCTGCCTTGAATGATTTTATCCGAATGCATTCGCAGGAAATGAGTGAAAAAGTAATGCGACAGCATATTGATCTGTATGTAAATGACTATTCACTGGATCTTGGACCAGCAGGAAAAAAAGCAGTGAATAAATTACTTGAAGTATACAGCCACGCAAATAACCTGGCTCGTAAACCAGTAAGTGTTTTTAGGGATGAGCTTTAATATTTTGTTTACTCAATGCTTTTGAGTAAGCTTCTAAACATCTTTTCCTTGCAAATTCATGGTCCACTATCGGTTTCGGATAAGTGAACTCTTGGAATTCGGGGACCCACTTTTTTATATAATTGAATTGAGGATCAAACTTCTTCGTCTGCAGGTAGGGATTGAAGATCCGAAAGTATGGTGCCGCATCACATCCGCTGCCAGAGGCCCATTGCCATCCTCCATTATTTGAGGCCAGGTCATAATCCAATAATTTTTGTGCAAAGTAAGCTTCTCCCCAACGCCAATCGATCAGTAAATGCTTGCAGAGAAATGAAGCGGTAACCATTCTGACACGGTTATGCATGAAACCAGTTTCATTCAATTCTCTCATTCCTGCATCTACAATAGGATAACCTGTTTGTCCTTCGCACCATTTATGAAATTCATCTTCATCATTTCGCCAATCAATATTTTCATACGCTGGTTTAAAGCAACGGCCTTTACCAACTTGTGGAAAGTGCCACAAAATTGCCTGGTAGAAATCTCTCCAAATAAGCTCATTTAAAAATATCTCTGAAACATCTTTTGCTATTGTGGCAAGTTGACGAATGCTGACGGTACCAAAACGCAAATGAGCCCCTATTCTGGAAGTTCCTTTAATCCCTGGAATATCCCTGGTTTCACTATACTTTTTTATCAATTCCCTATCAAATTCTTTCCCAGGGAAAACTTCTGAAGTTTTTAAGAAACCGATCTCATCTAAACCCGGGATATTTATTGCCTGCATTTTAAAAAATGCCGGATAATACTTTTTACAGGGGAATGATTGTAGATAAAAATCATTGATTTTAGATTTCCATTTCCTGCTGTATGGAGTAAATACCGTGTAGGGTGCACCGTTATCTTTTAAAACCTCATCCTTTTCAAAAATAACCTGGTCCTTGTAGGTTTTAAAATTGGTATTATTTGATCGTAACAGTGCAGCTATATTTTCATCCCTTTCAATTGCGTATGGCTCATAATCATGATTTGTAAAAACAGTTTCAATTTTATATTTAGCTAATAATTGTATAAAGGAATCTTCAGGGGTGCCATGAAAAACGTAAAGCGAAGACCCCAATTGAAGTAATTGTTCCTGGATAGAAACCAGGGCTGCGTGTATAAATGAAACGCGCCGGTCAGCTTTGTCGTCAAGTTTGCTTAGGATATTAACGTCAAATACGAATATGGGTAATACTGGCTTGCCTGACCGTAAAGCATGGTAAAGGGCGGCATTGTCATTAAGTCGAAGGTCTCTGCGGAACCAAAACACGTTGCAGGCTTGCATTTCATCCTAACAAAAAATTGTTGGATTTGTTTGTAGTAACGTTTTAAATATTTCTGCAGTTAAATTATTAGAATATGTTTTAGTTTCGATACCTGCCACCCATCGCAAATTATAGATCGAATTTGTAAAAAACACTTCATCCGCATCTAACAGGAATTCTATCGTTATTTCTGCTTCGTTGATATTGTATCCGTTTCCTGCAAGGCTCTGTAAAACAAATTTTCGCATTACACCGGCTATACATCCTTCGCTCAATGCAGGTGTATGAATGGTACGGTTGTGAATGGCGAACACGTTTGCAATACTGCTATCACAGATCCTTTCGTGATTGTTTAGAATGATAGCATCGTTACATTGTTTTTGCTTAGCAAACAATGCTGACATTAAATACGGAAGAAAATTATTATGTTTTATATTGGAAAAGCTATCGATCATTTTTTTTGCGTCCGTATAAATACAAACCTGTAGTCCATTCTCATTTAAAATTGCGTGATCAGTTGTCAGTGGCCAGGATTGAATTACGTATTGAATCGAAAGATCTCTTGTGTCATACAATCCTCCATTGCCCCGAAATACCGCTACTCTTACGCGAGCTGTATCCTGTTTATTTTTTTTTAGCACGGTCAATATTTGTTCCTGCAGTATATCCGGTGTAAAATGCTTTGGAATATCCATTTGCAACTGTTGCATTCCTTTCCACAATCGCGATAAATGTTCATCAATAAGGATAAGGCTGTTGTTTTTAAATTTCATGGTTTCAAACAATCCGTCACCATATCTTAGCCCACGGTTATCCGGTCCGATGATCGCTGAATTGGCCGGAAATATTTTTCCATTATAATTAAAATGGTCCATAGCTGTAAAATAAAAGATCTCCTGCAATAGCGGAGATCTTTCTTAATAAAATATTGAAAAATTATAATTCTTCTATGATC
>JBDSDG010000040.1:0-22650 GCA_039920685.1 Ferruginibacter sp.
AGTCGAAAACATTGATATCACGAGCGGAACCCATACGATCATTGTGCCAACTAATGGAAAGAATGCAAATACACCGGTAACGAAACCCCACATGCCCCAATCGGCAACACCAAAGATCCAGTATCCCAGGGCAGCAACTGCTCCTTGCACACAACAAATGATCGGAATGCCCAGCGCATTAGCCCTGATCATCAGCTTCGTTTCACTGGCAAGTTTGTCGACATTTCTTGGTTTTAATGGAATGATCTTATTCAGATATTTTTCAACTTCCCTTCCATTTACCAATAGGTAATATAAAATGAAGAACATCATGATCAGGTTTGTAACAACAGAAACTGTACTGTTCAACAATCTTGGTATAAAGGAAGAAACCCTTTGAGTGATCGATCTCGTATTCTCATCTGATAACAGTTGTATTCCTATGGATTGTTCCAGTTTTGCAGAGAAAGCTTTCAACCCTGTTACAAGTTTATCCTGGTTTTGAATAAGGCTGTTGATCTTGGGAGAAATCATTTGAACTGCAAAAAAGATGGGTATCGAAATAAGAATAAGATAAGTAACAAGGAATAATAAAGCAGTCCAGCCCTTTTTCCATTTACGCTGGTAGATCAGCTTAAAGTACAACGTGCGACTTAATATATATAATGTAACGCCTCCCAGTAACCCGGGTAAAAAAATATACAATTCGCTGAACAATACACAGGCTAAAAAGATGATCAGTGCCAGTAACAGCACCTGGCGAAGGCGATCATTAAATGAGATATTGTCGGTCATGCTGAAATTATTTCCAGACAGAAACACCTTCACTGCAGTTGGAACAAATATCGATATTCTTACGGCTGTTCATCAACTCGCTCCGGAATTGCTTATAGTTACTGTTCTGCCAAATGTTCTTAAACGATTCATTTTTCAAATTCCCCAGCTGGTGGGTTGCATCTTTATCAAAACAGCAGGGGACCACAAGGCCATCCCAAGTAATTACATTTGCGTGCCAAAGTTTCCAGCAGCGGTTTGCAAGCTTATTTTTAGCGGTATAAGTACCATCTTTATTTTTTTTATACCTGCTGAATTTATCGATCGAAGGGATCAGGTTATTAGGGTCATTTTTATAATCATATACCTGTGCTGTTTTAAACCGCACTTCATCAACCCCTACTTCCTTTGCAAGCTTTTTAATATCTTCTACCTGGTGCTCATTGGGCTTAACCACCAGGAACTGGAAGAATACGAATGGTGTTTTACTTTTCAATTCCTTTTTCCATTTTACTATATTCCTTGCACCTTCCAGAACCTTTTCAAGATTTCCTCCAATCCTGTATTGCCGGTACACATCCTGGGTGGTGCCATCTATAGAAATGATCAGCCTGTCTAACCCGCTTTCAACAGTTTTGCGGGCAGCCTCATCCGTTAGATAATGCGCATTGGTTGAAGTAGCAGTATAAATCCCTTTGGAAGAAGCATATTTTACCATGTCCAGAAAGCTAGTGTTCAGGTAAGGCTCTCCCTGGAAATAGAAGATCAGGTAAAGCAAATGCTTATGAATATCGTCGATCGTTTCAGTAAAAAAATCTTTTTTGAGCATTCCTGTTGGCCGGGTAAATTGCCGCAAGCCACTTGGGCATTCCGGGCACCGTAGATTACAACTTGTTGTCGGTTCAAAAGAGATCGACACAGGATAACCCCATTGTACCGGCTTTTTGGTAAACTGGCTGAGATAATAACTAGTCAATACCTTTATTCCATTCCAAACGCGGCCGGGAGTAAGCTTGCTTATTAAATTGGTTGTATCATGAAGATTTACAGGCTGCATTCCTGCAAAAATACTGCTATTTTATTGGTATCGGTTGTACCCGTTGTCAGTATATGAATGAAGTGTTTTTTAGGGCCAATTCTTCTGCAAGGGGGTCTGTTGTTTTTGTAATGGCTTTAAAGCAAAGTTTATTCTCAAAGAAATTTTTATAATTGTGAAAGATCACATTTAAGGTGATAAAGTTCATCACATATGCTTTCGTTTCAGTAGGGAGATATTGTTGAATGTCCCAGAAAGTCGGATTTGACTTGCCGGTCTTTTCCATTGCTTTCCAGATATTCCCAACTCCCCAATTATAACTTGCAGCGATCAGGAGCCAATCGTTATTTAAATTACGGCTGCGGTCTTTCAGATATTGTGCTGCAACATGTGTGGAGCGGTCGAAATTTTTCCTTTCATCCACAGATATTGTCTTGCGGCCTTTTCTACCGGCTTTCGATCTTTTTTTAAATCCGTTTTTGCTATGGCTGATCTTTAAGCCATATTCTCTCGCCACATTGTCCATGATCTGCCAATAGCCTACCGCACCCGCAGAGGAAACAGCATTTGGATTGAAAGAGCTTTCCAATGCAAGCAACACCTTGAATTCCTGGGGGACGTCATGTTTTTTTAAGATCTCTGCAGCTTTTGGGAATAACTCCTTGCTCCTGTTATATGTCCGGACGAGGTATGCCTTTCTTGTTGAGGAGAATTTTTCAATATAATCGATCGACTGCTTTTCATTTCCCGTTAAAATTTCGGGAAATTGCACATTCGCTTCACGAATAACCATTACATTTTGTTCTTTTACATCGGAACAATTAAATAGAGGGTAACATAAAGTGTCCTGCGCAAAATCTTTATTCGTATAACCTACCAATAATAGTAAGGCTGCCAGCGATCTAGAGAAGGAGGTTTTCAATGGTGGTTAATTATAGGTTATCAATAACATCAGCTCAAAGGATTTGAGCGTAAATGGTAAAACGACCCGGCAAATGCTTTATTGCCTTTTAAAAGATTTTGATCAACTTTGTAAATGTGTTAACTAATGAAAATTTCCTCCATGCGATTTTTACTTTTTTTACTGTTATCCGGGCTTTCTTCTGTTGCACAAAGAGTAGATGAATACAAGTCTACAGCTGATATTGCAGCTATGGAAAGGGACGGCCATCAAAGGGTCGTTTCCTCAGCAAGACAAACGTCTGCTTCAAATAACTTTGATATCAAATATTTGCGTTGTGAATGGGAAGTTGATCCGGCCGTTCGGTTTATTGCGGGAAAGGTAACCATCTATTTTACCGTTTCTGTGTCCTCTTCTTCAATTACACTGGATCTGATGAGCCCACTTTTAACGGATAGCGTAAAAATGCATGCTCAACAGTTATTATTTACACAGCCATCCAATTCACTTGAAGTAAATTTTTTATCTAATCTTGATCCCGGATATTTAGATTCCGTTAGCATTTGGTATCATGGAGTTCCTCCAAATACTGGTTTTAGTTCATTCATTCTTTCTACCCATGCCACGATGCCTGTATTGTGGACATTAAGTGAACCGTATGGGGCAAGGGACTGGTGGCCTTGCAAGAATGGGCTGGATGATAAAGCGGATTCGATAGATATCTTCATTACAAATCCTGCAGCATATAAAGCTGCATCGAATGGATTGCTTCAATCAGAAAACTTAATAAATACAGGTACTAAAAAAGTTTCTCACTGGAAGCATCGCTACCCGATCGCATCATATCTTGTATGCCTTGCTGTTACTAACTACGCTGTTTTTAATAACCAGGTACAATTGGGAAGTACGGTATTGCCTATGCTTACCTATTGTTACCCGGAGAACGAAACAAACTTCCAGGCAGAAACACAAAATGTGTTAGACGCACTGCAGCTTTTTCATAATAATTTTGGCGATTATCCATTCATAAAAGAAAAGTATGGACATGTACAATTTGGCTGGGGTGGAGGTATGGAACACCAGACATGCAGCTTCATAGTTAACACAAACGAAAGCCTGACGTCTCATGAACTTGGCCACCAGTGGTTCGGAGATAAGATCACCTGTGGCAGTTGGCAGGATATATGGCTCAATGAAGGTTTTGCAACTTACCTCGCGAGGTTCTATATGGAAAATAAATATCCATTAAGTACACTTAACAACCGGCGTGCAGTATTAAATAATATTACTTCTTCCACTGGCGGTTCTGTAAAAGTGGACGATACAACCAGTGTAAACAGGATATTCAGCAGCCGGCTCAGTTATGATAAAGGCTCCTACCTGTTGCAAATGCTTCGCCTGGAATTGGGCGATAACGATTTCTTCGATGGCTTAAGAAGATACCAATCCGATCCTTTGGTCATTTATGGTTTTGCGCATACAGCCGATCTCAAAAGAGATCTTGAGTTGGAGAGTGGGAAGGATCTTGCGGTTTTCTTTAATCAATGGTATGAAGGGCAGGGCTATCCAACTTATAATGTGCAATGGTCAGAGCTGGGCAGCACCAGTGTTAAAATAAAAGTTAGTCAAACCACATCAGATGCCTCAGTTTCATTTTTTGAAATGCCGGTACCATTAAAATTTACAAATGGATCACAGGAGAAAACAATAATTGTCGACAATAAGATCAATGGAGAAATATTTGTAAGTAATATTGGATTTATTCCTGACAGCGTATTTATCGATCCCAACCTTGAATTAATCTCAAAGAACAATACTTCTTCCAAAATTATTTTTCCTTTCTCAGGAAATGCAACAGTTGATGTGTTCCCCAATCCTATACATGATCAGTTCACAATTTATATGCATGATCTCACCGGCCCTTCTGCAGATGTTCAATTATTCAATTCGGCAGGTCAGCTCGTCTTTAAGCAACATGTAATATTGATCAATGGTGCGGAAATACTTCAACCAGATTTCGATAAGTTAGCAAGAGGAGGATATATCTTAAAAGTAACTGCAGGTGATTTTACGTTCACTAAAAAATTATTGAAATAGCAACCGATTGAATTAATGACAAAGAGAAAAAAGCGAAACCTTGTCAGACCGGTTGTTATAGCATTGGCGATCTTAACTGCACTTGCAATGGGTTCTTATTATGTAAGTGACTATTATTATAAAAGATCGTTTGAACATTATACAGCATTTGGGATAGATCTTCCGGTTAATTTTAGCATGCATGGAATTGATGTGAGCAAGCACCAGCAATCGATCTCCTGGGAAGATGTAAAACTTATGCAGGTAAAGGATGTGAAGATCAGTTTTGCTTTTATAAAAGCAACGGAAGGTATTCAAAATGAAGATCAGCATTTCAGGCGCAACTGGTCAAATACGCAAAAGGCAGGAGTGCCGAGAGGAGCCTATCATTTTTTTATTTCCAGTAAGAGTGGCAAAGCACAGGCTGAAAATTTTATTGATAAAGTAAAATTACAAAAAGGAGATCTGCCTCCTGTGCTGGATATTGAGCAAACGAATGGTGCTTCCATTTCGGATCTGCAACAAAGAGTTTCAGATTGGTTACAGGCAGTAGAAAAGAAATATAAAGTAAGGCCGATCATTTATACAAGCGCCGATTTTTATAAATACTTTTTAGCCGGCCGTTTTGATGATTATCCATTATGGGTTGCACATTACCTTGTTAAGGATAAGCCACGTATTGCAAGAAGCTGGATGTTCTGGCAACATAGTGAAACCGGGCATGTGAATGGTATTCACACCAATGTTGACTTTAATGTTTTTAATGGCGATAGTATTGCCTTTCAGAAGATGTTGGTACGTTGATCAATTTAGAAGAAGGAATGTGACTTTCTTCATTAAAAGATTTTAATATGGGAATGGAAGATGATACACGGGCATTTTTGATCCTGATCTTAAATACCATTGCCCTGGTATTATTCTGGATGATGGCCAACGTTTTCTTTGGAATATTCTTAGGCTATGGTTTTTTTGAAACAGCACCCGGACTTTCAAACATTATATTCTACATACTTTTTCTTACAAGCCTGTTTTTTCTGATCCGGCATTTGAAGCGTAAATGGAAAGTGTAAATGATCAGCTGCTATGATCGGAAACGATCACCCATCTTCCTTTTATCTTTTTATACAATAAAGTAAAATGGCCATTAAGATCACCGATCGACCTGGTGAGATGCCAT
Source organism: Ferruginibacter sp. (assembly GCA_039920685.1). Lineage (GTDB taxonomy): Bacteria > Bacteroidota > Bacteroidia > Chitinophagales > Chitinophagaceae > Ferruginibacter. The sequence continues at coordinate 5,944 of JBDSDG010000040.1, forward strand.
TTTCCAACAACTGAAAAATAGAGGACCGATAATCTCTTTATTTGTAGAATTTCAAAATCAAGTTTTCCCATAGTTGTTGTATCAGGATAGCTCTTGATATAATTTTGTTTCGTTTTCTCCCAGCCATACGTGATACCAGTTTTTCCAATGAACATAAGTGAATCACTTTGCCAATATGTTGCCATGAAAGAGTTGATGTCCCCGGCATTCCATGCTTTCGTTTGGTCATGCAATGAATTCCTGATGATCATTTCATCCTTTTGTTGTGCTATTGAGATAAGGAAGGTGAAAACAAGCGAAAAGAATAAAAATAGTTTCTTGTTCATGTATCAAGGTTTAATACAACAAGATATGAAATTTCGGGAAGCACCAATTGGGGGTCAATGCTTGTGGTGAACAGAATTGCATTTATTCCTGTTGCATAATCTATAGTTGATATAATGAGCAGAAACGATCAATATAACAGCAGGTATAAGAAAATAAGTTTCGTAGCTATGAAAGAATTGTTTTGTGAAAAGGAAAACAAAGCCTGCCGCAAAGATCATTACCGGTAACAAAGAACGGTGGTGTTTATTATAACCATGAAACAATGAATACGATCCCACAACGAAAGCCAGGACGATCATAGACCATTCAAAAAACAGGTTGTGAATTACATTAATGCCAAACAAAGGAAGGGATGTAAGCATTAGAGGAAGGATTGCACAATGAATAGCACAAGCGAGTGATGTTGCAATGCCAAGTCCGTCCCAATTCACTTTTAAACTCATCGTCCACAAAGGTAATAAAATTTGCACTGCTGTTGCAAGTTTAACACTCTAAAAATGTCATTACAGATGGTTAGAGCGTAAATTTGCACTTATTTTAGAACTATGAAAAGGAAAATGCTGTTGGTTTACGTAGGTTTTTTCGTCATATTACTCTCTATATTTTTGTGGGTAGTATCCCGTGAACAAAATTTCAGTGATTCCAAGCTTGCTGTCATTAATCCTACTATCCCACCATTTAATTTTATTAACCAGGATGGGAAGATCGTAAGCCAAAAGACAACTGCTGATAAAGTATATGTAGCTGAATATTTTTTTACCAGCTGTAAAGGAATATGCCCAAAGATGAATGCGAATATGCGGCGTGTTTTTGACGAGTATAAAGATGAAAAGGAATTTCTAATTATATCACACACGTGCATGCCCGAAACCGATAGTGTACCTGTTTTAAAATCATATGAGCAAAAGATGATCAATGGAAAATTAGTGAAAAAGGAAGACGGTTCATATTCATTACAAAATACCATAGCCGATCACATAAGCATGGGAAATACAAATTGGAATTTTGTCACGGGTGATAAAACATCTTTGTACAAACTGGCTCGCCAGGGATATATGATCGATAATGGTAAACCGGATAGTACTCAGCGAATGGAAGACCAGTTTATACATACCCAGTTCTTTGCATTGGTTGACAGGTACGGAAGAGTCAGAGGAATTTATGACGGATTAAAAGAAGATGAGATACAAAAACTGTTAGGAGATATCTCCGGATTATTGAAAGAAAAAGTTGATCATACCCGTTTTTTAAATGGCTTCAGTAACAGCCCTAATTAGTAATTTTGCATATGGATGTTAATCTCGATATTTTAAAAAAGAACGGACTTAGTGTTACTGAGGGAAGAAAAAAAATACTTGATCTTTTCCTTGATAATGAAGGAGCGTTGGCACATGCGGATATTGAAAAGCAAACCGATGCTGCATTTGACAGGGTTACTGTTTACAGGACCCTGCAAACATTTGTTGAAAAAGGGATCATACATCTTATTCCCACTACAGACAACTCGATCCTATATGCACTTTGCAAACACAATTGCGAAGCGGGTCATCACCATGACAACCACGTTCATTTTATCTGCAATAATTGTGGTAAGACCATTTGTTTGGATGATGTAACAGTTCCGGAAGTTAAGCTGCCGCACGGTTTTAAGCCTGCGCAATCCGCAATGGTGGTAACAGGTATGTGTGACGAGTGTGTTGGTGGTTGAAGTATAATTTAATAAAGTTTATGAGGTTGATAAGTTAATACCTCCATCAATTTATTAACGTCATCAACTGTACGAAAGATTAAATTGAAAATACAAAAATCGTTCTTTCCATGTAACCTTTTATCAACCGTTATCAGTTGAAGTATATAAAGTTCTTTATTTTACCTATAACTTTCTAAACCATGTAACCATATCAACTACTCACTAACCTTCGCCATCTCATCACTCACAAAATCCATCAGCACCTTTATTCTTTCCGGTGAGAAGTCAAATTCAAGTCCGGCAATTCTATACAGCTCCGGAAGCGTTTTTGTTCCACCGAGGCTAAGTGCATTACAATAATTTTCCAGCGCTTCTTCTTTATTGTTTTTGTATTGCATCCACATTCCAATGGCACCTAACTGCGCAATTCCATATTCAATATAATAGAACGGGACTTCAAATAAATGTAGCTGTCTTTGCCACGCATTGTGCCTATACGATTCCAGGCCGGTATAGTCGATCACTCCATCCCTGAATTCTTCAAGAATATTTATCCATGATCTGGTTCTTTCTTCGTGAGTGTGCACAGGATTCTCATAAACCCAGTGTTGAAATTTATCAATGATCGCGATCCATGGAAATATGGTGATCACTCTTTCAAGTTGGTGCTGTTTTGCTCTTTTAAGCTCTGCTGAACCATTAAAAAATGATTCCCAATGATCCATACTGAACAGCTCCATAGCCATGCTTGCAACTTCTGCGATCTCCATCGGGTATTCTTTGAACCCGCTCAGTTCAAGGTCATGTGATAAAAATGAATGTACTGCATGTCCACCCTCATGAACCATGGTTGTTACATCATGCATCTGTCCGGCAGCATTCATAAAAATAAATGGTGCACCACTTTCAGCCAGCGGGCAATTATATCCCCCGGGAGCTTTGCCCTTCCGGCTTTCAAGATCAAGGTGATTTAAGGATCGCATTTTTTGAAGGCAGTCGCCAAAAAAGGGTGCAAGCTGGTTAAAACATGCAACAGACCTTTCAAGCAATTCATCACTTGTATTAAATGGATGCAATGGTTCGGTTCCCGCAGGTTCTGCTTCCAGGTCCCAGGGACGTAAGGTATCTACGATCAATTGTTTTTTCTTGTGCTCATATATTTTATTCACCAGTGGTAATACATGAAGCTTTACTGCCTCGTGAAACTTAAAGCAATCTTCTTTTGTATAATCAAAACGACCAAGTTGTTTGAACCGGTAATCACGATAATTTTCAAAGCCTGCATTTTCAGCTTCTTTATTTCTCAGGGAGATCAGTTTATCATAAAGCTCATCAAGCTTAACCTTTTCCTGCAGCCTTCGTTGCTGGATCTTTATGTAAACTTCTTCACGGAGTGAACGGTCGTGGCTTTCCAAAAATTTGCCGGCCTGCTGTAGCGTGTACTCCTGCCCGTTAACCGTAATCATCATTGCGCCTGTTATTTGCCCGAACTGTTGTTGTAAAACAGACATGTCTGCCTGCAGCGGTATATTCTCTTCCCTGAATAATTCTATGCTCTTCCTGATGCTACGCAAATAAGTAAAATACTTTTCCTGGTCCAGTTCGTGTAGATAGGATGCACTCACCAATTTTTTATTCAATGCATCTGAATATGGCTGGATCTTAGGCTGGATCTCCATGCAGAAATAATTAAAAGCATCTTCCAGGTCTTTGTTCTCAGTATCACAGGTCATTTTGATCTGCCTCCAGCAGGCATTCTCATTTATCACTGCCTCCAGTTCACTCTGGTCTTTAAGCCACTGCTCCAGTTTTTCTTTTGTGGAGATATCACGATCAAGAAGTTCTTTAAAATATGGTTCAAGGGTCTCCCAATCGGTAACTGTAAAGTCGGCAGGTAAATAATGGCGGGGAAGTTTTTTAATGTCTGCAGAGTACATAGGGATATATTGTAAGTTTGAAGTTAACCTGGTTGATAAAGTTGAAATAACCGGTTAAAAAAAGCATATAGAGTAAACAAAGCTGGTTAATTCGGAATTAAATTATACCTGTATCAACCAAATTAACTATTTCATCTCTGCCAACCTTCCATTTCATCACGCCATCTTCCTCGGAGAATTTATTTTTTTCGGAGGAGCATTTTTCACTGCGGTAGTTTTCGGTGCAGCAGTTTTATTATTTGTATTGGATTTCTTTGATGCTGAAGCATCTCCAGCTCCATCATCCTCTGAAACTTCTGATTGCTTTATCTCAATTTTATTCTTGGCCAGGATATCAAACCATTTTACCATCTTCTTCATATCGCTGCCGTATACTCTTTCAAAATCCATTTCAGGATAAATCTTTTCAAAATATGCTTTTATCTCCTTTGCATCAGCTTTTGCATCTGGCAATGTTGCATCACTGTTCTTCATCGCTGTAAATATCTCAACAAGGTTCACGTTGTCTTTAACAGTATATACCTCTATGCTTTCGAGGTGAGAAAAGTTATGGATCCGTGTACTTACGAATTTTGTACTGTTATCCTCAAGTGAACGTACGATCCCACTATCAGTTTTTGAAGAAACCAATTCATATAATCCACCAAGCCCGGTTACTGATACTATTTTATTATAATCCATACTGTAGAAATTTAGGGTTGCAAGATATTGTAAAAAGGTAAATTATCGGGGCATAGAAATTTTAAACTTTTCCTCCTAAAACTTATTTATAAAAAGCGCCGGTTTTTTTAATGTGGTTCGTCTAACTGTCGGTATTAAATGAATATTATGAGTAGAGTTATCCTTTCGATGATGTTATTGTCTTTTTTAGCAACAAAAACTTTTGCACAGAATGCTGTAATCCGAGGTCAGATCGTGGATATTACTGACAATTCCCCCGTTAGTGGCGCAACTGTATCCGTCCTATTGCAATCTGATAGCAGTTTGGTTAAGAGTGTATTAACAGATAGCTCCGGTAACTTCCAGATCGGTGATCTTTCTCCCGACAGTGTTATTTTTCAGACGAGCGCAATTGGTTACCAGGAATATATTTCGTTGATCAAATTTACTAATACTATCAAGGATCTTGGAACTATAACAGTATCGAAACAAGGAAAGGATCTTTCAGTCGTCACCATCATATCTAAAGCTCCTCCAGTGGTGCAAAAAGGTGATACTTCTCAATTTAGCGCAAGCCAATACAAGGTAAATCCGGATGCTTCAACAGAAGACCTTATTAAAAAGATGCCTGGTATCACGGTTGATAAGGATGGTACCGTTACGGCCCAGGGTGAGCAGGTAAAAAAAGTGACCATAGATGGAAAGGAATTCTTTGGGGACGATGCATCGGCTGCATTAAAAAATCTTCCGTCGGAGGTTGTTGATAAGATCCAGGTTTTTGATAGGTTAAGCGACCAGGCACAACTCACAAGGTTTGATGATGGTAATACCCAGAAATCTATCAATATTGTTACAAAATCAGGAATTAAGAACGGGCACTTCGGCCGTGCATATGCAGGATATGGTACGGATAACCGTTATAGTGTGGGTGGAAATGTAAGTTTTTTTAAAGAAAACCGTCGTTTATCTTTTGTAGGCAATTTTAATAATATCAATCAACAGAATTTTGGATCACAGGATCTTTTAGGAATAATATCCGCTGGCAGTAATAATAACAGGGCAGGCGCAGGTGGTGGTCCACGAGGCGGTGGTGGCGGACGAGGAGGTGGAACAGATAATTTTACTGTGGGACAATCGAACGGCATTAGTAAAACAAATGCGTTTGGAATTAATTACAGCGATCAGTGGGGTAAAAAATTGATCGTTGCGGGCAGCTATTTTTTTAATAACAGCACGAATAATAACGAATCATTGATCAACACAGAAACGCTTGGTGATATCGGGCAGTTTTCCATACAAAACAGCAATGCAGTCACTAAGAATTTTAATCATCGCATTAACCTGAGATTGGAATATAAAATTGATTCTTCAAATTCGATATTTATAATTCCAAGCATCAATCTTCAGAATAATGATTCAAGGTCATTATCATTACTTCAAACGCTAAATGACCTCGGCGATTCAGTTAATAATTCAAGGTCCGATCTAACTTCAAACAGGGCTGGTTATAATATCAGGAATAATATTATGTACCGCCATAGTTTTCCTAAAAAAGGCAGAACTGTTTCTCTTGGGTTCAATACAACTTTTTCAAAAAATAATGGTGAGTCTATAACTGATGCTCAATATCGTTTTTATGATTTTCTTGGAGTATTCGACCGTGATTCAATACAAAATCAATTTGCAGATAATAAAACGAACGGCCACACCATTGCCGCAACGATCGCTTATACAGAACCTATCGGAAAAAAAAGTCAGCTACAAATAGATTACAATCCGTCTGTTCAAAAAAATAAGGCAGACCAGCAAACTTTTTTATATGATGGCGGCAAGTATTCCATTTTTGATTCAATTCTTTCAAATAGGTTCGATAATATAATTACAACGAATAATGCAGGTATCAGTTACCGGTTATCACCGAGCCGCGATGAGCAATTATCATTTGGTGTGAATTTTCAAAATTCGAAATTAGAGAGCGACAGGATATTTCCCGGAACCACCTCTGTTAACCAATCATTCTCAAACATATTACCAAATGCGATGTGGCGGAAGAAGATCTCTAACTATACCAATGTGCGGGTCTTTTATCGTGCGTCTACAAATTTTCCAACAGTTAACCAATTGCAGGATGTTGTAAATCTTAGTAATCCTTTACGGGTAAGCAGTGGTAATCCTTTACTTAAACAATCATATACCCATTTCGTGGCTGGCAGGTATATTTATACAAACTCTAAGACAAGCCGCAGTTTTTTTGCAAATATATTTTTACAGGCGGCCAGTGATTACATTTCCAATGCAAACTATATAACTGCTTCAGATTCTACCATACAACAAGGAATTATAGTAAAAGAAGGTTCACAACTGGTTAAACCTGTAAATCTTAATGGCTATAGAACATTGCGTACTTTCTTTACTTATAGCATGCCTGTGAAAGCTTTAAAAACGACTATAAATTTAAATACCGGCTTTGGTTATTCCAAACTCCCCGGACTCTTGAATGACATTAAAACAACTACCGATAATTATACCTACAATGCAGGGATAGTATTAGCAAGCAATATCAGCGAGTATATTGATTTTAATATTTCATACAGTGCAAATTTCAATGATGCTACAACAAAAGCAACAACTACAACGACCAATAATTATGTGAACCAGGCAGCAGGAGTTCAGCTTAATTTATTGAATACAAAAGGATGGTTCATTCAAAATGACGTTTCATATCAACTTTATAATGGATTGTCTGGGGGTATTGATCAGAGTTATGCATTATGGAATGCTGCCATTGGCAAAAAATTTCTAAAGAATAAAGCAGGCGAATTAAAGTTGTCGGTATTCGACCTGCTCAAACAAAATCAAAGTGTTATCCGGACGGTTACCAATACCTATATTGAGGATGTTCAAAGCCAGGTGTTACAAAGGTATTTTATGCTAACCTTTACCTATAACCTTAAAAATTTTGGTGTTGCAAAAATGAATAACGGGAGAGCAAATAATGAGAATACGCCGGCGAGTCCAAGGTTTTAAATTAACTTTAAAATGAAAATTTTAATTTATTCTTTTGGAACACGTGGATATTATCGACAGGCTTAAGAAAGGAGACAAAACTGTTTACGCCGGGGTGGTGAAACAATGTGAGGCAATGATTTACAATACTGCCCTAAGTATTGTTCACAATGAACAGGACGCAGAAGATATAACACAGGAGGTTTTTGTCACGCTTTATGAAAAGATCCATGGTTTCAGAAAAGAATCGAAGTTAACTACATGGCTTTACACGATCACAATAAGGAAGGCACTTGATCAAGAGAAGAAAAGAAAGAATCAAAAGCACGGGGGGTTATTAAAAAAAATATTTGCAGTAAAAGAATCTAATGAGCCGGGGAATTTTGATCACCCCGGAATACTATTGGATAATAAAGAAACAGCCAGGGTATTATTCCAGGCGCTGAAGAAACTTCCGGAGAATCAGCGGATCGCTTTTACCCTGCATAAAATGGAAGGGCTCAGCCATCTTGAAATTGCAGATGTTTTAAAAACAAGTCCATCAGCAACTGAATCACTTTTGGTTCGTGCTAAAAACAATTTAAAAAAGATATTAAAAGACTATTACGAAAAACATTTATAGAATTATTGAATCACCGGTAATGAAAAATAATAACATTGAAAAATTCATTGACGAAACCATCAACAGTTTTGATGGTTCCAGAAGAGCGGAGCCAAAACCATTCTTACTAACAAGGGTCATGGCAGGTCTTGATCGTAAAGCTGGCCCAAATTTCTGGACGAGAGCAGTATTGTTCATAAGCAGGCCCTCAGTTGCTGTGGTTGGAATTTTATTGATCCTGCTTATGAATACAGTTATTATTTTAAATAATGTCGCAGATGAAACAATGATCTCTTTTCAAAAGAATGGAACAGTAAAAGATGATTTTACTGGTAACATTGCTTCGATCTATGAAATTGAAAACAGCGAACCCTGATGAATACAAAAACTAAAAGCAAGACACTCATTGTGATAATTGCAATTCTATTGGCGGCGAATATTGCTACGCTATCATTCATATTATTAAATAAAAACGGGCACCGGGATTCGGGAAAAAATAACTGGCGGACGAGCACGAGCAAATACCTGAAGAATGAAATTGGCTTTACCAAAGAACAACTTGACCGCTATGATACCCTTGGTGACCAGCATAGATCGGTGTATACCCAATTGCTGGAAGATATTTCCTTCAACAAACAAGCAATATATAAAAGAGTTGCCTCTGAAAATTTCACTGATTCATCCATTCAGAAGGGTGCATTGGAACTTTCAACTGAACATAACCGGTTTGAATTGGCTATGTTGCATCACATAAAAGATATCCGGGCTATCTGTTCACCTGTTCAGCGGGAAATATTTGATACCGGTTTCTATAAATTGATGCTTAGGCGGCAAGGGCTCCGGCAAAATAAAAGAAAATAATAGCTTAACTTAATAACCTAATTTGTAAACAATTAAATGACCAACAATGAATAAAAGGATATTATTATTTGTTACCGCATTTTGTATTAGCATAACAACCATATACGCTCAGCAAAATATGCAGCGGCTGACTCCGGAGGAAAGAACCAAGGCGGCAATTGAAAAAATGTTACCGTTGAAATTGACTGAAGAAGCAAAAACAAAGACCCAGTTGATCCTTTCCGATTTTTACAATGCCCAGCAAACTGCAATGAAGGAATTGCGGGCAGCAGGAAATGTAAATAAAGATGTTCTCCAGGCTAAAAGAAAAGAAATGGCTGATAAGCGTGACGCAGATTTAAAAGTTGTACTTACCGAAGAACAATACCAACAGTGGCTTACAGATATTGAGCCAAGCCTTCGGCCACAAAGAGCAAAGAATTAAATACGCCTCTAGGTTCATTCATGCCACAGCACTTTCACTGATCTGTGGCATTTTTATTTGCATTCGGCTTTCGTGAGTTTATTACCCGGCATTAATAGAAGCGTTTACTCTTTATATGAACGGTAAATATGTTAAGGTTACATTTCAGAACTTTAAATGAAAATATGGACCGTAAAAATTTTATACAACAAGTGTCAATTGCATCGGCAATGATCTCTATGCCATTTTTATTACGGGCACAAACAACTTCCACCAAAACAAATAAGCCTGATCCTTTACCAGCAGAAAAAGTAAAAGAATTTGTAGGTGCCGGGCATAACAACCTTGAGAAAGTAAAATCCCTGCTATTAGAATTTCCAACATTATTATATTCTACATGGGATTGGGGTGGAGGTGATTTTGAAACCGCGATAGAAGGGGCTGGCCATGTTGGGAATAAGGAAATTGCAAACTACCTGATAGGGATAGGTGCAAGGATAAATCTATTTGTATTGACGATGCTTGGTAAAACACAGATCGTAAAGCCCTGCCTCGAAGCATTTCCTGCATACCTAAATGCTCGTGGGCCGCACGGCTTTACGTTTTTACATCACGCCCAGCGAGGTGGGGATGATGCGAAGGAATTGCTCGAATATTTGCAGGGAAAAGGATTAAAAGAAACAAAAACTGCATTATAATTATTATTTTAAGTAACAAAAAATTGATTTTATGATGAACGCGATCAGCTGGTTTGAAATACCTGCAACAGACCTTGAAAGGGCGCAGAATTTTTATGAACGAATATTTGGCATTAAGCTATTTCCTATGGATATGGAAAACATAAAGATGCGCATGTTTCCATTAGATGATAATATGACACAGGTTGGGGGTGCTATTGTTGACAGCGGGGGCTTTCATAAACCTTCAGTTACTGATGGTCCGTTGATATATCTTAATGGAAATCCAGACGTTCAAAATATTTTAGACAAGGTTGAAGAAGCTGGCGGTAAAATTTTGGTAAACAAAACCCAGATATCACCGGAATATGGATACATGGCTGTATTTATAGATTCTGAGGGAAACAGGATCGGGCTGCACAGTGTGCCAAAATAAATACTGATATTTATCCTAAATATAAACTCGACTATCATGGATAATTATGACTGGAGCAAATTTATTACGAGGATCAGTATTAATGCCCCGATAGAAAAATTGTATACAGCATGGGCAACAAGTGAAGGTATTGAATCATGGTTCCTTCGATTAAGTGAATTTAAAAGCACTGATGGGAAAATAAGGGAAGGGAAAGAGTTAGTGCAGAAAGGCGATAAATATAAGTGGCGATGGTATGGATGGGATGATAATACCACGGAGGTTGATACCATTTTGGAAGCAAATGGAAGAGACTTCTTCAAATTCGGTTTTGGCAATGGAGGAGATTGTATAGTAACAATTAAATCAGAGGAAGGAGAGACTATGGTGGAGCTTGAACAAGATAATATTCCCACAGATGAGGTGGGAAAACACTCGTGGCACCTGGGATGTAAAACAGGATGGACCTTTTATTTAGCAAATCTTAAATCAGTGATGGAAGGTGGAATAGATCTAAGGAACAGGAATGAAAAGATCAAGCGTGTTGTAAATTCGTAAGAAGGGGTCACGGTCAAAATATAATGCTTATGAGACTGCTATATCTTTTATTATTTTCAGTAAACGTTTTTTCCCAGCAAGGAAGTTATTTTAATCAGCCTCCACCAAAAGCAGGTGCAACACTTTTTGCTCCAAACATTGTTTCGGATGAATTTGGAAACCGTGACATGGCCATCTCTCCAAAAGGGGATGAGCTATTTTATACATTACAATACCGGGGCGGATTTGTTTTCAGTACTATCATGCATTCTCATGTAATCAATGGCAAATGGTCTACACCGGAGGTCGCAGTTTTTAGCGGGCAATACAATGATCTTGAACCAGCATTTTCTCCAGATGGAGAAACCCTGTATTTTTCGTCCGCACGACCGGTAACCGGCGATAAGAATAAAGATTATGATCTATGGTTCGTAAAAAAACAACAAGGTAAATGGTTACTTCCACAAAAAATGGACAGCCCGGTCAATAGTGATAAAGATGAATTTTATCCATCAGTTGCAATCAACGGAAACATTTATTTTACCAGGGAAATGGATGGTAAAGGAGAGGATATTGTGATGTGCAGGTTTAGTAACAACCGTTACGATTCTGCTATCAGTCTGCCTGCTGCGGTGAATTCTGTCGGGGGAGAGTTCAACGCGTTTGTAGACCCAAACGAGCAATATATAATATTTACCGGTTACAAGCGCAAAGGAAATATTGGGTCTGGTGATCTTTATATAAGTTTTAAGGATGAAGGCGGGGAATGGGCGGCTACACGAAATCTAGGAGATAAAATAAATGGCGCCGGATTAACTTATTGTCCCTACATATCGCCTGATAAAAAATATTTCTTTTTTACAACAAGCCGTGGCATTTTTAAAACTCCTTTTGAGAGTCCCCAAAATCTCAATGCATTAAGAACCCTAATATCAAATCCATTGAATGGATGGGATAATATCTATTGGATGGACGCAGGATCTGTGATCGTGAAATAACACCAGCTTTATTTTTTTAGATATGAGATACAATATTACAGAAGCTATTGAGGTATTGGAAAGAACTCCCGCAGTACTTCATGCATTGCTGAATGATCTGAATGATGCATGGCTTCTGCCCAACGAAGGGCCAGATACATTTTCGCCTTATGATGTAGTAGGACATTTGATACATGGTGAAAAAGCAGATTGGACCGAGCGTATCAAGAAGATAGTTGACCATGGTAATACACAACCATTCGAGATCTTCGATCGATTTGCAATGTATGAAGCGAGCATAGGAAAATCAATTCGACAGCTGTTGAATGAATTTAAAACTTTGCGTGAAGCAAATATCAAGTGGTTTAAAACTTTGCATTTGACGGAAGCGGATCTGGAAAGGAAAGGATTACACCCAATGTTGGGAGAAGTGACTTTGCGTAACCTTTTATCAACATGGGTTATTCACGATCTGACGCATATAGGGCAGATCAGTAGAGTAATGGCAAAACAGTATAAAGAAGAAATGGGCCCGTGGATTGAATTTTTCCGCATCATGGAATTTTAGTATGAAAGATATAATCGAAACATTTGAGATCAGCAACAGGATAAATTTATACCTGTTAAAAGAAATTGATGAATCCTGGTTAACGGATGCTTCAGTTTCAAAAGGAAGAAGTGTTGGCGAACAGTTTGCGCACATTCACAATGTAAGATTGATGTGGCTGAAAGCTTCTGCACCTGAATTATTAGCCGGTCTTAATAAAATTGAAAAAGAACAAGGCATCAACAAAAAATTACTTGCAACAGAAATAACAAATTCAAGTATTGCAACGGTAAAATTATTAACGAAAAGTTTTGCAGAGAATAAGATCCGTGGGTTCAAACCACATCCAACTGCATTTGTCGGATATTTAATATCACATGAATCACACCATCGCGGACAGATCATGCTATGTTTAAAAGAAAATAAACACCTCACCAGTAAAAGCCTGGGCTTCGCGTTATGGAAATGGGGAAGCAGGTAAAAAAAATCCCCGCAATTTGCAGGGATCTTTCTTCAACTTTTTTTATGACTTTTTCATCATCTTTATTTCCATCATTTTAAATTCCTTACCATCGGGACCTGGACCATACATTTCCACTACCTGGTTTTTGTCATCAACAACTCTAAATACTTCCCGTATTTCCATTTCTTTACCATTTCCCATCATAGGATCTACACATTTACCGGATAATGACAGGGTTTTAGTAGTGCCGTCCCACGGGCCCTCCATCATTATAAGGCCGGTTCCCATATTGTCTATCCAGCTACTTTTGAATTTTTTTGTAGCATTGTCGTAAGCAAGAATACTCATACCTTCAAAAGGCTGTCCCATCATCATTCCTTTGTGTGTGCTAACCTGGTAACGGCCACCCATAGCCATTTTATTTATAGCAACTCCCTTGCTTGTTTGTGGAGCACCACCTGGCTTTTCCCACATAGTTGTTTCCCCTTCCCACGTACCATCCCAGGTAGCCATCATTTTATGCATTTCACCTGGCGTCATGTAATCCATCCAGTTCCTGTTTTTTACCGAATCCGGAATGGGTGTAACAGAGGCTGCTTCAGTAGTAGCACTTTGGCTAGACATTTTTGTGGTATCTGTAGCTGTTGTATCGCTACTAGTTTTGTCGGTGTCATTACAGGAAAATAATAAAATTGCAGCGGAGCAGATCGTCAATGATAAATGTTTCATGATAATAAATTTTGACCAAATTACTGCAATTTTCCACTTGTTTCCAAGCCACACATACCAAATATTATTATTCTATCAATAAATTATTGATACGCTCGCCCAGTTCCTCAAAAGGGGTAAATCCTCTAGCCAGCAAATAGAATTTTGATTCATTCAATTGTAATAGAACAGCTGGAAATCCACTCACTTTCAATTGCTTGCAAAGTCCAAATTCGAAATATGCCTGTTCTTTGTATTCTTCTGATCCAAGCTTTTGATAAAATATCTCTGGTTGCACACTGTATTTTTCAAGCAGGTGTCGATACGCTTCGTTATCATCCAGGTCTCTGCCTTCATAATTAAGCGCATATTGAAGATCGGAGGCAAACTCTAACTGGCGTGCCGGATAAAAATCTTTAAAAATGCACAGGGCGATAGCAGGCTTTTCTGAGTTCATTTGCCAATCGCTTTCTTCCGGATGATTGATATGCCATAAAAAATCATTGCCAAATTTTATTCCTGTAAGATCCTCTACCCTTGTATAAGCCGATCTTATGTATGGAGCGATCCTACTGATAGGTTTTACCTGCTCTCCGATCAACATGCCACCACTCAGCACTTCTATTTCCAGTTTATCAAGGAAATTTTCCTGGATCTTTTTCATCACGGGACTAAAGCCATAGCACCATCCGCAATAAGCATCATAACAGTAAAAGAGAGTTTGTTTCACTATTGTAAATTAATAAGAGAGGTTTGATCGAGTAACAGCATTATATCAATGTGCTTCCAGCCAGTTTATCCCGGATCCTATCTCCGCATTTGCAGGCACCTGGTTAGGTAATTCCAGCGCTTGCTGCATACATTGTATTATTACAGGCATAACGATATCCAGTTCCTCCTTCAAAACATCAAACACCAATTCATCATGAACCTGCAATAACATTTTTGACCTGAAGCCTTTTGACTTGAATTGCTGCTGGATCTTTATCATCGCAAGCTTGATCATATCTGCGGCAGTTCCCTGTATCGGGGAATTGATCGCATTTCTTTCTGCAAATCCACGTACAGTAAAGTTTGAAGAATTGATATCACTTAACCAGCGCTTACGCCCCATCAGCGTTTCTACGTAACCGTTCTCCTTTGCAAAATTGATCGTGTCATCCATATACTTCTGGATGTTTGGGAATTGTTTTTTATAATTATCGATGATCACTTTTGCTTCCGCCCGGGGGATTGCAAGATTCTCCGCAAGGCCGAAAGCTCCTTGTCCATAAATGATCCCAAAATTTACGCTCTTCGCTTTGTAACGCATTTCTTTAGTTACTTCTGACTCCTCAACATTAAAAACCTTTGCTGCAGTAGCCGTATGTATATCCTTGCCTGATTTGAATGCGTCACACATGTTAACATCGGAGCTGATCGCAGCCACGATCCTCAATTCTATTTGAGAATAATCTGCCGATACGAGCACATGGTTTTCATCCCGCGGCACAAATGCTTTCCTGATCTCCCTGCCTTTATCTGTCCTGATAGGAATATTCTGTAAATTGGGATTATTGCTACTAAGCCTTCCCGTTACTGCCACGGCCTGGGAATAGCATGTATGAAGCCTTCCCGTTTTCTTATTGATCAACAGTGGCAATGCATCCACATAGGTTGATTTTAATTTGGTTAATTCGCGGTAAGTTAATATGTCATCACAGATCTTGTGTTGCTTACAAAGCTTTAGCAATATATCTTCGCCGGTTGCGTACTGACCTGTCTTTGTTTTCTTTGCCTTGTCATTCAGCTTCATTTTGTCAAACAATACTTCCCCTAATTGCTTTGGCGACGATAAGTTAAAGCGCATTCCGGCTTGTTCATAAACTGATTCTTCAGCGATCTTAGCTTCGGTTTCCAATTCTTTTGAATACAGGTTGAGAAAATCAACGTCAACTTTTATTCCTTCGAATTCCATTTCAGTAAGAACATTGATCAATGGATTTTCAACCTCATGGAAAACTTTTTCTACAGTCCTTATTTTTAATAGCGGTAGAAAAACATTTTTCAGTTGTAAGGTGATGTCTGCATCCTCTGCTGCATAATCCTTGATGATCTCAGGTTCAACATCCCTCATATTACCTTGAGCCTTTCCCTTTTTCCCGATCAGCTCTTCAATATGAACCGGCTCATAACTGAGAAATTTTGCACTCAGCGAATCCATGCTTCGTTTTCCTTCCGGTTCAATTACATAATGAGCAAGCATTGTATCAAAGATGTTACCTTTTATTTCGATGCCCTTCCATTTCAGCATCAGCAGATCATATTTTATATTATGACCGATCCAGGTCTTGGAAGGATCACTGAACAAACTGCTGAACTTATTTAAGAGGCAGCTGCAGTCATCTGAGTCCGGCGGACAAGGGACATAATAGCCTTCACCTGGTTTTATCGAAAAGCTTAGTCCAACAAGTTCTGCCTGGTTCGGGTCAATGTTTGTTGTTTCGGTATCAAATGAGATCTCGACTGCTGTTTTTAGTTTGTCAAATAATTCATTAAACAGATCATCCGTATCAATAAGCCTGTAATCATGAGGTGTGTTGTTGATATTTTTTTCAGATACAATGTTTTCGCCCCAATTACTGTCAACTTTAATTTCTGTAGAGATCTCGGTTTTTACAGCCACTGTTGTAATATTACCGAACAGGTCCATTTGCCCGCTTTCAGTCACAACGATCTTGCTGGTTGTGGTAATTGGAATGTCTTCGCCAAGGATCCTTTTACCGATCGTCCTGAACTCAAGTTCTTCAAAGATCATTTTCAATGCATCCTTATTCATCTCCTTAACACGAAAATCTTCTTCGTGAAATTCTGTAGGCACATTTGTAATGATCGTTGCTAATTTTTTGCTCATGATCG
>JBDSDG010000041.1:0-5797 GCA_039920685.1 Ferruginibacter sp.
TTGATTGTTTTTTATTCTTATTATTTGAAGGACACTACAAAATATTCCTACTTCTGATTCTACCCACCATGCACTTCCTCCGCTGGAAGGGAGTGCTGGCCTAATTGAATCATTCCTGTTGAAATTGTCGAGAAGGATGTAAGCATTAGGAACAACTGATCCATACAATGTAAAATCATCAATGCGGTATGTGCCGGTGGCAGAAGCGCCTGATAAGGAAATAACAATAGTTATCACGCCAGCAAGGTTGTTAACCGGGTTTGCCACTGCTGTATTACCGATCAAGATTCCTGCGGTTTGAATGCTGCCAGAACCAACACCAATACCATTGATCGTCATTGACCAGTTTTGTGCTCCCGTTGCGCTTCTTTGTTGCCAAAAATTGAAGCTGGTAATGTTAATTTTATATCCAGCGGCAACATTGAACGTAAGAGTAATAGTCGGACTTCCACCAGAATTTGAAATCGCAATTGCCTCACCACTGCTTCCACTATAATTTGTAAATGCGCCAGTGCTGTTTGTCCAGGAGGAGCCAGAAAGAAAACTTTGAATTACTGCAGGTGCTACTATATATGGATTTGTAGAGATAGGTACCGTACCAAAATCATGGAGATATACCTGCGCTTTTGCAGTAATACATATCACAATTAAAAAAAACAAGCTGGTTGGTTTCATCATATCGTGATTGCGGTTGGGTACCGTAATTGTATTAAAGGTAGAATTAATATTTGTAGAATGCAATATAATGGAGAAGCAGGTTAGAGATGAATGTTACGAAGTATTAGAGATCAGGTAGTTGCACATTTACGGGTAATACATCTCTGTTAGTGATGGAGCAAAACCTGAACGGTATATAAAATATCTGGACCTGGAATTAGGATATCTTTTTTCCCATTCTTTAATGATGGCTTTATAGATCCTGGGTTCCGGGTACGGGGCGGTCTTCATCTCTTTCACACCCCAGTTAAATACTGGAAGCACAGAAGAGCAGGGTATCAACCAAAATTTATGCTGGATATATCCGGCCATTTCACTTTGTGCTTCTATATTGTTCACGCAGATATATAACTGCTCCACACCTCCTCCATATAATACTGATGACAGGTATTTATCCCAATATCCTGCCAGCTGAAGCCAGGGCAACGTCCACCAGAATAATAAAATAACCCATGTTAAACGGTGAAGCATGGCAGCTCTGGTGATCTCAATTTTATGACGGTACAAAATCAGAAATAATAACCCGATCATCAATAGGTTCCATGGCCATACCACAGCATTTATGTTGAGACCAATTGGTCCAAGCAATAACAAAATGAAAAGGTGCATAGCACAAAGAATTAAAACAGATGCTTTGCGGGTAAAAGTAAAGTATAAGCCTAATGCTGAGAGCATTTCAAGCAATGGTAAACAATAACCAGCGCGTACAAGGTTGATACCTGGATTTGTTATACCCAACCATTGATTAAGAATAAGATGCTGCCAAACATCATGTATGAACGAACTATTAAATTTAAAAAGCCCACTGAAAAAAAATAGTCCTGTGATGATCAACTGCCACAAAATAATTGTTTGTTTTTCATTTTGTGACATCACATAGGCAGCTCCCATAAAAAGAAACTGGTATTCCCATGGTTGCCACCGGTTCTGGTCAAGGCAGCAGGATAGTATCTCCATTAACAGAATCGCTATCATAATTTTTTTTCGTGGAAAAAATAGAAACCAAACCATACCTGCGATAGATACAGCAAAGATCAAAGTATGAAAGAAAGCAGGAACCAGTGATAAAGATGTATGAATGGGAACAAGGGGAAAAAGCCTTTCTGCAAGCCATAAATTGTAACAAATAAGCTTTGTTATGATCCAGGTAATGGCAATTAACCTGATAACTTTTGTATCATTTTTTGTAAAATGGTTTAAACGCATGTGGACTGTAAAAGGATGGTTGTCTACAAAATTAATTTAAAATAAATCTATAAAATATCGCAGAGCTGTACTCGATCAGGGATGTAATGAGGTTACACCGTTGAGGCTATTGTTATCATAAACCGGAAAATCATTTACATCTATAAATCCATCGCCATTAAGGTCAGTAGCCTTATATTCAAATGCCACACCATTAAAGCTATCATTATCAAGTTCAGGAAAATCATTGCTATCTATAAATTCGTCCTGGTTGATATCTCCTGTAAAGATAGCCCAAACTCCAGGCTGGACCTGTACCTGGTTATCCTGGTAGGCCTTATTTGCAGCTATTGTGAAATTATATAAGGGGGTTGATGAAGTACATTGAACAGGATCTTTCGTCCAGGTTTGCACACTATTCCTATGTTTTATAGCAATATAGAAATTACCCGCGGTTTGAGTAAACGTCAAGGATACCAGGCCGTTTGTCATTAATATGGCCTTCTTCGATTCAATTAATGCAAAAGAAAAGGGGTGGTGTAACTCCACAATAATAGTATCTGTCTGTGTCGCTAAAGATGAAGGCACAGATTGGTTATTAAGCACTGGCTGCATGGCCTGCCCGCCAATGTAGTATCCCTGAAGGAAAACTTTAAGGCTAACCGTTATATTACTGCAATCATTTACGGTCACAGGTTGAGACATACTGTTGCTGCAATTGGTTGAAGGGGAAATATAACTATATATAATGTTATGCGTGCCTGTTCCGGCAAGTGCGGGATTAAATGTATTTCCACTAATACCCGGACCTGTAAATGTTCCCCCCGAAGGAGATCCGGATAATGTAACTACACCTGATGAGCTACAATAGGACGAAGCTAACCCGGTGAAGGAAACAACCGGTAATGCGTTCACTGAAACGGAATGGCTTACAATATTGCTGCAACCAGTTGAAGGACTAGTGTATGTATACGAGATCGTATACGGTCCGCCGGCTCCGGCAACTGAAGGATTAAAATTATTCCCGCTAATACCAGGCCCACTAAACGTACCACCTGCGGGAGAACCCAAGAGGACCTGGCTGCTTGCATTTAAACAATATGTACTTGCCAATCCGGTATAGCTAACTATTGGTAAGGCATTCACAGTGATTAGAAAACTGCATGAATTTGAACAACTGTTTGCAGCTGTATAAGTATAAGTAATTGTATGTTCACCAACACCAGCATTAGCAGCATTGAACTGGCCACTACTTATACCGGTTCCGGTATATATTCCGCCGGCCGGACTTCCTCCACTAAGGATGAAAGGAGATGCATTCACACAAACTGCTATATTAGGTGGGCAACTCACAATTGGAGAACCATTAACGGTAATAGTAAAGGTGCAGGAAGCTGAACCGGAACATCCACCCGGATCTGTATATGAATAAGCGATGGTGTGTGTTCCAGGGCCAGCCGCTGCAGGGTTGAATTGGTTTGCTGTTACACCGGTTCCGGAATATGTACCACCGGCCGGAGAAGATCCGGTAAGCGTAAAGGGGTTGGTATTAGAACAAACAGTTAAATTTCCACTGCAAGTAACCACGGGAGCAGAAGATACTGATATTGTGAAATTACATGAATTGGAACAACCATTTGTATTGGTGTAACTATAGGTAATGGTATGAGTTCCTAGTCCGGCTGACGATGGACTGAACTGGCCCCCACTAACTCCCGCACCGGAATATATTCCTCCTGAGGGACTGGAACCTGAAAGTGTATAGGCCGGGCTGTTTAAACAAGCAAAAGAGTTGCCGGGACAACTAACTACCGGTAATGCGAAGACGACCAATTGTGCTTTACTAAAATCATTTGATGTATTGTTTGATATTCCGCCGTTCTGTACCAGGTTTAGTGTCCCATTACCTGCACCGGCAGCGTTTCCAAGTACGGGCACCAGTATATTTACATCTCCTAGCCCATTGGGGATGCCAATCGTATTTGTACCTTCTAATCTTTCTAAAGTGCTGTTATATACCCACGAAAAATATCCGGAATTAAATGAAGCCGGGCCATTATAGATAAAAGGCTTGATACCTCCTGTTATAGTTGGAAAATCGAAAGTAGCTGTTACGCTATTGGCAGGAATAGTGCAAGTAGGCTCCGAGCCAAAATTTGCAATTGAAAACTTAAAATTATAATGCCCGGTTACACAACCACTTAGTGCGGGACCGGTATTTGTTGCATTTACTACCGCTACCCCCGTGGTTGCAATATCGCAATCCTGCGCATTTGCATTGGTAAAAAATGAAGTCAGAATAAGGAAAAGGACAGGAATTTTTCTAAAGATAGGCACAGATTGTAGTTGCCTAAATTCGATCATGGCTCTCCAATATCTAAGTGCAGAACAATATTTTTGTTCTTCGAATCGAAATAAATGGTCGATCCTCTCTGGTATTAGGTGTAGGTGCTTCATTAAAATAACCCTTTGGTAATAATCCTTTACTGATCGGGAGGGTAAACATACAAAAAGAAGTAAGACATATGTACGCCTTACTTCCTTTTGTTTTTATTGAGGATACATAGCGGTTACCCCATTAAACGCATTATTATCAAAAACAGGGAAATCATTTGTATCCACAAATCCATCTCCATTCAGATCAGTTGGCACATATTCAAATGCAACTCCATTAAAGGCATCATTGTCTAACAATGGGAAATCATTCGTGTCAATGAAATCATCCCCGTTAAGGTTTCCTGTATAGAATGCCCAAACACCAGTTTCAACAAGTATTTGATTATCTCCAAAAGCTTTGTTTGCCGCCAATGAGAAATTATATAGTGGCGTAGCAAAAGTACAAGGCACAGGATCTTTACTCCAGGTTTGAATAGTATTTCTATGTTTGATAGCAATATAATATGAACCAGGATGTTGTAAGAATGTAGCTGAAACTGATCCATTTGTTAACAGAACTGCTTTCATTGAATCTACGGTAATAAAGGTTGTAGGATTATGCAATTCTACGATTACAGTATCAGTTTCTGTTGGCAGTGAATTCAACACTAATTGGTTGTTCAATACTGGTTGCATAATTTGCCCTGTACCAGGCATATAATATCCTTGAAGGAATAATTTAAGATCGACAGTTATTACACAATTTACCACAGTGATCGTTTGGGTTGCACTATTCACACAACCATTAGCGTTCGTATAAGTGAAGGTCAGTGTATGAGTTCCTACTCCTGCAACGCTTGCATCAAAGTTTGTTCCTGTAACTCCTATGCCACTATATGTTCCTCCAACCGGTGATCCACCTGTGAGTTCATACGTGGTAGATGTGAGGCATTGCTCATCTAATATTGTATTCCAGGTAACTACCGGTAATGGATTAACCGTAACTGTTGTACTGCAGGTTGTAGTGCTATTACCGCACCCATCCGATATGGTCCACGCAATAACAGACACCCCTACATTGAACACGCCACTGGCATCGTTATCTGTACCTGTCCGCAAAGTTGCTCCTGATATGCTATAGGAATAATTAATACCTATCGTACAATTATCTGTTACTTGAATTACTGGTATGCTGTAAATATTGTTAGGAACCTTACAGAATTCCTGGTCCGAAGGACAAACAGTAATTACCGGCGGGATATTATCAGCCGTTGCTAAAAAGGTTGATGATGATGATGATGTGGCTACACAATAACCCGTACCGTTATTCGCCGTTAAGGTAAAGCTTAACGAAGCCCCGTTACACGCTGCATTTGCAGGCAAGGACGGAACAGATCCGGTATTGCTCGTTGGTGAACAGCCGCCGCTGACACTAAAGCCTGCAACCCACGCATTGTATGCTGTTGTTATATCTGCTGTACTTGTACAGGCAGGAAGACTCACTGCTGAAGGCGCGGCT
>JBDSDG010000042.1:0-4614 GCA_039920685.1 Ferruginibacter sp.
AGTTGCAGATCCTGCTGCACCTGCTCCACCTCCAGCAACTGCAATACCTGCTGCTGCTCCAACCGCGGCATTTCCATTAGACCCGGTACCTGCACTGCTTCCTCCACCACCACCAGATGCACCACCTGCGGCTCCAGTACCACCAGCACCACCATAATAACTAAATGGCGCTGTAAAGCCTACATTACCTGTTGATATTGCAGCTGCCCCCGGCGAGCTTACACTATTTGCAATCGCAGCAAATCCACCATTACCGCCTTTGGCCATAAGTGAGGCTGCGGAATTAAACCATGAATCACCTCCGGCACCTCCTGCAACTCCAATCGCACCAACACCTCCGTTACCTACAGTTACAGTGTAACTTGTACCCGGAACAACCGATATTGCTGTATTTTTTACATATGATCCACCTGCTCCACCTCCCCCTGCTGCTGGCTCACCTGTAAGTCCGCCTCCTGCTCCGCCCCCTCCCCAACATTCTGCTGTTACAGATGTAACACCGGCAGGGCAAACCCACGTAACAGTATTTGCAAATGTTTGTATTGTCTGCGCAAAAAGACCGGAACTATATACTGAAATCGAGATCATTAATATGAATACTTTTAAAAAAGCACCCATATCCCTTTTAAGGCGCATTGTAACAATCGCAGGTTGGAAATTATGTAGTGTTGTTTTCATAAACGAGGTTGATAGTAAGCGAATGTTGTCTTATTTCAAATAGCCATATTTAGTAAGACCTTAGGCAAACTGAATATTAACTATTAGAATGTTATTGTAACTGGCAGTAATAAATAAGAGAATGGATGAGTTGGAGTTCTTAGGATATTTAAATCACTATTTTAGGTGATATAAAAGGCAATAAATAATCACAGAATTTATAAAAGAGATCGGCAAAATATATTATTAAAATATATTCTAAGAATGGATAAGAAGGTAATTCGATAGAAAAAAGGAGAGGTTGCAGCTGTAAAATAGCAATAAAATATTCAGATTAGCAAAAATTGAGGGAAGTTTTTTTAAAACAAATATTATGATTAGAGATTTACTAACAAGGAATCGGCGCCTTCATTAGCTAATAGATAGGTACAAAATTGGGGATAATGGCTACGCCGTTTGTCTTTTGTAATTGTTATTTATCTGGTTTGATGTCAGAATGATTTTCCTCGATACAAACCTAACCCGAAAGAAAAGAACTGATGGGTGCTAGAATTAAAAATGTAAGCATCTGATATCGTTGTAATTAACAAAACACATTAAAAAAATATTATACATTATTTTTAAGTTTTTGACAGAAATAAACAAACGAATCCATTTTTTTACAAGGGTGTTAAGCATTAAATAAATAAACTATTGCAAAGGCATTGGATTTGATTCTTTTCCCATAAATTTCAAAGTCTGCCATTCGCAGGCAGACTTTGAAGCTTATTTAAGCATACTCGTATTTAAAATAGACGGATTTACATTTTCTTTTCCATCATCATTTTGCTATCCATCATTTTGCCGTCTTTGTCCATCATGTGCCCGTCTTTGTCCATCATCATGCCTTCAGTCATCATCATTTTCATGCCATCTTTCATCATCACCTCACCAGTCATCATCACTTTGCATCCATCGGTGCATGTCATTGTTTTGGTCATAGGCATCATTTTTCCGCCATCCATCATCATCATTTTACCGTCTTTCATAGTCATCATTCCTTCTTTCATCATGTTGCTGCTCATGTTGTCCATTGGCGCAGCATCGATTGGTTTTGTTTCAGTGCTCATCATTGTTGATGTGTCTGATGTGTCTTTAACTACTGAAGTCTCTTCGGTCTTGCTGTCATTACAGGCAGCCATAAAAATAACTGCAGCAGTGAGAATTGCAAATGTTCTTTTCATATAAAATTTGTTTTAGATCGGCAAGATATGCAATAAACATTAAGTGATGATTGCATTGTATCGTTACCAGGTTTATGAAGTTTTTTGAATATTAATTAAAGTTCGTTAAGACAATGTCAGCTATGGTTTATGATCTGCACGGAACAAAACATGGACTTCATTGAATTTATTTATCTCGCCTCTGCCGGCACAAAAATGATAGGGCAGTTAACGATAACTCCTCGTCCACCCGCAGGCCCTGCGGCATTGATACCCCCAAGCGATGAATTCCGAACCCCCATACCCCCAGGCAACAGAAAGCCATCAGCATGCAACTCAATAATATTAATCGGGGCGATTATTTCAAATTTGTCCGTCTTAACAATGGTCCTCATTCCAGCATTGATTGCATCATCCGTCCACAAAACAGGATGTACATCCCAAAGAGGACTATAAGCGGCTGCATCACAAAACGCACCAGGGTCATCCGGATTTTCGCAACCTGCCTGTTCTTGAAAAATATTTAACGGATCGCCTTCTCCTGCGACTGCGGAACGTAAGCCTTGTCTCAAGGGATTACCTGCGCCCATGGGACCATTTATTACCGGGATCAAAGCTTCTCTGGCCGAACGGAATGACTTATCGTCTCCTGGATTTGGTGCGGCAGCTAAATTGGGAGCGAAAGTATTATTTTCAAGCGCTGCAATATCGTTATCAGATGATTCTGTAGTGGAATATAAAATTTTAAATCCTTCATAAAATCCTCTCGCTAGTTTCATTTTCACTTTCATATTGGGTATATCCATGCTTATTAGCCTGTCATGGTCTCCCGTGCTGTTAGATACATGAGAGGCGTTGAACAATATTTTTCCATCGTAAGTTACAAGCGGGGAGTAAGCAGCATCTCCTACGGCACCGGGCTCAGAAGCCGGATCAACAGGAAACAACATGGGGCCAGGTATCAAATTTCTTGTAGGAGCAAAATTTACATTTCCGGGAAATTTCAAAACAGGAAAATTATTTGGATTACCAGTTTCTCCCGCTACTACAGTTGCAGTTTGCACTGCTGCAGTGCCCATTGCGTGTACCAATTTTGGAGTCCAATTAAGCCCCAGCCTTATCGACTCATCTACGTCGTTTGACTCCGTGATGATGTAATATACCGTACCACCATTAGCATCTTGTCCTTTATAAAGGGGCAAAACCGCCGTAGCATTCACAGTATCAATTTCCGTGGCGCTTGCAAGTTGGTTAGGAAGGCTGCCATGATGCTTGGTATTGTCTATTGTGTTGGTTTTGGTGCAGCCTATGCCAAGCATAAGAAAACATGTAGCAAGGATACCCAATGCTAATCCGTAAAATTTTAGTTTCATGATTTTTTATTTAGTAAAAAAAAATATTTGAGAAGTGTTATAGTGTTGCTTGCTTTTATTTGATTGTATTCATATCGGAGTCGGCAGCATTGGTATTACTGTCAAACATAAGCTTCTTCATATATTCTGGCTTGCTACCTTTCATTGCCATCATAATCATCTCGCCGTAAGCTCTCCTTGCTTCGTCTACAGTCTTCTTTTTCATGATCACATCGTAGGCAAGGTTAAGCGCTAAAAAATTATTTTCTTCTTTATCGCATCGTGCAGCTAATAAGCCTTGTGTACGATCAACAGTTACGCTGCCGTCGAACTTTCCAAGCTCATCATACATATCGGTAGGCACTTTAAAGCTTACACATTGCATCATGCAGTCCATGTGTGATTTCGGGAAATCGTGTTTGCTTTCCATTTTCGATATCACTGTTTTTTTCCAGGGGCCGTTGTTGTACCAAATTGCCATGGTTGGGGTCATTTCAGTTGGCTTGCCATATAATGCCATTTGCTCTTTCAATGCCATTTGTGAAGACATGGGCCATGATGCTACATCTGCCATACCCGGCATCGTCATCTTATTATCCATCATTTTCTCCTGCATTCTTTTTTCGTCCATATTTTTATTTTCCTCCATTTTCTTTATGTCTTCGGAAGTTTTATTTTCCTGTGCAATCGAATCAAAGCAAAGCCCTGAAGATAATATCAACATAATAACAATTGAAGCAAGCGCGTTTTTTGTTTTCATAATTCTAAAGTTTTTGATTGAAGCTTTAAAGCCTCCCGATTTTGGAAAGCATTACTTTAAATACAAACATGAATCCATTAACCTCAAAAGTTATCACGGAAGTATAACGTTTGTATGTTGAAAAAACGGTTAAGATTTCGATTTGTCATCCAGAAGAACAAGAGGCCTTATCCTTAAAGTCACTTATTTACAGTGAACCCAATGTAATTATTGTGAGTATCGCAAGATGAATGAGCAGAAGGATTATTTAGCCCCAGGTTGATTATATACCAGCATTCTAAAAGTGAAGATGTTCCTGCCGTTTTGAAACTGTGTGTACAAGGTGGCGTTATGCAGCAGCAGTATTTTTTGAACAATTAATAAACCGAGCCCCAGCCTGGGAGGGCGACTATTTAATATAGAACCTTCGCTCCTGAAATTGTTTATCCACTGCACAAGGTCTGCGGCTAATGGCTCGCCAGTATTTTTTATTGTAAAAATTACTTCACCTGCGTCAACATTTATCATTGCCTCAACAGAACCACCTTCAGGAGTACTCTTAAGCGCATTCTCCACAAGGTTTTGTATTACTCTTTCCATCATGCTGATATCGGCATTTATCCAAACATGATATAGGCATTGGATACATCTGAGGTCTATTTTT
>JBDSDG010000043.1:0-15560 GCA_039920685.1 Ferruginibacter sp.
TAAATTTTTATGGGCCGCGTTATGGTAGATGTTTAAAACTCCAGGCTCGTGGAGGTTTGGTATATTTTTAAACAGTAATAATGCATTAAAAATATTCAATTCAATTGGAAACCAATGAAAGCCCTGCACCAAAATATGATAATGATGGCTGGGACGCTTACCTTGGACACTTATATCGCATCAACAATAAATTCAGCATGGGGATAAACACTTATGCAGACTTCAATAAAAACAATGTTGGGTTTGGAATCATTACAAGCGCTAGAGATACGGGTTACTGTATATGGGCTGGGATGTTAACCCTTTTGTTTATTTTACATGATAAACAGATTTTTGAGGCCAGGCCTTGATAAGTGATCAAAAGATAAACAAATGAAACTTCAATTCTGGAGTGTTGGTAAAGCACATGAAAATTATGTGAAAGAAGGTATTGAGATGTTCACAAAAAGAATATCCAACTATTTTCCTGTGCAGTGGCATTTGATCCCAATGCCAAAAAATGCAGGAATGATGAGTGAAATGGATCTTAAAAAAAAGGAAGGTGAAATGATCCTTAACTTTTTAAAGGCTGAAGATCATTTGGTGGTATTGGACGAAACGGGCAAACAATTCAACAGCGCATCATTAGCTTCATATATTCAAAACCGGGCAAATGAAAGTGAGAAGAACGTTGTATTTCTTGTTGGCGGGGCATTTGGTTTGAGCAACGATGTGCTGGATAGGGCCAATTATAAATGGAGTTTATCCCCACTCGTATTCCCCCACCAGCTTGTAAGGTTAATTCTTGCAGAACAAATCTATCGGGCATGCACCATCCTCAGAAATGAAAAATATCATCATGCCTGATCAATCACAATTAATATGCCTGGCAACTGTTAGCCTTTTGGATTAGTTTTGAAAAAAAACTGTAGCATGGATTTCTCTCAAACTCCCATTACGTTTACTCTTATTGCAATTAATGCGATCTTTTCGTTTATCGGGTTCTCAAATAGCGATATGATGAACAAGACGATCATGTGGCCTTATCGCATGAAAAGAGAAAATCAATATTACAGGTTTGTAACTTCTGCTTTTCTTCATGCAGACTGGATACATCTGTTCTTCAATATGTTCACGCTTTTCTTTTTCGGGTCTGCAGTGGAAAAGTATTTTAATTTTTATGGGCTGGGCGGAAATATCTCCTACCTCTTATTGTATTTCCTATCGATGATCATTGCAGATATACCTAGCTATATCAAACACCGGGACGATTATAATTACAGGGCACTTGGAGCTTCCGGTGCGGTTTCAGCAGTTGTTTTCGCTGCGATCGTATTTGACCCATGGAGCAGTGTATATCTTTATGGAGCATTGAGAATATCCTTTGCAGTTTACGCGGTGCTATTTATTATATACTGTGTTTATATGGGGAAGAAAAGCCGTGACAATGTAAATCATGATGCACACTTATGGGGAGCATTGTTCGGACTAGCTTTTACATTTTTACTGGTAGGTCTGTTGCAGCCCGATCTATTCAATGTTTTTATTGAGCAATTAAAACATCCAAGCATTTTTGGGCATTGATCATATATTCAAGGTAAATTTTAAAATGTCTGTTGTGGTTTCGTTTACCCGGAAACGTTCATCGATCCTATGACCGATGATCCATATGATCTTTTTGTCACCCTCTACCACCCAAGTGCTTTCCTTTTCATTTAATGAAAGCTTTTTATCAATAAAGAAGCGGCTTAACTTTTTCTTATGCTTCATCCCCAGCGGATAAAAATAATCACCCTGCTTCCACTTGCGCAGTAAAAGAGGAAATGTAATAAGTGATGCATCCAGCATTGCCATATTATTATCAACCGGTATAACTTCTGTAACACCCGCCAGTATCTTTAATTTACCCAATGGAAAAACAATCTCGTTCATCCCCCGTTCAATAAGAAAATGCAGATTTTCCGGATCACTTAATTTGGAAATGATTAACCATTTGCGATTACGCAAGATCCGGTGAGTTGCACAATCAACATATTTTCCGGAGTCACTTTTCAATAAATTTAATACTTCATTTACCTGGTTTGGGTTATATCCAAACTCTTTTATAATTTCAAACATTATTGAATGAAGTGCAGGAGTTTTTATAAGTTTTAAGACAGGAATATGTATCTCATTGCCTTGTTTAAACTGTAACTTTTTTTTGATCTCTTCGATCGATCTGTTGTATAGAATATTTACTTCTTTAAATCTCTCTATGTTATGGATCAGATTGTGCCTCACCTGCGGATATACTTTTTCAAGGGAAGGAATCAACTCATTTCTGAAATAATTACGGGTGTATTTGTTGCTGTTATTTGAGGTATCCTCCCGGAAAACAAGCTGGTGCTTTTTTGCAAAATCAATGATCTCTCCTTTACCCGCAAATAATAAAGGGCGTACAAGATGCTTTGCAACTGTACTTTTAGAGTGGATTCCCTGTAAACCAGCAATGCCTGTCCCTTTAAAAAAATTCATCAACAAGGTTTCAATATTATCATCCGCATGATGAGCTGTCAGAATAAAATTAACAGGTTTACCTGTTGATAAGTTTTCTGCTGAATTAAGTATTTCTGTAAACCATTCATATCTCAATATTCTTGCTGCTTCTTGTATTCCTAGTTTTTTTTCTTTCGCATATTTTACTGTATCAAATTTCTTTGAAATAAATTCTGTTCTATAACCGGATGCTAGTTCTTTAACAAAATTTTCATCACCGTCACTTTCATTTCCACGTAATTCAAAATTGCAATGAACAATTGAAAAGTTAAATCCCGCCTGTTTGCATAATTCGCAAAGCACGACGGAATCCACACCTCCGCTTACTGCTACCAATAGCCGATCTGTTGGTTGAAACAAATTCTCCGTCTTGATATAGTATTGAAATCGATGAAGCATACGGTTAACTTTCTATATCTTCTAATGCCGACTGCAATTCATTATAGGTGTGATTGTCACCAGCCTTTTTGGCTTCCTCCATTCCTCTCTGGTAAACTCTTATTGCCCTTTCAAAGTCACCTACCCTTTCCAACAATTTAGCTAAATGATAATAAGATCCAATGTAAGTTGGCTCTCTTAGCAATATGTCATTGAATAATTTTCTTGCTTCCTCATCATTACCAATTTTTATGTATTCCAGTGCCAACGCATGTTGCAGAAAACTATCCTTTCCCGATGTTTTCATGAATTCCAGTAATTTATCGATCCTGCTCATTAAAAGTTATTTTTAAACCATGTTTTCAAATTACCTTTGCAACGATTATATTTGCACTTAGTTGCATAAACAACTTTTATTTCTTTAACTCCTTCCTGCGGTAGCGGTAAGGATAAAAAAGCACAATGAAGATATTAGTTTGTATCAGTAAAACACCCGATACCACGGCAAAAATAGCCTTCACGGATAACAATACGAAATTTGCAGCAGAAGGCGTGCAGTGGATCATAAATCCGTATGATGAATGGTATGCATTGGTGCGTGCAATTGAACTTAAAGAAGCAGATCCATCAGTTGTACTTCACCTGGTTAATGTAGGCACAGCTGAAAGCGAACCGATCATTAGAAAAGCTCTTGCGCTTGGAGGAGATGAAGCGATCAGGGTTAATTCGGATAACGGTGACAGTTATAATGTTGCATCCCAGATCGCCGCCGTTGCCAAAGATGGCGGTTATGATCTTGTTTTATCAGGTAAGGAAACCATTGATTATAATGGTTCTTCAATTGGTGGAATGGTTGCCGAATTATTGGATCTGCCATATATCTCACATGCCTCAAAACTAGACCTGCATGATGGAAGTGCAATGGCTGTTAGAGAGATAGAAGGCGGTGAAGAAACTGATAAAGTAAAATTACCAGCCGTGATCAGTTGTCAGAAAGGCATGGCTGAACAACGAATTCCAAATATGCGTGGGATCATGGGAGCAAGATCAAAACCATTAAAAGTAATTGAACCTATTCAAGCTGAAACACTCACAAAAATCATATCGTTTGATCTGCCTCCTGCAAAAGCCGGGGTTAAACTAATTCCCGCAGATAACCCTGAAGAGCTTGTTCGGTTATTACACGAGGAAGCCCGAGTGATCTAACGCAATGATTATTTTGAATTATTAATTGATAATTTTAATTACAATACTATGGTATTAGTTTTTTTAGACCAGGCTGATGGACATATAAAAAAATCATCTTTAGAAGCAGCTCATTATGGAGCAAAAGTAGCAGCGCTATTAGGTACTACAGCCGAAGCGATCATTATGGGCACAGTTACCGGTGATCTGCCATCGCTTGGAAATTATGGTATCAAAAAGGTTCATACCGTTAATGATCCGGCATTAAATTACCTGGATGCACAGATATATACTAAGATTATTTCGCAGGCTGTGGAAGTGGTAGGAGCAGATGTTATCATTTTTTCAAATAATACATCGGGAAAATCTATTGCCCCAAGGCTGAGTGTTCGTTTAAAAGCAGGATTGATATCAGGTGCCATCGCACTACCTGATCTTAGCAATGGATTTACCGTAAAGAAAACCGTATTCAGTGGAAAAGCATTTGCCAATATTGCCGTTACAAGCAGTAAAAAGATCATTGCTCTAAACCCAAATTCATTTAGCATATCAGCCACAGGTGAAACGGCGGAGGTTGTTCCTTTTGCAGCAACTATTGATGCCCGTAAGGTGGAAGTTACGCTTTCCAATAAAGTAGTTGGGGAAGTTCCTTTGAGTGAAGCAGAAATTGTAGTAAGCGGCGGCCGAGGCCTGAAAGGTCCTGAGAATTGGGGAATGGTAACTGAACTGGCTTCATTATTAGGCGCCGCAACAGCTTGCAGCCGGCCTGTTGCAGATACCGATTGGAGGCCACACCATGAACATGTTGGACAAACAGGATTAGCTATCTCTCCTAACTTATATATTGCGATCGGGATATCCGGCGCTATCCAGCATCTTGCAGGGGTAAACCGCAGCAAGACAATAGTGGTGATCAATAAAGACCCTGAAGCGCCCTTTTTTAAAGCTGCAGATTATGGAATTGTAGGTGATGCATTTGAAATAATGCCAAGGATCATTGCAGAAGTTAAAAAACTGAAGGGGGTTTAGCAATCCATATAAAGTACCTGGTCCTTTTCGCAGATATAATCTGAGAGATTGAGCAAACAACCTTTAAGTAACCAGGCATTTGAGCTCCCATTATTTATAACGATAATAATACAGTTGCAGAATAGGTTACATAGAAAATATTACAGGCAAACAGGCAATAATTCTTCTACGTGTCCAATCCGGTAAATAAGATATTTGTTTTTATATTTGCTTTTATTAATAAAATCAAGAGCCGCCATAAAGGACAAAGGGTATGAAGAAGATAGAATTGGAAATTGTTGCATTGTCACATAGCATTACACAAACCCATTCCTATGCAGTTGTATTAGGCGAGATCAATGGTCTTCGCAGGTTGCCTATTGTAATAGGCGGTTTTGAAGCACAGGCAATTGCAGTTGCTTTGGAACGCATGAACCCCAGCCGTCCGCTAACGCATGACCTAATGAAGAATTTTATGATGGCTTTCAACGTTGAATTACATGAGATAGTGATCAACGACCTTCAAGAGGGGATCTTTTATTCTAAACTTGTTTGTAGTTCCTCAAATGATACAGTAGAAATTGATTCCCGTACATCTGATGCCCTTGCGCTGGCCGTGCGTTTTGGTTGCCCGATTTATACATATGATAATATTTTAGATCAAGCTGGGGTGTTGATGGAAGATGATCAGAAAAAAACAACCGGCACTGCTGTTACTACTGAAACCGGTGGTAAGGATAACCTTAATGCCATGTCGCTTGAAGAATTGAACACACTCCTTACCGAGGTCCTCGAACATGAAGATTATATAAAAGCAATAGCTATCCGGGATGAGATCAAAAGCCGCGGAAAGCAGTAGAGATCAAATAGAATTAAAAATGGTTTCGTTTCCAAATTGCAAGATCAATATAGGGTTGCGTGTTGCAGGAAAGAGACCTGATGGATTTCACAATATTGAAAGTGTTTTTTATCCCATTAATTTTAGAGATTCAGTCGAGATCATTGAAAATGATTCGATAAAATTTTCTCATAGCGGATTGCCAATACCGGGAAACACAGAAGATAACCTATGTATTAAAGCATACCGGCTGCTCAAAAAAGACTATCCTACACTTCCGGATGTAAAAATTCACCTGCATAAATCCATTCCTATTGGTGCAGGACTCGGTGGAGGCTCAGCGAATGCCTCATATATCCTCCTGCTTGCAAATAATAAATTTGAACTTCACTTAAGCACAGGACAACTTCTAAGTTATGCCTTACAGTTAGGAAGTGATTGCCCTTTTTTTATTATTAATAAGCCTTGTTATGCAACGGGCCGTGGTGAAATGCTTGAACCGTGGCCTGTTGATCTTTCAGCCTATAATATCCTCCTGGTAAATCCAGGCATTCATATTGATACTGCTTGGGCGTTTTCGCAAATGAATTTATCCGGATCACCAACGGATCTAAGGCACCTAATATCAATGCCCATTGAATCCTGGCAGGATAATATTAAAAATGATTTTGAGATGCCGGTTTTCGAAGCGCACCCTGAAATAGCTATTATAAAAAGAAAATTGATGGAGACCGGTGCAAGCTATGCCTCACTAAGTGGCAGTGGCAGCACAGTTTATGGGATCTTTAAAAAGGAAGTGTCTCACATAATTAAATTTCAGGACGATTACTTTTGCAAATGGGTTTAATTTTTTATCTTTACTGCATCAATTACATTTCTACCATACAGCCTTTCCTACGCATCAATCTTGACCTGCTCAATCATCGAGGGTAACCTTTCCTTATTGGTCCTGAATGGATCATTTGCCATTTTACAATTTTATTATAGTTTAATTCTTCACTCATGAATACAACAATTCAGTTAACAGAAAATACTCAACACTATTTGGATCTTGAATATAGTCACGGTGCCCACAATTATCATCCATTGCCGGTGGTATTAAAAAAAGGATTAGGGGTTTTCGTGTGGGATGTTGACGATAAAAGGTATTATGATTTTTTAAGCGGATACTCCGCCGTCAACCAGGGGCATTGCCATCCAAAGATCATTGATGCATTGATACAACAAGCTCAACAGCTTACTTTAACCTCCAGGGCATTTCACAGTAATTTACTGGGAGAGTATGAGGCATATATTACAGATTATTTTGGCTATGATAAAGTGTTGCCCATGAACACAGGCGTGGAAGGCGTTGAAACTGCACTTAAGCTTAGCCGTAAGTGGGGTTATGAGGTAAAAGGAATTCCTGAGAACCAGGCAAAGATCATTGTTTGCGCTTCAAATTTTCATGGAAGAACTACAACAGTGATCTCTTTTAGTACTGATCCAACAGCAAAAAATAATTATGGCCCATTTACACCTGGTTTCGAAGTGATCCCGTTCAATGACCTTCCTGCTCTAGAAAAAGCATTACAGGACAGGAATGTTGCAGCATTCCTGTTTGAACCGATACAGGGTGAAGCGGGAGTGATCGTACCAGACGAAGGTTATTATACCGGTGTTCGGATCCTGTGCAAAGAATACGACGTGCTTATGATTGCCGATGAAGTGCAGTCAGGGCTTGCAAGAACGGGTGCAACACTGGCATGCGATCATGAAAAAGTTCGGCCGGATATTGTTATTCTTGGAAAGGCATTGAGTGGAGGTGTATTACCAATTAGTGCTGTACTTGCAGACGATCACATCATGATGACAATGAAGCCTGGAGAGCATGGCAGCACATACGGAGGTAACCCGCTGGCGTGTAAGGTAGCAATGGAAGCGTTGCAGGTATTAAAAGATGAGCATATGGCTGAAAATGCAATAGCGATGGGTGAATTATTTAGGAATGAATTAAAAAAGATCCAATCGCCTTTGATCAGGACGATACGTGGCAGGGGATTGCTAAACGCAATTGTAATTGAACATCGCGATCCTGAAGCGGCATGGAATTTATGCCTGATCATGAAAGAGAACGGATTGATCGCAAAGCCCACACATGGTGATATCATACGTTTTGCACCGCCTCTTGTGATCACGAAAGAACAGGTACTTGATTGTGTTGAAATAATCAAAAGATCAGTGGCCCAATTTGCTGAAAAAGAAAGTTCGATACATTAAAAATTTTGCCTTGTCCTAAACTTTGCACATTTAAAACCTAACTTGGCATAAACATAAAAGAATGGAAACCCATCTTCATCACGACCATGTAGAATCGCATTTAAAAAGCTCTGACTTTTTACGGGATGTGGTTATTGGAATGAGCGATGGGCTAACAGTTCCTTTTGCACTCGCTGCAGGACTAAGCGGTGCCATCGATAACAGCAGTATAGTAGTAATAGCAGGTATTGCAGAAATAGCAGCTGGAAGTATTGCAATGGGCCTGGGAGGATACCTTGCAGGAAAAACTGAACAGGATCATTATAAAAGTGAAGTGAAGAGAGAGTATGAAGAAGTAGAGAACTTACGCCATATAGAAATTGCAGAGACAAAAGAATTTTTCGCAAACATTGGTTTAAGTCCCGACCTGCAAAACAAAGCAACGGAAGAAATAGCACGGGATAAAGACCGCTGGGTCGATTTCATGATGAAATATGAACTTGGGTTAGATAAGCCGGACCCTTCCAGGGCAAAAAAAAGTGCATTAAATATCGGATTGTCTTATGTTGCCGGTGGGATCATTCCTTTAAGTCCATACTTTTTTATATCAAGGTCATCTATAGCGTTATCTTATTCAGTTGTTGCAACTCTCCTCTGCCTTTTTATGTTTGGATATTTTAAAAGCAGGATCACGGGAGTAAATGCGATCTGGGGAGCAGTACGTGTTACTTTAATTGGTGCTGTTGCTGCTGCAGCTGCTTTTGGGGTAGCAAAGTTATTCCAGCATTAGAGCTATCCGTTTGAATGGATATTATGCTTGTGATTTGAAGAAATATTCTTCATTGTCCATTCGATCTTTTTTTCAAATTCATGTTTTCTTACCGGGCATTCCATTTTATCGCATATGTGACAGGAAAAATCCATACAACCATCTGAGTGAACAAACAATTCAACAGATTCCCCATAGTTCTTACGAACGAAGCCTGAAAGCATATCGATCTCTGCATGTGCCTCATTTACATTAAAATACCATGGAACAGTAAGGTGGCAATCCAGGTGCAGTGTTGGCCCATATTTAATGATGCGCAGGTTGTGAAGATCGATCCAGTTTACCGTTCGGTTGTTATTCAGTAAGGCAACAATTTTATTCAACAATTCATCGTCTGCCTCATCCATTATACCTGCAACAGAAGTTCGGATGATGCGATAGCCTGTAATAAAAATAATAGCTGCAAAAATAATAGCTACAACACTATCAATCCACACCAGGTTTGTGAAATAGAGTAAGATCAGTCCGGCAATTATGCCAAAGGTGGTATAGGTATCAGATCTCAAATGCTTTCCACTTGCGATCAATGCAAGAGAGTTATTCTTTTTACCTGTACGGATACAAACCAGGCCGGCTATATAATTCACGACACCAGTAATGGCAACGAGTAAAATGCCATAGTCAAGCTTTTGAACTGCATGATCGTATTTAAGATTCATGACCGCTTTATAGGTAATGATAAGTCCAGCGACCGCGATCAATGTCCCCTCAATTGCAGCTGAAATAAATTCGATCTTTCCATGCCCGTACGGATGATCAAGGTCCTTTGGCTTTGCAGAAATATAGAGGCTGTAAACACCAATCAGCCCCGCAACCACATTCACTATACTTTCCAGGGCGTCGGTTAATATTGCAATAGAACTGGTAATGTACCATGCAACCATTTTTATCACAAACAAAACAATGGAAATTGCCGCGACAATTTTTTGTATCCTTAAATTTTGGCTGACCGTTTTCAAATGTTCGTTTGTTGGGCAAAGATATAAACCTGCCACTGAAACAACGGATTTATACTGTTCAGTAAAGTGATGCAGCACAAGTGAGTAACACAACCAAAGTTGACACAATGTTCAAATGCCGGCCAATAAAAAAAGTAAAATTCAGCGAGTATGACATTGCAAACCTTATTTTTGTGTGCGGACAAAAATAATATTATGGACTTTCAATTTTCAGAAGAACAATTAATGATACAGAAGGCGGCACGCGATTTTGCCGTTAATGAATGCCTGCCGGGAGTTATTGAAAGGGACGAGCACCAGCGGTTTCCAAAAGAGCAAATAGAAAAGTTAGCCGATCTCGGATTCATGGGTATCATGGTTAAGCCAGAATACGGTGGCAGTGGGATGGATACGATAAGTTATGTTCTTGCAATGGAGGAGATCAGTAAAGTGGATGCAAGCGTAAGCGTGTGCATGAGTGTAAACAACAGCCTTGTTTGTTACGGAATACAGGAATATGGCAATGAAGAACAAAAGCAAAAATATCTTACTCCTTTGGCGCAGGGCAAAAAAAACGGGCAATTGTACATAGGAGCTTTTTTATTGAGCGAGCCGGAAGCCGGAAGTGATGCTACTTCTCAACGAACTACAGCTGAAGATAAGGGCGATCATTATTTATTGAACGGGACGAAGAACTGGATCAGCAATGGAAACAGTGCAAGCGTTTACCTCGTGATCGCACAAACAGATGTGAGCAAAAAAAGTCGCGGCATAAATGTTTTTATAGTGGAGAAGGAATGGGCTGGTGTACAGGTAGGAGCGAAAGAAAATAAATTAGGCATAAGGGGAAGTGATACCCACAGCTTATTGTTCACGGATGTTAAGGTACCAAAGGAAAATCGTATCGGGGAAGAAGGATTTGGTTTTGTTTTCGCAATGAAAACACTTGCTGGAGGCCGTATTGGTATTGCTTCCCAGGCTTTGGGAATTGCAAGCGGTGCCTATGAGCTTTCGTTAAAATACAGCAAGCAGCGAAAGGCGTTCGGCACGGAAATAATGAATCACCAGGCAATACAGTTCAAACTAGCGGACATGGCTACCCGCATTGAAGCATCCCGGCTACTTTGTTACAGGGCAGCGTGGGAAAAAGATCTGAAAAAAGACTATACGGTCAGCAGTTCTATGGCAAAAGTATTTTGCAGTGAAACAGCCATGTGGACAGCAACGGAAGCCGTGCAGATCCATGGCGGATATGGATTTGTAAAAGAATACCATGTAGAAAGAATGATGAGAGATGCCAAGATCACCCAGATATATGAAGGTACAAGCGAAGTACAGAGAATTGTGATCGGGAGGAGTATTTTGAAGTGAGAGGATGCCTGAAATTGGGTATTGGATACGGGATACGGGATGCGGGATACCAGATTCCTGATTCCATGATTCCTAAAAGTTTTTATACATTTTTATACACGTAAGAAAGCCTCAAGCTATAAGCTGCAGGCCATACCTACTACCTACTTCCCACACTTATTATACTCATCTATAATATTCATCATTGTCTCGATGCGTTTTTCAGTGACCAGGGAAACCTGGGCATAAAAATATCCTTTTTCTTTACTGCTGATCTTTTGTGCAAGTGACGGACAATCTTTAACCATCTCACTCATCTTATCTTCAAAGTTTGGGGTTAAATGCTTGCCTTCCAGGTTCCAAACTTCATTTGTTTTGCCGGGAGCATTGATATAATAAGAATAAACATCCGTGTAGTAAGTTCCGTTCCTGGAATTATTGGTGCGTTGTTCATACAATTCATAAAGATCCATCCGGGAGGCTTCCTTAGTAAACTTTTTTAAGAAAAGCAATTGGTCGTGGCTGCCGAAGCCCATGTCTACCAATTTAGGTTCATAATAATTGTTGCGAACAGAGATACCCCTGATCTGGGTAACGCTAACCCGCTGTTCTTTTGAATTGTTCGGTGTTACTGTTATGTATGCGTTAGTGGAATAATAATCTGCAAGTGAACTGCTTATCGGCCCGCTAACTTCGTTACCATCTTTCAACTTCACAACACCATTGATGTATCGCATATTATTTGCAGAAGTGAAATAGGGCGATTTACATGAACTAAGAAAAAATATTATTCCAAGGATAAACAGACTTATCGTGATTCGCATGATTCAAATTTTACACAAGTTCACACATTTGCAAGAATTTATAATAATGTAATTTGTATTTTAATTCTATTTTCACAGTTATGGCTTTTTTAAGGAATGCTTATCATAAAATTCAAAAAGAACTTGAACCTTTCAATGCTTCACTTGTAGCCGTAACTAAAATGAGGAGTACCCAGGATATCATGCAAGCTTATGACCTGGGCCAACGTGACTTCGGTGAAAATTATGTGCAGGAATTACT
The DNA here is from genome assembly GCA_039920685.1 of Ferruginibacter sp. Taxonomy (GTDB): domain Bacteria; phylum Bacteroidota; class Bacteroidia; order Chitinophagales; family Chitinophagaceae; genus Ferruginibacter. The sequence continues at coordinate 12,344 of JBDSDG010000043.1, forward strand.
GGAGAAGCATGATACATTACCCAAAGATATCCGCTGGCATTTTATTGGCCACCTGCAAACTAATAAAGTAAAACATATTGCACCATTCATCCATCTTATTCATGGAGTAGATAGCCATAATTTACTATTGGAGATAAATAAACAAGCGAAAAAAATGGACAGGGTGATCTCTTGCCTTTTACAGGTACATATATCAAAAGAGGAAACCAAATTTGGATTGAGCGAAACGGAAGTTAACCTGCTTATACATAGGTTCGTTACTCAACCAAATGAGTTAAATGGTATTCAATTATCCGGTTTAATGGGAATGGCCTCTTTTACTGAAGACAATGATCTCATCATTTCGGAATTTAATAAACTGAAAGATTTGTATCATAATTATAAGGCTAGCTTATCGGGTATAAATAATCCATTTGCAATTTTAAGTATGGGAATGAGTGCTGATTACCGGTTTGCGATCGAAGCCGGAAGTAACATGGTAAGGATCGGAAGCTTACTTTTTGGATCAAGAGAACGTGCATGATCCTTCGATAAGATATTTCCCTGCTCTGTAATAAATATGTTAAAATAACATCTTTAAATACGGAATGTTCCACATTAAAAGTATCTTTTAATTAAAATCAAATAGCCTTAGGATGAATAACAGCCCTGAAGAATTTGAATCAAAGAAAAATAAAAAAGCATTATTATACACCACGGTCATTTGTGGCACCTTGTTGCTGTTGTTTATTTTGATCAGTTGGAAAATAATGCCTCCAAGTATCCCGGTTGTGCAAGACCTAATAGAAATAAATCTTGGAAATAATGATGATGGATTTGGTGAAAAGCAACCATTGATAAAAGGGGAAAGATCGCCAAGCCAGGAAGCAGTGATACAACCAAAACGTACAGCTGCAAAAGAAGCAGTAGTTGATAAAGTTGACCCGGACGATAATGCAGAGGAAACTGCGGCCCCTGTGATCAAGCCTGAAAAAAAGACTCTGAAAGTCAAAACGGAAATTGCTCCAACGCCTGTTGTTGCGCCGGTTCCAAAACCACAAAAGCCAAAGATCACATATAATGGTCCTGGAACAGGAAATGGTAATGGGGCCACTGAAGATAATGGATACAAGTACCAGGGTAATAATCCAAATGGAAAGGGTGATAATGGCGATCCTAATGGGAATAAAGATTCATATGGAAATACTCCGGGTGGAAAGATCGGTGGCGGACCAAAGGTTACTAAAGGAAACCGGAAGATCGTGCGCTATTATTCATTTACCGGGGATCTACCAAAGGCCACCATATATGCTATTATAAAAGTTTCTCAATCAGGACAGGGAACATTTAAAGGATTTGATAAGGGGTCAACTAACACAAGCCAGGCTTATGCGAATCAAATCTCTGGATACCTTAAAAATATACAATTCGATAAAGCAGGCGATGAATCGAATGTAACAGTTCAATTTAATTTTACTTATTAGAACCGAACAGACTAACCGATTTTCGGGGAAATTTAGTTTCTGTATATCTTTGTATGAATGACGTACGAAGAAACAATTGACTGGCTTTACAAACAACTTCCCATGTTCAGCCGGATCGGAATTGCCGCTTACAAAAAAGACCTTCACAATACCCTTTCACTGTGCAAAAGCCTAGGTGATCCACATAAAAAATTTAAAAGCCTACACATAGCTGGAACTAACGGTAAAGGTAGTACGTCACACATGATTGCCTCTATACTCCAGGAGGCAGGTTACAAAACAGGACTTTACACATCCCCTCACATTAAGGATTTCCGTGAGCGTATACGTATCAATGGAATAATGATCGAAAAGGACTTTGTCGTTGACTTCGTAGACCGTACAAAGCAGATCACAGAACAAATAAATCCTTCGTTCTTTGAGCTGACAGTTGCGATGGCATTCGAATATTTTGCTATTAATGCTGTTGATATTGCGATCATTGAAACAGGCCTTGGTGGCAGGCTTGACAGCACAAACGTAATATCCCCTGAATTGTCAGTAATTACTAACATAGGATATGATCATACCAATATGCTTGGAAATACTTTAAGAGAGATCGCCACGGAAAAAGCAGGTATCATAAAAAAAAATACACCGGTTGTTGTCGGAGAAGTTCTGGATGAAACATTCCCTGTATTTGAGCAAAAAGCGAAGGATATGGGTGGGGAAATGCTGATTGCCAGTGAACAATTCATGGCAGAAGAAATTCATTCACAGGGTTCGATCCTGACATGTATTGTACGAAATACAAATATGGGCACGGCAGAAAAATTTACACTAGACGTTGGTGGATTATACCAGGCAAAAAATGTATGCACAGTGTTATGTGCGATCGAAGTGCTTAAGGAAAAGAATTATGATATACCAAGGACGGCGATCCTGTCGGGACTTAAAAACGTAAGAATAAATACAGGATTAAAAGGTCGATGGGATATAGTACAAAGCAATCCAACAATAATTCATGATGTGGCCCATAACGAAGATGGGATCACCCAGGTATTAAAGCAACTTCAAATAAACTATCCATTTGCAAGGCTTCATTTCGTGCTGGGATTTGTAAATGATAAGGATATCAACAAACTAATTTCGCTGTTTCCCCGGTCGGCAAAATATTATTTTACGAATGCACATATTCCGCGGGCACTGGATGCAGAAACCTTAAGAGGTATAGCATCCAATCATCTACTAAAAGGGAATAGTTTCGATGATGTAAATGATGCGATCGATCATGCAAAAAAAATGGCAGAGAGCAATGATGTGATCGTGGTGAGTGGAAGCTTTTTTATAATAGCGGAAGTTGGCTCAGTGATCCATCCAGTCCGTTCTTCTTCATAAAATCAAATCCATAGAACATACACAATGCATGCATGCTTTGTTTTATTTCGTTGTGCTGAAGCATCAGGCGTGCTTCCTCTATTGTTTTTAAAATGATCTCTATCTCTTCGTTCTCATCGAGCGATTGCTGTGCTGTTTTTTTTCCACCAAGAGCCAAAAATAGTTGAGTGAAATTATTCAGTACACCAGGATTGGCGGCTGTTATACCAAGAAAATGAAAGGAGGAGAATGTATAGCCGGTTTCTTCCAAAAGTTCTCTTTCAACAGCTTGACGCGGTTGTTCACCCGGATCGATAAATCCACCTGGAAGCTCAATAATAGATTCATTAATTGGATACCTGAATTGATTGACGAATATCATTTTATTATCTTAAGTT
>JBDSDG010000044.1:0-5475 GCA_039920685.1 Ferruginibacter sp.
AAGTCTTTCCTGATAAAAATGGGAGTTTCTGCATTTCTAAAATCCAAAGCTCCCGGATGTAAGCCTTCGATCGCCTCCATATAGGTAATATATTTTTCAGCAGTAAAATTCTTATTGAATTGCTCTCTTAAAGTTTTATCCATTGCTTTATATTAAATGTGAAGCAGGATAAAATTAACCATAAATCATTTGAAAAGTGAGGGAACACAGATTGAGAGGGATCATGCAGCAACCCGGCCTATCTTATTGATCGCTTCCTCTAAGAAATTAGGCAGTACATGCTGGTAGGTATTCATGATCTTGTCGGGATCGTTCAGGTGTTCGATCATAGATTGCCATTTTTCGAGGCTGTGATTGGCTATGACAGTTTCCTTTTTCTCAGGAGTTTGCAGGTAACGGGACATTCCTATGGCATCAGCTTCGGGATGAAATTGCGTTCCAACCATATTATCATTGAACCGAATGGCCATAATGGCCCTTTCCAGAGCAACATGTGGCCTGGCTTTTTCAATGGCTAGGATCCTGGACCCCATCGCCTTTATTTTCTTAATGTTTGGCTGTACTACCTGGTAATCCCTGCTATCTACAACATAAAATGGATCTATGAGTCCTTCAAATATAGGCTCATATCCTGCAAGACCTTGGTAATGAATAGGGAATACGCCGAATGATGTGCTTTTGCGTTTAGAAACTTCAGCAACTTTATAGTGCCTGCATACCAATTGAAATGAATGGCATATAAAGAAAACCTGCTTTTTTGTAGTATTTTCCGGGTGAATATTAAATGTTTCAATGCTATTTAGCCAATCGAAGTAAACTTTTTCCCATTCGCTTCCTTCGCTGTCCAAAGGGCTTCCGGGACCGCCGCTTGAAATATAAATATCATGGTTCAAGCCGGGAGTTTCTTTATTTAATCGTACCTCGTATTCTTGTACATGCATGTCAACCTGGTGCATCTCAGCGAATTGATTAAGGATCTCCCTAATGCAACGCATGCCCTGGTTGGTTACACCTTCATATAAATCAAGGATTGCGACTCTCAATTTCATAATACAAAATTAACCCTTTTTTAATTGCTGTCTGTCGTACAAACTATAATAATAATTAACCATTTATACTCACCTTTAATTGAATTATCACGCCAAATTTTGAAAGATGCAGGATTTTATAATTTATTTTATAATACTGCCTGTGATGTAACGTTTTCCGCCGCGGTATATTGGCCGTAATATTACATAAACCATCTCATGAGAGGCTGTTTCATTACCTTTGCCGCCATTATGAAGACGAAGAGTATTAAAAGGGATAAAGTTAATATCATTACATTGGGCTGTAGCAAAAATATTGTGGATAGCGAGGTATTGAGCGGACAATTAATTGCAAATGATATTGATACGGTTCATGAAAATGGTAAAAGAGACCACAATATTGTCATCATAAATACCTGCGGATTTATTGAAAAAGCGAAGGAAGAAAGCATCAATACCATACTCGAAAATGTAGCATTAAAAAAAAGAGGAAAACTTGACAAGGTTTATGTTACCGGCTGCTTAAGTGAACGGTATAAACAAAACCTGGAGCTGGAAATACCCGAAGTGGATGCCTATTTTGGAACCATGGAACTGCCACTTATCTTAAAAAGATTTGAGGCGGATTATAAAGGAGAACTCATTGGGGAGCGATTATTGAGTACCCCGCAACACTATGCATACATGAAGATCAGTGAAGGATGTAACCGCACATGTTCTTTTTGTGCTATTCCGTTAATGCGTGGAAAACATGTAAGCAGGAGTATTGAATCGTTGGTTGATGAAGCGAACAAACTTGTACAAAGAGGCGTGAAAGAGGTGATGCTCATCGCACAGGAATTAACTTATTATGGACTCGACATTTATAAAAAGCGTGAGCTTCCCAAATTATTACATGCGCTTGCCGATGTGAAAGGATTAGAATGGATCCGGCTACATTATGCATATCCATCAAAATTCCCAATTGATATTATCGATGCCATGAAAGAGCGGGATAATATCTGCAACTATCTTGATATTCCACTTCAACATGCATCTAATAATATGCTGACGGCCATGAAAAGGCAGATCAGCAGGGAAGAAATGGAAGATCTCATCGGTGAAATAAGATATCGTATACCGGGCATATGTATACGCACCACGTTAATTGCAGGATTCCCCGGGGAAACACGCGATGATGTAGAAGAACTTAAAACCTTTTTGCAAAAAATGCGTTTCGACCGCGTTGGGATTTTTACTTACAGCCATGAAGAACAAACCAGCGCTCATGATCTTGTTGATGATGTTCCTGCCGAAGAAAAAGAAGAAAGGGCGCAGGAGGTGATGGAGCTTCAACAGGATATAAGCCTTGAAAAGAACCAGGAAAAAGTTGGTAAAGTATTTAAAGTGATGGTTGATAAAAAAGAAGCAGGAAGATTTATCGGCCGCACAGAATTCGATAGTGTTGAGGTAGATAATGAAGTTATCTTAAATACAAATAAAAAATTACCTATAGGGGAGTTTGTTAAGGTAAAGGTTACAAAGGCGTATGATTATGATATTGAGGGAGAGGTGGTCGGGTGATGGGGATACCGGATTCTAGATGCTAGATACCGGATATTAGTGATGAGATACGATATACTAGATCCGGGATAAGAGATCCTCGATACGGGATATGATGTAAGATACCCCATACCAGATGCCTGACACTATTTATACCGTATTTCTATAGCTCCAGGAACTAAGAACTTTGAACTAAAAACTTCGAACTTCGAACCTCGAACCTCCAAACTTTTATTCCGGATATTTCACAACCTTGTTTTGTACCGGTGGCAAAGTTCTTAAGTATCGATAGATCGCTTTTAGGTCAAAGTCATCCAAATGCGCAAAAATTGCCCAGGGCATCAATGTATTATTTTTCCCGGGGTTTGCAGAATAACTGGCAGGATCGCGGTAGTTCTTAAATTTTTCCATGAATACAGCTTCGGTCCATTTTCCAATTCCGGTAGCAGAATCAGGTGTAATGTTGGCAGAATTAACCTTAAATGCTCCCATATCAAAGAAGAAACCGCCGGCAAATAATTTATGCATCTGCATCTGGCCTTTTTGCCTTGGCGTGTGGCAATCCATACAGGCGGCACTGTTTACCAAATACCCACCATATTTTACAATGTCCGAAACATCAGGCTTTTTATTCTGATCGAGAGATCTGCTTTGTAATGGAGGATATGCCATGGACAATGGAATAAAGAGTTTTCGCGGTGGAACTTTATTGTCGCTTGGCTTAAGGGTGCGTAAATAGGCGATGATGCTATAAACATCATTTTTCGACATCTGGTTATAATGAGGATAGGGCATAATGGGAAACAGTGTATCTCCATTTTTAGTTATGCCGGTAGTAATAGTGCGGGCAATTTCATCATCCGTCCACTTTCCAATTCCGTTTACGGTATCTGGTGTTATATTACGGGTATATACAACACCGGGTATTTGAAATTTTTCATCTAATGCAAAACCTCCCATTCCTTCTGTTCCGGGTTTTACAGGTCCGGAGAACTGGGTAAAATCTCTTTCGCTATGGCAGTCCATACAACCTGCAACTGTATGCGCCAAGTATTTTCCATGTTCAATTACCAATTGCGCAGAATCGGTGGTTGTTTTAACAATGGCAGATCCTTCATCACTATTACAGGAGATAAAAATGATTAGTACGCCAATTGTCAATATTGAAAGCGTTAGCAATAACCTAATTCGTTTCATATGAAGAATTTTAAGATCAAATTACTTGTACACTAAAAAATAAAATTTTTTTGATTATTGCAAGAAAAAGGCAGAAAAAAATTAAACATGAAACGGGTACACTATAATATGTAAGGCCCTTCGAATAGCAAAACAATTTTATTTCCACAAATTGGTATCTTCATCTTTTATATGCACTTCGATTCCATGCCAATTGTGACCTTAGTATCTCCCATGAGTTTTAAAGAAAAGTATGTACCCTATAGTGATACGGGGTTCTTTTCTAAAATGGTAATTGATTACCTGGGGCAGGTTCCTGCGCTTCGTAAATTTTATGAACATGAGGTAAACCTGGAAGGGATCAGGAAGGCAATTGAATGCAGGCAAAAAAATTTGATAACTGATCGTAAGATCCTTGTCAGCGAGCTTAAGAAGGATTATTCAAAGGTGGTTTGTTCACCCGTTGTGAAAGCAAACCTTGACCGCTTATTAGCTAATGATACTTTCACTGTCTGTACCGCACACCAGCCGAATATTTTTACCGGCCACTTGTATTTTGTCTATAAGATCATGCATGCCATCAAATTAGCAGAAGAGCTGAAAACAGCAATGCCTTCCTATGATTTTGTTCCGGTTTATTATATGGGTTCCGAAGATGCGGACCTGGAAGAATTAGGTGAAGTGGTGATCAATGGTAAAAAATATACCTGGAATACAAAGCAGAAAGGTGCTGTTGGAAGAATGAAGATCGACAATGAATTCCTTTCTTTGGTTGCATCTATTGAAGGCCAGTTAACCGTTGAAAAATATGGCAATGAGATACTCACAATTGTCCGGAAGGTATATACTTTGGATAAAACCATTGAACGGGCAACTTTTGAATTGGTAAATGAACTATTCGGGGAATTTGGATTGGTAATATTGATGCCTGATAGTGCTGCTTTTAAAAAACCATTCATGGGTATTATTCAAAAAGAATTGCAGGAAGGATTTTCTCAACCATTAGTTGCCGAAACCATTTTATCTTTTCCCGAAGATTATAAAGTGCAGGCAGCAGGGCGTGAGATCAACCTTTTTTATTTAAAAGATGATATCCGGGAAAGAATTGAAAGTAATAAAGATGGTTATTCAATTGCGAACACTTCTATTGTTTTCACAAAGGAACAAATGACCAAAGAATTGTCCGATCATCCGGAACGATTTAGCCCCAATGTTATTTTGCGTCCACTATTCCAGGAATTATTATTACCAGACGTTGCTTTTATCGGTGGTGGCGGAGAATTATCCTACTGGCTTGAATTGAAAAAATTATTTGAATCAGTCAATGTTCCATATCCTGTTTTGATCTTGCGGAATTCATTTATGTTCATCAACAAAAAACAATCTGTAAGATTAAATGAACTGGGATTCTCACATGCAGATATTTTTAAGCCTGCTGATCAATTATTGCAACAACTTGTAAAAAAGCGATCAAAAATAGCATTGGAACTGAATCCTGAAAAACAATCATTGACAGATCTGTATAAAAAGATAAGCAATTCAGCAGCAGCAGCTGATATTACATTGGAGCAGCACGTTGATGCACTTAAAACCCAGTCTCTAAAGCGCATCCAGGAGTTAGAAAAGAAAATGCTGAATGCAGAGAAGAAAAAATTCGAAGCACAGCAAAGGCAGATAATAAAGATCAGGGAAGCGCTGTTTCCTTTAGGTGTTTTGCAGGAACGTGTAG
>JBDSDG010000045.1:0-2606 GCA_039920685.1 Ferruginibacter sp.
TTTTTTTTGGAAATGCTCTGGTGATCGGTATCTTTCACAACAAAGCAAATAAATGGATAAGTATAGCAATGGCAATACTCACCGGTTTTTTCTTGTTGCTAACTTTATTCCACATAAATAATTTTACCCTTTTTTGGGGAGAATGGTTTTCCCTTATGGTAATCGGATTGCATTTTATGCTTGAGGCAAAACGAGCAACATAAACCGGAATTTAACTAGTCTGATAATCTTTGCACCGGAGGATCACCTTCAATACCCTTAATATCCTTCAGGTATAATTCTTTGTTTAACATGAGGAGATTGGTAAAACAATGTACAAAGCCAGCAGGCTTTTAAATTTATGAAGAATCCGCCATGCCCTTATATCAATGTTGCATTATTCAGATTTCAAGCACATATTCGAATTATTAGCTATCTTATCCCACTTAATAAAATTATATGAAACAGCTAATATTTCTGTTGTTGATATTTTTTACAAACATTTTTATCCTTTATGCACAGCCATCAGTAGCTGACAGCATCCGTAATGGCAAAAGGGACAGCACACTCCGGGCGATTATCCACCTGGATTCAATGAAGGTGAATGCGGAATATGCTGAAAAAGAAAAGTGGGATAAGTTTGAACATAGAGCGGTATATCCCCTTCTAAAAGGCGGGAAAGGAAGCGGTGTCCTTCCCGTAAATAATCCAACAGAAATTCCTGATCCCAATATGGACTATAAACTGCTTTTTGAAGTTGTGATCAATAACCCGGATTCATTAGCGAAAGAAGTAAATTTCGGATTAGATGAAGTTTCCCGGGTAATAAACCTGCATATTGCTTCGGGGATACCTCTTAAAAGGATCCTTCCTGTACTGATCGTTCATGCTGAGGCGGTAAATGCCTTACGGAATAACGAATCCTTTAAGAAAAAATATAAAATTGACAACCCCAATTTAAAGTTGATCAGTGACCTCAAAAAAATGGGAGCAAAATTTATCGTTTGTGGTCAGGCAATGGAATTTTTTGAAACTTATAAGGAAGACCTGTTACCCGATATTAAAATATCACTGACCGCTCAAACGGTATTGTCTGGTTACCAATTGAAAGGGTATGTTAAGTATTAGATTATTAATTGGTATTTATCGATAGTCGCAAACAGCCGCGGAAATAGTCGTTTTGTCACCCGTGGAATTAAAATGGTTTGCTGAAATTTGTATTGCAAACAATTAAAATAATTATAATGGACACGCAAACAAAAACAGTTATTACAGTGGAAACAACCGTGAATGCTCCTGTTCAAAAAGTATGGGAACATTGGAGTGGACCAGAGCACATTACTAAATGGAACAATGCTTCTGATGATTGGCATACTACACATGCTGAAAACGATCTTCGCACTGGTGGCAGGTTTCTTGCGAGAATGGAAGCAAAAGATGGCAGCATGGGCTTTGATTTTGCGGGCATTTACAATGACATAAAAGAAAATGAATACATTGAATACACTATTGGTGATGGCAGAAAAGTGAAGGTCTATTTTACCGCTGAAGGAGATAAAACCAATGTCTCAGAAAGTTTCGAAGCAGAAGATCTTCATCCTGTTGAAATGCAGCGTAGTGGATGGCAATCGATCCTGGATAACTTTAAACATTATACAGAAACTACGGGCAAAGAAGTTACCTTTTAATGATCTTTCGAAATTGCTTTCCTGAGGTTGTCGTGGCCTCAAGGATATATATTCCTGCAGGAATTGCCTGCAGGTTTTTTAATACAACTACATTTTCACCTTTCTGTAATTGTATCGTATGCTGAACCAGTTCCCTTCCTAAAGAAGTTATTATCTTAAATAAGACATCTTCGTTGATAATGCTGTTGATCAGAACATTAATCTGGCCTTGAAATGGATTAGGGTAAACCGCAAAGTCACCTATAGTTGATCCATTTAATTTCAGGGCAATGATCTTGGAATAACTGATCATTCCATCGTGGTCAACTATTTTTAAACGATAATAAATTATTCCTGCAGTTCTATTGATTGGGTCGATGTAGCTGTAATGCTTAACAATGGAAGAATTACCGCTACTGGCAACCACGCCACGGTTTGCAAATGTAATCGCATCGTAACTTCTCTCAATTTCGAAATGATCGTTATTAAATTCGAATTCAGTTGTCCATTCCAACCTGCCGTTATTGCCCGAAAGAACTGCTGTAAATGAGCTGAATTTTATTGGTATCGGACCACCGTCAGGAGAAATAACAGCTGTTCCATCATCAACAAAAAGGTCGCCGGCCTGTGAATTAGAAGTGATACGTGCAGTATTGGTCACACTTCCCGCAATAGAGCCAACCTTTACCTTGAATCTCAAAATATAAGAACTTAACGGTGGTAATTCGCCACCAGCTGAAGATGTCCAGTTATTTCCAATAAAGAATTTTAGATATGTTCTTCCTGCTGATGTGCCAACAAATGCATCGTCGGAATCGCTTGCATCTGTTTTTATACCTGCTGTTACACCTGGTGCATTTACAACTTCCAGGGAATTAGGAACGTAGCTGACATTGGAAGGTAATGAATCAACCACGTAGGTATTAAATGCAATACCGGTTCCTGTGTTTATGCCACTAA
>JBDSDG010000046.1:0-5139 GCA_039920685.1 Ferruginibacter sp.
AAAAGCATCTGACAGTGTGCTTTTATTCTAAAGAGACTTAACCAAAGAATTTGGAGATGACCGCAAATACTCTTTTGAGGAGAGGAATAATGTAGTGATCCGGCAATATTCATCAGCCTTTACAATTGCCTACAACAAAAAGCTTGATGGCATGATCGAACGCAGGATGCGGCAATCCATTGCAGCGGTAGCTTCATTCTGGTATACCGCATGGGTTAATGCAGGTCAGCCAGATCTAAAAAAGTTGTTAAATCAAAAATTTACTGAAAGTGAGATGAAGGAATTTGAAGAGCTCAACGGTAAATGGAACAACAGTGGCAAGATGATCGGCCGGGAAGAATAATAACGAACAAAGATTACTGGACAAATGACAACCAGGGGGGATTATACTCGTTTCGATAAATGTGTGTGTTCTTCTTACAGTAATACAGCCTAAAATTAAAGCCAACGGTAGTCAGTTATCAGGAGTTCGTGGTCAGATTTTTCCCCTACTTTTGCTCCTTAATTTTTTTAATGAGCGCTGATACAGGAACTGGCAAGATCATCCATAATTTTAATGCAGGTCCCTCCATACTTCCCCAAGAAGTTTTTCAGCAAGCTTCTAAAGCGATCTTAAATTTTAACGAAACGGGCTTATCGATACTGGAGGTCGGGCACAGGACTTCGGAATTCACTTCCGTAATGGAGGAAGCCAGAGCATTGGTAAAAGAGCTTATGAACCTTGACAATGACCATGAAGTATTGTTCCTTCACGGTGGCGCATCCACGCAGTTTATGCAGGTTCCAATGAATTTGCTCGACAATAAAGAAACGGCGGCTTATGGTGATACGGGAGTATGGAGCATCAAAGCGATCAGGGAAGCACGATTGTTTGGTAAAGCGGAAGTTGTTTGTTCTTCAAAAGAAAAAAAATATACCTGTATACCTAAAGATTTTGCTGTACCAAATGATGCGAAATATTTTCACATTACCACCAACAATACCATTTATGGTACACAATGGATGTCAATCCCCAAAACAAGCAATATTCTAGTTGCAGATATGAGCAGTGATATTTTCAGCAGGCAACTTGATTTTAATTCATTCGGACTGATCTATGCCGGTGCTCAAAAAAATATGGGACCAGCGGGGGTAAACCTCGTGGTAGTGAATAAAAACATCCTAGGAAAAGTGAAGCGTATCATCCCTACTATCATGGATTACAGAAATCATATCAGTGAAGGAAGTATGCTTAACACCCCACCCGTATTTGCTGTTTATGTTTGCATGCTCACCTTGCGGTGGCTGAAGGCGATGGGTGGAATTTCGGCAATCGAAAAACAAAATATCGAAAAGGCTTTATTACTATATAAAGAGATCGATGAGAATCCAATGTTTACTGGTACCGTCCAAAAAGATGACCGCAGCAAAATGAATGTTTGTTTCGTGATGAATGACCCTTCATTGGAGACTTCGTTTCTTCAATATGCAGGTGAACAAGGAATTATGGGAATAAAAGGGCACCGCTCGGTTGGTGGATTTCGTGCATCGCTGTATAATGCTCTGCCACTGGCCAGTGTAGAGGTGATGGTAAATGCCATGCGTTCCTTTACAGAATTTTGTGTTACTAAATAATTTGCAATCATAAAAAATTATGCTTGTTGCCTATAGTTTATTTTTACAGTGTAATATAAATACACATGATCAGTATCATTCCATTTAAAGCATTAAGGCCTGAAGCGCAACACGCAAAAGCCGTGGCGTCAAAACCATACGATGTTTTAAGCAGCAAGGAAGCGAAAATTGAAGCACAGGGAAATCCTAATTCTTTCCTTCATATTACAAAAAGCGAAATAGACCTCCCTGAAAATATTGATGTCCACAGCCAGGCAGTTTACGAAAAGGCGAAAGAAAACCTACAGGCATTTATAAGCAGGAAGATCCTGTTCCGGGAAAGCAAACCCTGCTATTATATTTACAAGCTTACCATGAATGGAAAAAGCCAGACCGGGTTAGTTTGTGGAAGTTCTGTAGAAAATTATGAAAAAGGGCTGATAAAAAAACATGAATTTACACGGCCGGAAAAGGAGCAGGATCGTATCAACCATATTAAAACAACCGGCGCCCAGACAGGCAATGTGTTTCTTGCTTATAAAAATGTAAATGAAATAGATGAGATCATTAATAAATGGACCGGAGAAAAAGATCCGCAATATGATTTTGTGGCAAATGATAAGGTACAGCACAGTATATGGATCGTAAATGATGATAAGGTCATTAAGAACATAACAAAGACATTTAAAACACTTGTGCCTCACAGTTATATAGCGGACGGCCATCATCGGGCAGCATCGGCAGCGAAAGTTAAAGATCAGCTTGGTAATGGTGCAACAGAACATGCAAACTGGTTCTTAACGACCTTATTCCCATCGAACCAACTTCATATCATGGATTATAACCGGGTGGTTAAGGACCTGAATGGACTTAAGGTTCCCGACCTTTTAAAAAAGCTGGAAGAAGTCTTCATTGTGGAAAAGAAAGAAAAAGCATACCGCCCGGAAAAAATTCATGACTTTGGTCTCTATGTTTCAAAGCAATGGTATAAATTATCTGCAAGAGAGGGAAGCTGGCAGGAAGATCCGATCGGTGTACTTGATATTACGATCTTACAACAACATGTACTCGAACCACTACTTGGAATAAAGGACCAGCGAACGGATAAACGAATAGATTTCATAGGTGGGATTCGAGGCCTGGAGGAACTTGAAAAACGTGTTGACAGTGGTGAAATGGAGCTGGCAGTAAGTTTATTTCCCGTTTCGATCGAACAACTTTTTAATATTGCCGACAGCGGGAACGTCATGCCGCCAAAAAGCACATGGTTTGAGCCAAAGCTGCGAGACGGGCTGCTGACGCATTTAATAGATTGATAAAGTTTTACATAAATTACAAGAGGCGCATTTATCAACGCCTCTTTTTTTATCTTTACCCCACGATGAACAAAATATTCCTGGTCCTTTGCATAGCCGTATATTCAACATGTGCTAGTTCGCAGACTCCAGATTCAAAACAACTTCACGAAACTGCCCGAACGTTTATAAAGCAAGGTGATTATCCAAATGCCATACTTGTTTTGAACAGGTTGATCCAATCTGAACCTAATGATATGTCTGTAGTTAAGGATCTTGCACTTAGCTATTATTTTCAGAAAGACAATAACAAGGCAATTGAGATCATTAAACCACTTCTGGATAAAGATGAGGCCAACGAGGAGAGTTTTTTGATCGCAGGAAATATTTACGACCAGCTTAACCAGGAAAAGGAAAGTGAAAAGATCATTAAAAGAGGAATAAAGAAATTTCCTGAGAGCGGTAGTTTATACAATGCCCTCGGAGAGCTGATGTATTCCCAAAGAAATTATGATGCGATAGCAGAATGGGAAAAAGGCATAGAATCAGACCCTTCCTATTCACAGAATTATTATAATGCAGCAAAATATTATTTTTTAACGCCAGATAAGGTATGGAGCATTATCTATGGTGAGATCTATTTGAATATAGAGCCATTGGGAAATAAAACACCTGAAATTAAGGCAATGCTGCTTGATAGCTATAAAAAGCTCTTTGCTAACATTGACCTGGAGGCAAATAATAAAGACAAAAATGCATTTGTAAAGGCATACCTGCTGACAATGAATAAGCAAACATCTGTTGCCGCACAGGGTATCAATCCGGAGACACTTACGATGATACGTACACGCTTTTTACTGGAATGGAACTATACTTACGGTGTAAAGTTTCCATACTTCCTTTTTGATTACCATAAAAAGTTATTAGAGGATGGGTTATTTGATGCATATAATCAATGGATATTTGGCTCATCCCAGAATCTTGCAGCTTTTCAAAACTGGATAAACACTCATAGTACTGAATATACTGCCTTCAATAACTTTCAAAAAGCCCGCGATTTTAAGATGCGGCCAGGCCAATATTATCACTAACAGCTAAAGGCCATTCGCTGGGATTCTATCACCATGGCTTTTTTTATTTATCTTAGTTATCAATAAATTTTTTATATTTCTCTTGGTAAAGTATGTTGATGGGATAACCTCAAAAAGCAATACGTTCGAATAAAAAAGATGCTTATGAACTTAGATTCCAGAATATTTGATTTCTTATATGATCAGTTGGAGAGGTTTCCCAAAGAGGATATGCTTGCGGGGAAAGAGGACGGTGCCTGGAAAAAATTCAGTACCCTATCGGTCGTGGAAACGGTAAACCAATTAAGTTCGGCATTATTGGAACTTGGATTAAGTGGCCACGATATGACCGTAGAAAATCAGGATAAGATAGCTGTCATTTCAAAGAACCGACCGGAATGGCTGATGCTTGATATGGCATGCCAGCAAATTGGAATTACTCTTTGCCCCATATATCCAACAACAAATATCAATGAGCTTGAATTTATTTTTAATGATGCTGCGATCAAGTATGTTTTCATAAGTGGCAAGGATATTTTTGAAAAGGTAAATTTGATCAAAGTAAAAACACCTTCCCTCATTAGTATATATAGTTTTGATGAATTGCCTCAAGTTGATCACTGGACAAATCTGTTAATGAATACCACAATTCCCGACCTGGATAAAGTAGATAATATAAAAAAAAGCATCAGGGCTGAGCATTGCGCAACGATCATTTACACTTCAGGCACAACCGGAACTCCCAAAGGTGTTATGCTAAGCCATCGAAACCTTGTCAGTAATGTTTTAAATTCAAAAAAGACCTTTCCATTTAATGATAATGTAAAGGCAAGGGCTTTAAGCTTTCTTCCGCTGAATCATATTTTTGAACGGCTCATTTCGTATATCTATATATCCACAGGTATCTCCATTTATTATGCGGAAAGCCTTGATACGATCGCGGATAATTTACGGGAAGTGAAACCAACACTATTTACAACCGTGCCCCGGCTACTGGAAAAAGTTTATGAAAAGATCATGTCCAAAGGTGCGGAGCTTACGGGGATCAAAAGAAAATTATTCTACTGGGCGGTGGCGTTAGGTGAACAATATGATAACATTAAGAGTCCGGGGATATTTTATGATCTTCAATTGGCTCTTGCAAATAAATTGGTTTTTCCTAAATGGAGAGAAGCATTGGG
>JBDSDG010000047.1:0-3858 GCA_039920685.1 Ferruginibacter sp.
ATGGATACAAGATCTCCCATATCAATAAAATGAATGAGGAGGAGATCAGCCAGAAATTATTATCACTTGATCATACCGGGGCCCGCCAGGAAATGATCGTGAACAACCTTATTAAGTTTATGATAGACCTTGATATGGTTAGCCTCGAAAGATCAATTGATAAATTCATCAAGGAACGAGGAATAGAAAAAGCCATAACACAGATCATTTTTAAATTTCTTGAAAAAATAGGGATCCTGTGGCTTACCAACCATATCAATCCTGCGCAGGAACACCTGGTTAGCAATATGATCCGCCAAAAACTGATCGTTGGGATAGACACTGTTTCATCTCCCATAATTTTAAACAGATCGGTCCTGCTTTTTTTACCTGAAGGAGAATATCATGAACTCGGGTTGCTTTTCATGCATTTCATTTTAAAGAGTCGCGGAGTTAAGGTCATTTACCTCGGTAGCAGTATACCACTGCAGGATGTATCATACCTGGTCGAACTTAAAAGGCCCGATTATCTCTATTGCCATCTTACAACTGTTGGTCAGAATTTTAATTTCGATAAGTTTTTGTATAATCTCTGCAAAAAGGTGGCGGGTACCCCGATCATTGTTTCCGGCCAGCTCACAAACACCTATACAAAAAAGATCCATCCGCCCGTGTATTTTAAAAGAACACTAGATGAGGTAATGGAGTTTGTAGGGTCCCTTTAGGAAAAAAGTCCAATCAATGTTTGGACATTTAAATATTTTGTTTAACTTTATGGTGTCAATAATTAAACAGTATACCATGACATTATATGATTTCAACCAATTATTATTAAGCAATGCTGATTATTTAAGGCCATTTGCTTTTACGTTGACCCGTGATAATGAATCCGCTAAAGACCTGATGCAGGAGACTCTTTTTAGAGCATTGGCCAATCATGATAAATACAATGTTGGTACGAATATAAAGGCGTGGATGTACACGATCATGCGCAATATCTTTATCAATGATTATCGCAAAAGAGCAAGGCAGCAAACTATTTTTGATAATACTGCTAATGATTTCCTGCTGGATTATAACCAGGCTGCTGTTGCAAATAACGCAGAGACGAACCTGTCTTTAAAGGATATTCAAAATTCAATAAGCAAGCTTCCGGACATTTTTAGATTCCCCTTTGAAATGTATTTCGAAGGCTATAAGTATAATGAGATCTCGCTTAAATTAAATGAGCCGCTTGGTACAATTAAAAGCAGGATCCATTTTGCCCGCAAACTTTTGAAAGAACAGTTGCGTCGTTACTAAGCTGTAGTATTATTATTACTTTTTTTAAATTTTGTTAGCCTTATTTTGCACGGTGAAAAAAGTTGTAGTAATAGGGAGTGGGTTTGCGGGGTTATCAGCTGCATCGTTCATGGCAAAGGCAGGATGGAATGTTACGGTATTAGAGAAACACGAAATTCCGGGGGGCAGGGCAAGGAAATTTGTTGCCAATGGATTTACATTCGATATGGGGCCAAGCTGGTATTGGATGCCGGATGTTTTTGAAAGTTATTTTAACAGCTTTGGGAAACAGGTTTCCGATTATTATCAGCTTCAAAGATTAGATCCATCATACCGCGTTTATTGGCCAGATGGAATGTCGGATATCCCGGCCAGTTATAAAGACCTGAAGAAGTTATTTGAAAGTATAGAGACTGGCAGCAGTATAAAACTGGATGCTTTTTTAAAAGAAGCTGCTTATAAATATGAGGTTGGTATCAACAAATTAGTGCACAAGCCCGGTAGGTCTGTCACAGAGTTCTTTGATTGGGATCTTGCAAAAGGTATATTCAAGTTAGACGTTTTTACTTCCATGAAACAACATGTTAGTAAACATTTCAAGCATCCCAGGCTTCAACAACTGATGGAGTTCCCCGTGCTGTTTTTAGGTGCATTGGCAAAGGATACACCTGCCTTGTACAGCCTTATGAATTATGCTGATATAAAGCTCGGTACATGGTATCCCCAAAAAGGCATGTATGAGATCGTTGATGGAATGTACAGGTTGGCAAAAGAGATTGGAGTACAATTTTATTTTGGACATGATGTCTCAGAAATTAAGGTTGAAAATAAAAAAGCAAAAACGGTAATTGCAACAACAGCCAATTCTAAAATCTTATTTGAAGCTGAGGTAGTGATCGGGGCAGCTGATTACCATTTTATTGAAACCAGCCTTTTAGAAAAAGAATACAGGAGTTATTCGGATTATTATTGGAATAACAGAGTAATGGCTCCAAGTTGCCTGTTATATTATATTGGATTGGATAAAAAACTGGATGGAATTAAACATCATTCGTTATTTTTTGATTCAGATTTTGAGGTTCATGGAAATGAAATTTATAAAACAGGAAAATGGCCATCTGATCCGCTGTTTTATGTAAGTGCACCATCAGTTACTGATAAAACCGTAGCTCCGGAGGGATGCGAGAATTTGTTTTTTCTTATACCGGTGGCAAGCGGAATGGACGGAGATTCAGAACAATTAAAAGAAGCGTATTTTGAAAAGATACTAACCAGGTACGAACACAAAACCGGAAATAAAGTAAAAAATAATATCATATACAAAAGATCATATTCAATAAGTGATTTTAAAGAGGATTACAATTCTTTTAAAGGAAATGCATACGGATTGGCCAATACACTGCTTCAAACGGCAATTTTAAAGCCATCATGCAGAAGTATTAAAATAAAAAACTTATTTTACACCGGCCAATTAACTGTACCAGGACCAGGAGTTCCCCCAAGCTTGATCAGCGGGGAGGTAGTTGCAAGAGAAGTGGTAAAAGATTTTAGGTAGGTCTACCTGTAAAATCCATGTTATTTGCCATAACGTAAATCATCAGTAGAAAATTATTAATAAATCAAGTTAAAGGAAATGATTAAGCTTTTCCATGAATTAAGTGAACTGTGCAGCAAAGCAGCCACAGAAAAGTATAGCACATCTTTTAGCAGTGCTATCAGGTTGCTTCATGCAGATCTTCGTCAACCCATTTACAATATCTATGGATTTGTCAGATTTGCCGATGAGATCGTTGATACCTTCCATGCTTACAACAAAGAGCAATTATTGTCAGAATTTAAAGATGAAACATATGCTGCCATCCAAAGAGGGATCAGCTTAAACCCGATCCTGCACAGTTTTCAAATAACAGTAAAAGAATATAATATTTGCCCAACACTGATCGAAGCATTCTTCAAGAGCATGAAAATGGATCTTAGCAAGACCGAATATAACAGTAGTGGCTACCTGGATTACATCTATGGAAGTGCTGAAGTTGTTGGCCTGATGTGCCTCTATGTATTTTGCGAAGGGGATAAAAAGGAATATGAAAAACTGAAGCCATCTGCACAGGCATTGGGAGCGGCTTTTCAGAAAGTAAACTTTTTGCGGGATGTAAAAGCGGATTATGAACAGCTTAACAGGTCATATTTTCCAGAAGTAGATTTTACAAATTTTACTTCTGTGATGAAAAAGCAAATAGAGGATGATATCACAGCCGATTTCATTAATGCATATGAAGGCATTTTGGAATTACCTGTCAAGGCACGGTTTGGAGTATATGTCGCTTATAAGTATTATTTATCCTTGTTTAAGAAAATTAAAAGGACAACACCGGATAATATCCTGGAGCATAGGATACGTATCCCGAATTATGGTAAAGCTTTTATTGTTGCAAAAGCAGGCGTACGAAACCAATTCAATCTATTTTAAAGGAGTGTAAGTTTATGGATGTTATTCTGGTAGATGAAAGGGACGAGCCGATAGGCACAATGGAAAAAATGGAAGTTCATCAAAAAGCCCTGTTGCACAGGGCTTTCAGCATTTTTATTTTTAACAGT
>JBDSDG010000048.1:0-8892 GCA_039920685.1 Ferruginibacter sp.
AGCAAACATGCAATGCCCTGAACTCCGTTCACCAGATCACAGGAACTACATCCGTTCATATAGGAGAGCCAATTACCGTTAGTGTCCCGGAGATTGTCGGCTACAGGATATTCAGCTGGGTGGGACCAGATAATTTCAATAGCCAATACCCGGATAACAATATAACCACGTACGCAGAATTAAAACATGAAGGCTGGTATTATGTGCATGTTAGCAGCCCCGACTGTAATGAATCCCAGGCCGACAGTATCTATGTGGATGTACTACTTAACCAGGGAAATCCTTCCTGTGCCACTACAACAAATAATATTACTTACGACAATATTAGTATTGCTGATCAAACTTACGCCTCTGTTTATAAAGGCATCAATGCCAGCTATGGTGTTTTTGGATTGTCTGCAAGCAACTCAGGTTCAGATATAGACATTCTTTTCCATCCTTATTGGAATACGCACGAACCGGAAGATGGCATATATGATACAAACGATTCATTTACGTTTGGGCAAACGGATGCTAACTACAACAAGGTTTATGTAAGTACTGTTAACCAAAGTATTTTATGGCAGTGTAATCCCGGCCAACAGGTATATGTAAGTCATGTAGCTGGCAAATTAAAAGTTCGTTATTGTAACCTTGCGATGGGTGGTTATAATGGAACATCGTATACGACGCATGCATCGGGCGATCTAACCGAACAATAGTTCTAATACATAAAACTATTGCTTGCCTTCAGCCATCGACGATTCCCGGGCTTTTTAAAACACATTTTTCCCTTTGCCCTTAGTTACCAGGCTAAACAAGCTTTCCTGTATTAGCTTACTCCATCCGTTTGAGCATGAACCATAACACTCAGTACCAGGAAGCAATCCCTTATGCGTAAAACGGAGTTGGGTCTTGTTGTTTATTTCCGTGATCTCGAAAAGAATGATAGTGCCGGTCCATTCAGATTTGTTTGCAATGAAATTGAGTTTGCTGTCCGTAACAAGCCACTCAACCATTTTCCCAAGCACAACTTTAGTTAACCGCTGTTTAGAAAAATGAAAATCTTTCATGCGATAGGTGAATTCATCACCACTTTTTTCACTATTACCTTCAATTTCTCCCTGCCACCATCCACGGACATTATTTATAGCTTTAAATACCTCCTCAGGGGTTTCATTTACAAAAAACGTCGTAGTGAAATCCTTCGATGTTAAACGATGCTCATCTTCTGTTTGCGGCTTGTCTTTGCCGTTAGGCTGACCTTTTCCCTGTGTTATTAAATTATACAAGCTTTTTTGAATGTAAGTATTCCATGCTTTTTCACAAATATCAAAACACTCATTTTCAGGCACCAAGCCCTGCTGTGTAAATCGAAGTTCTGTTTTATCATCTTTGGGGGATATTTCAAATACAATTGTATTGCCTTTCCATTCTGTTTTGTCTTCAGTGAAACTGAAATAATTGTCCAGCACCTGCCAAACAACTTTTTGGTTGGGTACGAATTCTACTATTTTCATTTTGGAGCGATGTACAT
This sequence comes from Ferruginibacter sp., assembly GCA_039920685.1. GTDB lineage: Bacteria > Bacteroidota > Bacteroidia > Chitinophagales > Chitinophagaceae > Ferruginibacter. The sequence continues at coordinate 1,517 of JBDSDG010000048.1, forward strand.
CCTGGTAATGATAATCAAACTCACGATTGAGCTTGTTTGTAACGCCTTCAATTTCTTCACTCCACCACCCCCGGACGTTGTTGATGGCATTAAATACTTCACTTGGGGTTTGACCAACTATGATTGTGGTTGTAAAATCTGTTGTTGTCATTATATAAGTTTTTAAATATTTTATGATTGATCATTGGCTTTAAGTAAGCAGAACCAACTGACCTGTATGATAAGCCATGTGCGTTGTCCTTGTAATAATAATATTCAGCTTATTGCGATGTGGCTCTTTTGAAAAATCATCTTCAGAGACAGCAGTATGTTTTTCAAACCAGTCGGGTGGCGTAACGGATTCAAACTTTTGTTTCAATATTTCGCATTGTTTGGTCCAGTAACTTCTAAGGTCACTTACTGAAGGAATATCCCTAATTGCCTTATCAGGTGATTTGATAAATGGTTCAAACAATTCCGGGTGCAATTTATCTCCCATACCTAATAGCAGCAGCATCTCATCATGGACAGCGATCATGTGCCCTAATAAATATATTCCCCTGTTTTTGCCCGGCGCAATTTCTCTTTGCAGTTCCTCATCAGTAAGTAAAGCAAGCGTTGCATCAAAGTTTTTTACTGATCCATGCCACCTGTCAAAAACCATTTTAAGCATCGTTTCAATCTTTTCCATTGTATGATTTTTGTTGTTATAAAAGTTTTGAGATACAAATGTCGTGTCAAAATAATACCGGGAAGGGGTGTTAAATAGACATTCTGGTGGGTTGTTTTGGACAAACATTCTTTTTACCTTTGTCAAAAGCCGATCATGAAACATCTTACAATAATAGTTCCGCAGGGAGAGAATAACATCAGCAGCATTACCGGTGCGTATGAAATATTTAATAAAGCCAATAACTATTGGAAAGAACAGGGGAGGAAAGAATTGTTCGAGATCCACTTAGCAGGTGTTTCCAAAAAAGTAGAATACAGCGAAGGCTTGTTTACGGTGAGACCTCATGCAAATATTGCTGCAATAAAAAAAACTGATCTGATCATTATTCCTTCCTTGAATCATAATTACCAAAGGTCAGTTAAGGGGAATAAGGAACTGATCAACTGGGTTGCTACACAATATAAAGCCGGCGCGGAAGTAGCTACTATTTGCACAGGTGCATTTTTTCTTGGGGCTACCGGTTTATTGGATGGAAGAAGTTGTTCAACACATTGGTCTGTCGCTGATAATTTCAGGTCCATGTTTCCAAAGGTGAACCTGCAGACAGATAAATTGATCACAGACGAAAATGGGATCTATACAAATGGTGGTGCTTATTCTTTTTTAAATCTCATGATCTACCTGGTAGAAAAATATTATGACAGGCAAACGGCTATTTTTTGTTCAAAGGTTTTCCAGATCGAGATAGACAGGAATAGTCAATCTCCTTTTGCAATATTCACAGGCCAGAAATCGCACGGGGATGAAATGGTGATCAAAGCGCAGGCATATATTGAAACGAAACTGCATGAAAAGATATCCGTAGCGGATCTGTCAACTAAGTTTACTGTAGGCAGGAGAAGCTTTGACAGGAGATTTATTAAAGCAACTGGGAATACACCGGTTGAATATTCACAGCGGGTAAAAATTGAGTCTGCAAAGAAGGCCATTGAATGCAGCCGTAAAACCATCAACGAAATAATGTATGACGTTGGCTATTCGGATGTAAAGGCTTTTCGCGAAGTGTTTAGAAAAATTACGGGAATGTCACCGTTGGAGTATAGGAATAAGTATAATAGGGAAGTGGTGGTGTAAAAAAATTAGTAGCAATACCATTGACAATAAATTCAACAAATATTCATAGCACAAGCTCATAAAAATCTTTTGCCGACATCAAACCTCTTAAAGGGCTTTGTAAAAAAATCATTTACATTTTTGTTGAAATCTGCCGAGTATATCACTGGTGTGGCGTGTCCTGAATTTGGAAGAATCCACAAATACGCATCAGGAATATTATGAAATATTTCCAGGGTATGTCCGGGCCATATAAGATCATGATCACCACCGATCACAAGAACAGGACAGGATATTTTATGCAGGTCAGTTACAGGGATTGGTTCCTGCTTTACCAAAAGCCTTACAAGTTTATACGCCGTTTTCTCTTCGGCATTTTTATTGGTTTTGCTATTTAATTCGTTGTATGTCGGTATAAGCATATCCCAAAGTTCTTTTGGAACTGCAGTGGTATCAGGCCGAAGATTAGCACCGGTTACTGCAAGCTTTTTTACTTTGCCCGGGTGGCGGATAGCCAGCAACAGGCCATCAATACCACCATCACTCCAGCCCACCACATACGCAGAATTTATTTTCAGTACATCAAGCAATGCAGCATAATCATCTGCCATCATATCGTAGGAGAGTGAGTCGCCAGTATCCACAGACTTTCCCTGTGCCCTGCTGTCGGCAATGATGACCTTATATTTTTTTGCAAAATAGGGAACCTGCTTAAAAAAATTAGCGCTGGATCCGCCATTTCCATGGATAAACAATATTGGCTTTCCCTGGCCATATATTTCAGCATACATTTTAAAACCCCTGATGTTATAATATTTACCAACCGCTTTGTTCTGACCATAAATACTCTTAGGGTCATAGGTCATTTTGGAAAATTCCTGCATCGCCTTTTCAAAATCCGTTTGGCAGAAAACAGCGGTTGCTGGTAGAAGAAAGATTAGGAAAAAGAGGATTGCTTTTTTCATGCTGATGATTTAACGGTTGACAATTTAACGGCGGGGGAGTACGTAATAAAAGTAGCGTGTTTTTTTCTCAATTGATGTGTGTTTAAAAAGTTCTCAAATGCAATGCGATACATGACTAATTTTTCTCTTTTAAAGTTATGAATGATCGCCCATTACTTCCAATTTAAAGTGGGCTAGTTTTAGGAGAGGAGGTCAAGATTGCGTCAAGATTTCTTCTAATATTTAAGGTGTCCGCCAATCTTGGTAAACTTTTAGCGTTAGCAGAAATGGGGTAATTCTGAAATACAATAATTAATAAAAAGACCACAATTATAATTAGCGTATATTTTAATATTCGTTTCATGATTTATCGTAAACTTTGGCCTGCAGCTAACATCGAGCATTTACTAAGTTTGGGTATTTGTTTCTGTTTCTACCCTGTGCTGCTGCAAATTATGAAACGGAAAGAACAATTGAAGTAAAATTTCAATTGGTTTCTCATCAGACCGTAACTAATGATTAGTTGCGAAATAATGCTTTAAAATGAATGTCCGCCCAAGTTGCGCCATTTCAGGTTAGCCGCATTTTTATTGTATATCAAATGAACTATAAAATTTTGAAGCATTACAATTATTTTCCTTTCCGGTTAACGAAATCGTTTGAAGTGCAAATATTTTATTCTGCACAAGTATAAATTTCATATTAACAATTGCAGCACCTTCTCCATAATCAATTCTGATTTCTCTTCCAGGGTAAGTCTTAAATATGATCTCTTTCTCAGAAAGTAATTTCCCACTAATATTCTTAACAGCACCATTTACCATACCATCAAAAAAACCCTTTAAAAAAGCTTGCCCTGTTGACGAAAAGTATTTTTCCGGATAATCAGTAACTGAAAGTCCATAAACTAAATTGCTATCCAGCGTATTTTCTGGGCTTTCATACATATAATTATAAACAAATAGCTTCCCTATTTTTGAATCAGTTAATGTTGAATCTATAGACGGCGCCTGGGGAAATAAAATTTTATAATTTTCCTTCTGGAGGAGAACCCACTCGTTTGTAATAAATGAAGAAGCAAATATTAAAAAAAGTAAAAAAAAGATGGGACTAAAAATATTTTTTATCATAAGATGCTTTTAAAAAATGAGGATACCGATCAATATTGCTGAAGTTTGGGAATTTGATGCTTTGTTCGCCCGTTGATACTACTTATTAAAGGAACGAATTTATATTATGACTGCCAAACTATGCTGCGCTCTAAGTGGGTAGCAAAAATGCGCAACAGCGGATTGATGATCGGTCAATCCAATGAATGAAGATTGATGCAGATAAAATGCTGAGAATAAAACTGCCGATCAAATTGCAGTAATGCTTTTCTTGCGCGTAATTTTCTATTTCTGTGTATCTTTTGTCGCATTTTCAAACTCCTCCAGGCATTCATCGAAAGGCTTTCCATTATTATGAATGCATTCGCAAAATTTAATTCCTACAGCTTCATTTTTGGTGTTTCTAAATTGTTGTTTACAATCCGATATTGAATTTTTAGGCACAGCTTCATCGCTAAATTGGGTTATTGAAATAGTAAGCGCTACTGTACAAATTACACAAATGAAGAATAGAAATGGAAATTTATCACTGTATTTTGTCGGTTTAGCAACTATTTCATAGTTTGTAAATTGTTTAAAAGGTAAGATATATTTTAGCCTGTCATAGTTCCAAATAAGAATATACAAATTAGCAAGAACCATTAGTGGTGACGTTACAATTGAACCTTCAAAACGTACCGCAATAGACAACAAGCATATATTCACAATAATTGGAAAATATATTAACGCTCCCAGGATTATAGTTCTAGGTATTAGTAACAAAATAGCTGCAGCAACTTGGGTAATTCCTATGAATGTGTAATAATACCCTGTATGATGCAAAGCTTCCAGGTAGGCTCCCATTGGATGATTGATTGATAAGCCACTAGCAAATCTTTCACCAACGATTTTCACCATTCCTGCAACTATAAAAGCGAAAGCTAAAGTCAAACGACAAAAAATTGAAAAATACCAGTACCATCTATTTCCTTTGACTTTTAAATAAAACTGCTCGAATTTGGTAAAATTGATAAACGGATTCATGAAATTTTATATTATTAACAAAAGCACTTTGAATTGCAAAGTAAAATAAAAATAACAAAACACCTAAATTTTTTGTCACATTGTATTGGATTGTCAATAGGAATTTGTCGCCAATTATTACGGACAACGAAAGCCATTGCGGAAGCCAGGGAATTTATTGCCGAATCCTCCAGGTGCAGATGTAAATTACAACTGAAGTAAAACTACAAGTAAGGACTCGTCAGCAGGGAAGCAAAGAATGGTAGAGAAGTGATGATGAGAATATGAATGTCCGCCATAATTGTGGCACTGGCCCGTTAGCTGTACTGCTCTTCCAGGGTTTGGAGAAGCAACTATTGGTGCCCTTGTTTTTCTAACCTTTCTTCTATCTTTTGTAACAGTTCTAATTGTTTTGCTTGGCTGTTATATAACACCTTAATCTGATCTTCAATTAATAAGTCTATTTTCTGATGTAAGCTTCTAACTTCTAATTCAGCTTTTAAATTTATGAGATAATCATTTTCACTCCTCTTCCTGTCTTTTTCTTCTTTTCGGTTTTGGCTCATCATAATTATTGGTGCTTGTAAAGCTGCAATTGCCGATAAAAGTAAATTCATGAGAATGAAAGGATATGGATCGAATTCCTTATTGTGCGGGGAAAGTGTATTAAATAAAATCCAACAAATTAGAATTATCGAAAAAATAATGATAAACTTCCAACTACCTCCAAAACTTGCGACTTTGTCAGAAATACTTTGTCCCTTGCTAAGTATTTCTTTTGGCTGGTGAAGAAGATTTTCCGTAATTAATTTTTCCTCAGCAATTGCTTGTTTTACGATTGATTCTAATTTGATTAATTGCTTATCTCCTGATTTCAGAAAATTTTCGGTATTTATATTCATTATAAGTTTTGATTAATTTAAGTAAATGTATTTATTTAGTAAGGAATTGTGGGAAAAGTTCATACCTGATAGAAGTTGCCTTGAGCATTGCAGCTAACATTTTAGGGCTTTGCGTGGTGGTGGGAATCAGGGCTCATATTTCAATCGCTTCAATATTGCTTCCATTTGTGCTATTTCTTTTTCCTGCGATTTAATAATTTCCTCTGACAATTTTTTCACTTCAGGGTCTTTGATATTGGCATGTTTGCTTACCATGATTGCAGATGAATGATGTGGTATCATTGCCTTCATGTATTGAACGTCACTAATGGGTGTTTGTGTCCGCAATACTGCAAGTATCACCCCGAATAAAATAATACTGCCGATAATGATAGATATGTTTAGCTTTTCATTTGAATACATTTTACCCATCATCAACATCATAACAACCCCCATTGGAGCGACCATAAGCAACGCCATATAAATCCTTGTAGCACTTGTATGGTAGTGGTTTAATTTGTCAATGTTGAGAAACATTACCAGGTACATAATAAAAAAAGAAATGACCATCATTACCCCAAACTTTTTATAGCCCATGCCTTGCATAGGGTGGATATTTTTACCAAGTTCCATCCTTTTTGTTTTTAAAAATGAAAAAGGCAGGCTCTATGCCCGCCTTTTTAAATTGATTAAGCTGCCATTCTTCTGCATTCCTCTGCACATTGTTTGCATGCCACTGCGCATTCCTGGCAGTGTTCTGTATGATGCTTGCTGCATTCGTTGCCACATGCGTCGCAAATAGTTGCGCAAATCCGGCAAAGCTCTTTTGCCGTTTCGCTGCCTACACTCATTAACTGTGCTGAAGCATAACAGAGAGCGGCACATTCCATGTCTAACTGAATACATTGAGCCATCATTTTTACATCTTCTTCCTGTGTGCATGATGATGCACAATGATTACATATAGCTGCACATTTTAAACATGCTTCTATACAAGTTTTGTAGGTGTGATAATCTGCCATAACTGATAATATTTATTATTAAAACTTACAAAGAGACAAAAATCAAACCATACAAATACAGAGTGGAACAACTATTGTACAAAAGGGATGTGAATAGATAACAATGAATGAATTAGCAGAAACAATCACAAAATATTTAAGCAGCACTGTAGAGGTTATCGCTGCCATAGTTATTGGAATTTCGTTGCTGAAATTTCTGTACAGATATATAAGGCATCTTTTCAACCCTAACGACGGAATAACAAATCAAACGATAAGAATACATTTTGGAAGTGCCCTTACTGTTTCGCTGGAGCTTTTATTAGCTGCCGATATTCTGGCTACTGCCATTGCACCTACATGGGATGACATTGGAAAATTAGCTGCAATAGCAGTTCTGCGTACTGCATTAAATTATTTCCTGGAGAGAGAATTAAAAAATAACGAAGGAAAATTAACAGGGATAACAAAGGATATTGTTAAAAGCAAATAAAAAGAGTTTATGGAAGGTAATTCTAACGAAATAGGTTACCAGAAAATGGTTTGCATAAAAGGGGGTATCTTTGCCTTGCCTATAATATTCATTGTACTCTTCAAAGGAACGTTAAGCGTTTTACTGCTCATTTTAGACGGTGCATTAATAGCTATTTTTTTTGATGGTTAAGCAGCTTAAT
>JBDSDG010000049.1:0-2719 GCA_039920685.1 Ferruginibacter sp.
GATGAAAACAGTATTGGTAAAGTTTTCAGCAAATTACTCTCAACTCCAATGCTTGATCAAAATGGATTTTGTATTGAATGGTATAAGAGCAGGAACGAGGTCCTTTGCATGGTGAGGTTAACAACTATAATTGCTTAAAACGATAAGAATAAATTTAAATTAAAATAAAATGGCAAGATTAAACCCTTATTTAAATTTTAATGGCAATTCGGAAGAAGCCTTTAATTTCTACCGCTCCGTATTTGGTGGCGACTTTGCAATGATCATGCGATTTAAAGATTCGCCTCCTGAATATGCCGGGGCACCATCAGAATCAGACAAAATCATGCATGTTTCTTTCCCTATCGGGAATGCAAACATTTTAATGGGCAGCGATATACCCGATGGTATGGGTAAAGTAAATAATGGAAACAATGTGTCTATCTCAATTGGCACCGATAGCGAAGACGAAGCAACAAAACTGTTCAATGATCTTTCTGCGGGCGGAAAAGTAACCATGCCTATCGGGAAAACATTCTGGGGATCTTATTTTGGAATGCTCATTGACAAGTTTGGTATTAACTGGATGGTTAGCTATGATTATAACAGGGCGTGATAGATCACCTGATCTACTTTATTTAAAAATCGCGCTTAACCTTTACTTGCAACAAACGGTCTTCTTTTGATATACCATAAGTTTATTTGCGCCAATTCCCGGTTTGATTGGTGCCGCCTCTTCCTACGGCCTTAAGAATGCCCTTTGGCTGGTCCAAAATAAAGTAAGGGAAGCATCACAGGAGTAACCCACTCTTTCAGGTAATTTTTCCCAAACCACAATTTGTAAAACCCGAACGGCTATATCCATGACCAGCTACGATACGCCTAAAGGATGCTATACTATCCGACTGGCTAAAAGTAAGTTGAGTTATTAAACGCAACAGTTGAAAAAAAAGTAATAACCATTTATAAAGATTGGGTATCATCAAAATAATCATGCCAAATGACATTCTTCTTAGTGCAGGGGTAATAAAATTTTCTTTTCATCGTTTGCAAATGCATTGAAACTTATGGTGATAACAGGGTTTTCAGTATTTAGCTTTAATTTCAAGGTTGTAAAACGGGTATTTAATACCCGCCACATAAAATTGTTCCAGAATTTAAAAATGGCAAACACCCGGTTCTATAAAACATATACTATTGCCGTTTTCATGGTGGCCATTGTGATCCTTTCAAACCTATCCTTTCGGAGCCCCGATACCTTTGCAAAAAATAATATTTATGAGGATCTTTATCATGACCAGCTAAAAGCATTTGAAATAGCTGAGCAGGAATTGATCACATTAATAAAAGACCAGGATCTTAAAAGCCAAAGTGGTTTGGCTACGATTAAAAATAAGATAGCTGATACCAGGATCAAATTAAAGGCAATAGATATTTGGGTACGTTACCTGGAACCAACAGCTTACCTTAAATTGAACGGCCCATTGCCGGTTGAATGGGAAAATGAGGTTTTTGAAAAATTTGAGAAGCCATACAGGAGAGAGGGAGCAGGCCTTATGCTCGCAGAACTATACCTGTTAGAAAAAGTGCCCATTAAAGATTCCCTGGTGGCTCTTATAAATTCCTCCCTAAGAAGCACCGCTGTTTACGAGGCAGATTCAATAACTGTCAACTTAAAACAATACCCTCATTTTTATTTATGCAATAGGTTATTCCTTTTAAATCTTGCGGCCATCTATACAACAGGCTTCGAATGTCCGGATAAAGAAAATATTATCCCGGAGCTTGAAAAAATGATGAGTTCGGTTGAAACGATCTATTCAACATTTAATAAAAGCTTTCCAGGATACCAGGTCAATAAAGAATACCTGGAATTATACCAGCATGCTTTAATGTTTATCAGGAAAGGAAGTAAAGATCAACTTGAATTTGATCATTTTACATTTATCAACCAATACATTAATCCTTTGTATGCACTTAACCAGCAAATGATCAGGGAGTATCATGTTGTATCAAATAATTTTAATGATTATACATTAAAAGATAACAGCCTTTCAATTTTCAACAAGGACCTGTATGAAGGTCAAAATGTAAGAGGCATTTATCTTCCAGTAGAAGATGAAGCATCACTGGCAGAAATAAAAAGGGTGGGGAAATTATTATTTTATGATCCCATTCTGTCCGGGAACAACAAACGAAGTTGTGCTTCCTGTCACAAGTCAAATGAATATTTTACAGACACCAGCAGGCAAACGAGCTTTCAATTTGACAACCAGCAAACGTTGCCGCGAAATACACCTTCTCTTGTAAACGTTATATACAATCACCTGATCATGCTTGATGGAAAGCACATTTCATTACTTAACCAGGCAAAGGATGTTGTTACCAACTCCATTGAAATGGGCGGCGTTGAAACTGATGTTGTTAAAAAAGTAATGAGTTGTAAAGATTATGAAAAAGCTTTCAAGCGTTTCAGTAAACTAACTCCAAATTCACCGGAAGTAAAAATTGATCATATCGTATCAGCAGTCATTTTATATTACAGTGATTTCAGCAAATATTATTCTCCCTTCGATGAAGCAATGAACCAGCAAAAAGCGATCAACGAAAACAGCCGGAAAGGATTCAATGTTTTTATGGGAAAAGCAAAATGCGGCACCTGCCATTTCATTCCTCAGTTCAATGGAGTAAAGCCACCATATATCAGCAGTGAATTTGAGGTATTGGGTGTACCGATAGA
>JBDSDG010000050.1:0-16422 GCA_039920685.1 Ferruginibacter sp.
TTTGAGGTTTGAGGTTTGAAGTTTGAAGTTTGAGGTTAATTTAATTGGCTATGCGTATAGATATACTTACGGTTGTTCCTGATCTGCTGGTGAGCCCTTTTGCGCATTCAATGATGAAGCGTGCAAAAGACAGGGGCTTGTTAGAAGTAAATGTGATCAACCTGCGTGAGTATACAACATATGCTCGGGCACAGGTAGACGATTACCAGTTTGGGGGAGGTGCCGGTATGGTGATCATGATCGAGCCACTAGTTAATGCAATTGAACAATTACAAAAAACAACTGCATACGATGAGATCATTTACCTGACACCTGATGGAGAAACATTTAAGCAGCAGATGGCAAACCAACTATCTTTAAAAACAAATTTATTGATGATCTGTGGCCATTACAAAGGAATAGATCAGCGCTTCAGGGATCATTTTATAACAAAGGAAATATCTATTGGTGACTATGTTTTAAGTGGCGGAGAACTTGCCGCTGCAGTACTAACGGATTCGATTGGCCGATTGATTCCAGGTGTATTGAATGATGAAAGTTCGGCACTTACCGATTCATTCCAGGATAATTTATTAGCCCCACCGGTATTCACCAGGCCGGAAACGTTCCGCGGCTGGACGATACCATCCATTTTAATGAGCGGGAATCATAAGCTTATAGAAGAATGGAGGAATGAACAGGCTATGCAACATACAAGAGAAAGGCGGCCGGATCTTCTGGATGATGGATCAGTTTTTGATAACCCATAAATACTCGGCAAAACCTAGGGCATCCCAAAAAATATTTCCCTGTAATTTTTTCCATTTGATCGCACTTTTAATTATTCTAAAAGGCATTGCCAGCATGAACCATGTATTTCTCCTGATTCCCGATTTTAAAACCCTGCATTGATTTCTCACTAGTAATTGCGTTAATTCATGAATTGAATATAAACGAACGTGAGTGGGATCATCAGCAAAATTCAAAGTGCCATTCATACTGGGAAGTGTAGTGCTTTTTTTCCCGGGGTATTCAAGATACATATACCCATTCTTTTTCAATTTTGGAAGTAATCCCATTATGACCTCGTCTCCATTGAATAAATGCTCTATAACGTGCACCATCCATATACCATCAAAATAATTATCAGGAATCTTTGAAAAATCAAGTTTTGTCAGGTCCATTTCATAAAAACCTGCCATATTCTGAAAGTCTTCCTGGCTATTATTATAAGTTCTTTCCATATCTACACCATGATACTCGCATTTCGGAAATACACGTTTAGTCTTACTCGCTGAATGGTTGCCAGCTCCAATATCAAGTAATCGAAACGGCTTTTTACCAAAGGAGCGTTGAATGAAAATGAATTTGCTGATGAAAGATGAACCGAAAGATTTAATACTCATAATAAACTTACCAGTGTGTAAAAAATAAGGTAATTAATGCTATTTTAGTAAATACAATCAACTCTAACTTAAAAGTATCAGATGAAACGATCTTTACTATTGCTCGCAAATCTATTTGTAATTTCTTTTCTTTCGGCACAAACCGTTCAAATAAATACAGGCATTACAGGTTCTGAACAATTTTTCAGGGATGTCAAATTCGATCCTTCAGATGGTGGAATAGTTAACGTGGGTTATACAAACAATGGTGCAACCGGGAATGATCTGCTTGTTGTAAAGCTGGACGTAAATCATAACATTGTTTGGCAAACATCTTTATCAAATAATGGTGATGATGCTTTTTACAGGGTAATTGTTTGTAACAACGGAGATTACCTTGCTATTGGACAAATGTACCAGGCCGGAATTAGAAGAGCGGTTGCATGTCGCATTAGCGCATTGAACGGAAATATTTTGTGGACAAGTGTTTCTGCCAATTCTTCAGTAGGAGAAGTATTTTTCGATGTAGTTGAAACTGTCAATAATAATATTGCACTTGCAGGATATGATCATTATGCTCCTCCACAGACAAATAGCTTTGTTGTATTATTAAATTCTTCAGGCTCTACCTTGTGGTCTTTTTTATCAACCAGGGCAAATTCGGATGGATTCCAGGCTATAGCGCAGCTGCCAAACGGTAATTTAATTGTGGGAGGCATATATATAGAATTGGGAGGTAGTTATAATGCATCCTTATTAGAATTGAATGAGCTTACAGGAGCAGTAACCAGCCAGAATACTTACGCTATTTCAACGAGTGTAGCATCAATTCCTTATTACTTTAATACTCTTTCTCCTCAGAAATTCTTTATACGGAACAACGTAGTGGTTTGCCAGATGAATGTTTACCAGGGTTTTGGTTCGCCAAGTACCAATTGTATTTTTGTTTATGACCAAACAACAAAAAATCTATCCGGGAATATTCTATACCATACCGGAACTGATTTTGCAAATGGATTTGCTTTCGGTGCGATCTCGGAAAATGATTTTTTGATTGGAAGCTCTTATACAATTCCTGGATCCGTGTATGTTTCCCGGATCACAAATGGCACAGTGGCCTACAATAGACAGCTTAATAGCGCCGTGGCTTCAATTCCCGGGATGGATGTTTCCGGTACAAATGCTGCAATTGCGGGAAGTGTATTTATTACTGACCTCGATGGTTTTAATTTATTTTCATCGATCAATCTACCCGTATCAACAATTCCATGTGATGTGTCGGATGCAAATACATTTTTTCTTCAAGCTGCGTCATCAAATGCTACTTCTCAAAATGCTTTAGCTATGGTTGCCGGCGGAACAATGCTCAGTATTTTGCCTACCATCATAACGCCTGTTTTTACTGTTGATAACGTCTGCGGCTTTGTTATTCCCGTTACACTGATTGATTTTTACGGCAGCTATAATAAATCAACCAGTTCTTCTGTCCTGCAATGGAATACTGCCAGTGAGTTGAACAGTAAACTATTTTCAATTGAGCGCTCAGTTGATGGGGGAGCAGGCTTTTCTGCTATTGGAACAGTAACGGCAAGAGGTACAAGTAACACAGTGGTTAATTACCAGTATACGGACAATAGCCCAAGGACAGGGATCAATTTATACCGGTTACGGCAAGTGGACCTGGATGATAAATTTCAATATTCAAATATCATTTCTATTGAAGTAAAAAAAGCCGGCTCCATTTTTTCGTTGTTCCCCGTTCCTGCTGCCGATGTTACCTATTTGAACTCTTCAGCAATGGGCGTGGAATCTGTTGAGATAATAATAATTGACGGATCAGGTAAAATAGTGAAGAAGCAGCGTTCTCTTATTGGATACAATCAATCGGTTAAGCTTGGATTGCAAAACCTTTCACCGGGAGTTTATTATGTAAAAGTATTATCATCGAAAAATGATCCGGAGACGATCCAGCTATTGATCAAATGATCATTCTATTTTAAATGGAAAAGTCCCTTCGATATGACGGGGCTTTTCTATGATCCATTCAAAATCAGATCTTGAATATACTTATATCAACAGGAACGTTGGTAGATATCTTACTATAGTTAATTGTTCCCTGCGTATTCGTTACTGTGAACGGAAACCAGAATCCATCAGAAGTTTGCTTGTAGTCGCTGTATGTGGTCTGCACATCCATTTCCTGGCCGTTCATCATGGACTTGCCGGTAGTTTTTACGATGCGGTTTGTTTTGGTGTCAATAAAATAATTGTTCACCTTCCCGTTCTTGAAAGTAACTTTTAAATTATATACATCCGCATCTCCTGCTTTTTCTGTTCCTACATATTCCACCTTAGTTCCTTTATCCTTATAATTCAAAAATGGCCCTTGAAGATCCATCTGATTCAACGACGATTTGTATTGCTCAGCTTCCATATCCTCTGGTGCAGTCATTCCTCTCACGGGCATAAACACTGAACCTTTGGTTGGATTTGCAACCTGGTAATTTGCCATCCCCATCACTTCTATATCAGTACGTATACCTGCCATGTGAGATTTGGTTGTTGTAATGGAAACGTCCGTACCCTGGATACTCATTGATCCTTCAAGCTTAACAGTTTTTAGTGTTGCAAGTTTTTCTTTGCCCCCCATCGCCTCCATATTCTTTTGTATGATCTCATCAACACTTTGTCCCTGAGCAAATTGAACAAAAATCAAGGCCATTACAAAAAAGCAGAAAATAAATAAATTTTTCATTGTTTGATTTTTTTAGGGGCGAAAGATAGGATAAAATATTTGTAGATTTACCTGCTACCGATCTATAACAGGTACTTGTTAATATTAAAAGAAGGAATAAAAATGAATAGTTTCACACTCACCGGAAATATTGTTGATATACTAAACAGGCAGATCTTTTATGGTGAAATAAAGATCGTGGATGGCAAGATCAGTAGTATTTTACGATCCGGTGAACTTCAAAAGGATCAGAATTATATTCTACCTGGATTTATTGACAGTCATGTGCATATTGAAAGTTCCATGCTGATCCCTTCAGAATTTGCCCGGCTTGCCGTTGTTCATGGAACTGTAGGTACAATTAGCGATCCGCATGAAATCGCAAATGTTTGTGGGATAGAAGGTGTTCAATTCATGATCGACAATGGCAAAACTGTTCCTTTCAAATTTAATTTTGGCGCACCGAGTTGTGTTCCTGCCACGATATTTGAAACCGCAGGAGCAGCGCTCAATGCAGGGCAGGTTGAACAGCTTTTAAAGCTTCCTGAAATTAAATATTTGAGCGAGATGATGAATTTTCCGGGCGTGTTACACAACGATTCGGAAGTCATGAAAAAAATTGCTGCTGCAAAAAAATACGATAAGCCAGTTGATGGACATGCACCTGGATTAAGGGGGGAGCTTGCAAAAAAATATATAGATGCCGGCATCAGTACAGATCATGAATGCTTTACCGAAGAAGAGGCATTGGATAAGCTTGGGTATGGAATGAAAATATTGATCAGGGAAGGAAGCGCCGCTAAAAACTTTGATGCTTTAATAGGACTCATGAACGACCATTCTGACAACATGATGTTCTGCAGTGATGATAAGCATCCCGATAGTCTGGCTGATGGCCACATAGATCAACTGTGTGCAAGGGCAGTTGCAGAAGGCATTGATGTATTTAAGGTGTTGAAAGCTGCCTGTCTCAATCCTGTGCTACACTATAAAATGGATGTTGGTTTACTTCAAGAACAGGATCCGGCTGATATGATCGTAATAAACGACCTCGTTACATTTAAGGTAATTCAAACTTATGTGGATGGCAATCTTGTAGCTGAAAATGGTGAGTCAAAAATAAAAAGTGTTTTATCTGTTCCGATCAACCAATTCGAATGTGACCAGAAACAATTAGAGGATCTTATAATTCCATTTAATAATGAAAATCAGATCAATGTAATTGAAGCATTGGATGGCCAATTGATCACCAACAGAATATTAGTGGTTCCGCTGGTAAAGAACGAACAGATCGTGAGTGATCCTACTCGCGACATTTTAAAGATAGTTGTTGTGAACCGTTATAAGAATGCACCTGTATCAAAGGGCTTCATAAAAAATTTCGGTATCACCCAGGGAGCAATAGCTTCCTCGGTAGCCCATGACAGTCACAATATTGTTGCAATTGGTGTAGATGATGTATCGTTGTTAAAAGCCATCAACCTGGTTATAATAGCACGGGGAGGCGTAAGTGCCGTAAGTGCTACTGCGGAAAAGGTGCTTGCATTACCAGTGGCAGGTTTGATGAGCGCAGCTGATGGTTACCAGGTAGCGAATGCTTATACTGAGATAGATAAAATGGTGAAGCAGCAAATGGGATCAACACTTACAGCACCATTCATGACTCTTTCGTTTATGGCTCTTCTTGTGATACCGCATTTAAAATTGAGTGATATGGGAATGTTTGATGGAGATGAGTTTCAGTTTGTGTAAGAACATTTCAAAGTTCAAAAGGTTCCAAAGGTTCAAGACGTTGAAAAACCCTAACCCGTAACCTTCCAACCTGCAACCACTAATTAGCTATTTGATCGCCTTGGCTCCAATAACCTTCATCCCTACACTATCCGTTCCTTTGGCAGCAAAATATTTGCTTTTAAAACTTTTACTTTCCCCGGGTGAAAGCGTTTCGTATATCATTTCATGATCCTCTTCCAGCAATGCACCTGTCTTGCTGTAGAAAGACAACTTAATGTCTATGTCCTTAAAGCTGGCGATCTTTGCATTGTTGATCATAATACCATTGATGACGGTCTGGCCCAATATATTTTTTTTATCACTCCCGCTTACAGATAAAAATTGAATGGGATTCTTTTTCTCCATCTCCGCAACCGACATTTTCCCTTTTTCATAATCATCCGTTAGTGCATCTCCATCCTGCTCGTTTCCACAACCGTAAAAAAACAATATTGCTGTAATCATTACTGCAGTTAATTTTTTCATGGTCGTAGTTTTTGTTGTGATACCACTAATATTGTTGAATAAAAATACATTATCCCCGATGATTTTATTATAGATTTGGTTGTTAATGTATATAAAATATATATTGCAGCAAACAATCAGTTCCAGGAATAATTACAGGATATCATCTTACCGCCTTCCCGGCTAAAAAAAAATAGATCATGGTTAGAAATCTCAGCACGTCCCATTCACTTATCAGCAATTGGGTTTGCGAATTAAGAGATGTTGAAGTCCAAAACGACCGTTTTCGGTTCCGCCGGAACCTGGAGAGAATTGCTGAAGTTATTGGCTATGAAATAAGCAAGCAACTGGAAACTGAAGACAGGGAAATTACAACCCCGATGGGAATAGCTACCTGTAAAGTTCTGAAAGAGCAACCTGTACTTGCAACAATCTTAAGGGCAGGACTGGCAATGCACAATGGATTGCTGAATTATTATGACCGTGCAGACAATGCATTCCTCAGTGCTTATAGAAAACACAACGAGGATGGAAGCTTTGATATTAACCTGGAGTATATGAGTTGTCCCGAAATTGCAGGGCGGGTGGTTATTATCAGTGACCCCATGCTGGCCACAGGTTCCTCACTTGTAAAATCCATTCAGCATTTAAAGGATGAGGGCCAGATAAAGGAACTGCATATCGTTTGCGCAATTGCCTGTACTGTAGGTATCGAATATGTGCTTCGGGCGGAGCCTAAGGCCACTATATGGTGCGGGGATATTGATGATGAGTTGACGGCAAAGGGATATATCGTACCGGGCTTAGGAGACGCCGGGGACCTGGCTTACGGCTCAAAAATGCAAAACTGATCAATATTATTATTTTCCGGGGCACTATGTTAAACCAGCCATTTTGGTGCAGCATTTTCAAGCAAATCCTTATCTTTAATACCTAGATAAGATCCTGAATGATGAGAAAATATACTTTAATTGTCGTTGCCCTCCTGCTAGCCGGATTTTTAAAGGCGCAAGACCCGCATTTTTCGCAATTCTTTTCTTCTCCCTTAACGCTTAACCCTGCATTTACCGGAAAATTTGATGGACAATGGAGGCTGGCTGCAAATCACAGGGATCAATGGCCATCTATACCCAAAGCATATGTTACTACAAGCGCATCTGTTGATTTTCCTATTTTAAAAAGCAGGGTTCCGGATGGAGATGTATTTGGTATTGGCCTTTCTGGTGTTTCAGATGCAAGTGCAAATAGTGTATTAAAGCTCAATTACGGATCTATATCAATGTCTTACCACAAAGCATTGGATGAAGAAGGATACAATACAATTGGTGCCGGTTTCCAGGGAACTTACAGTAGTATGTCACTTGACGTATCAAAACTGACCTTTGAATCAATGCTAACTCAAAATGGTTTTACCAATGAATCACAAAGAGAAGTGCTGACAAATGGAAGCAATCAAAGTTATATTGACCTAAATGCCGGACTACTTTATTCAGGCTCCTCAAACGGAACAAATAATTTTTACCTGGGCGCATCCATGTATCATATTAACAGGCCTAAAGTAAGTTTTAAAGATAAGAACTGGTATCTAAGCGGGAGAGTCACGATCCATGCCGGCGGTGCATTCCCGGTCTCGGAGGTCGTAACATTCAATACATCTTTAATTCACCAGATACAAAATAAAGCCAGTGAAACTACAGTAGGTGCTGCACTTTCATTAAATGCCAATCCTGGAGAAGTAAATCCAACAAGTATATATATTGGATCGTGGTATCGTCTAAATGATGCGATCATTCCTTATGTTGGGATCGAGTTTTCAGGCCTCAGAATAGGTGCAAGTTACGACATCAACACAAGCGCTTTGAAAACTGCAACTTCCAGCCGTGGTGGTTCCGAATTTTCTATCATTTATATCAAGCGCAAAGTAGAATCGAAGGGTATTCCATGTCCGAAATTTTAGGAGAAGAGACAGCTGTTTGCTTCAAGCTATTAGCTATAAGCCTGTTGAAAGAAAGCTATTAGTTGTTAGAAATTAGCCAGTGTTTTCAGTTGTTACTTTACAATTTCTTGAACTTTAGCGAATAGAACCAATTGCGTGATAAATTTGATATAAAGTTTTGGCGATTTAAATTCTGGTGCTCGAAATTAATTTTTTATCTTTCAGCTAACAGCTAACAGCTAACAGCGTGTATCTACCTCGGCCTCCCACTTACAAACCTATTCCCTTTCACATAAAACCTGTAAGGCGACAATGCAGCTTCTCCCGCACTTTCAACACCGATCCTTTTACTGATCCCTATTTGTTCGTCGGGGATGCTACTTTGATTGTCACTGTAAATTGACAACTCATCATCCAGAAAATTCAAACCGGAATGGACTTTAAATATTCCAAGCGCCTTACCAACATTCCCGGGCCCACGCGTTAAGGTAGAATCGAATATTGCCTTACCTGTTCTTTCAAGCATGATATCTATGCCGGAGATAGGTTCAATCGCCCTGACCAAAACGGCGTCCGGGATATCCTTTTTATTGGTTACCACATTCAGCATCTGGTGCATCCCATAACATATATACACATACGAAGTTCCGGGATGCGCATACATATGCTCATTACGGGCGGTTCTCCTTCCACCAAATGAATGTGAAGCTTTATCAACTTGCGCAACATATGCCTCTGCTTCCACAATCCGGCCGCTTGTAACCTTACCATTTATATTAGTTACCACCACCTTACCTAATAATTCTTTGGCGATGATTACAACATCCTCCCTATCGTAAAATTTAATTGGTAGCTTTTTCATACAGGTATTCAACAAAATTAATCAAGTATCGTTGTTTTTCTGGTGCTTATCAATTATGCTTGCCTAAATAATGAAAAGTGCCCACAAAAGGGCACTGAAATTTTATTTATTATCTTTAAAATTCTTATTCCTTTTTAAAACTGCAAATGCTTAAAGAAATTATCATAGCCATACAGTCATTTGCACAGGCACATAGGTTTATAGTAAAGCACAGGCTATGGAAATGGATACTGATCCCGGGAATTATTTATACGATCCTTTTTATAATTGGAATTTACCTTTTCTGGATCACCAGTAATAGTGCCATTGAATTTGTCCTTTTAAAATCAGGCGTAAAGAACTGGCTTGACAGGATGCAGGACAGCTGGTTATTTTGGTTCTTCATCATTGGCCAGGTCATATTCCGGCTTGTATTACTCCTCTTTTACTTTTCATTGTTCAAATACCTTTTTCTTATTATTGGTTCTCCCGTTTTTGCCTACCTGAGTGAGAAAACAGAAAGCATCATTGAGGAAAAGGATTTTCCTTTTAGCTTTAAGCAATTAATGACAGACATTGGACGGGCTGTAAGGATCGCATTTCGGAATATGCTTTGGCAAACTGTATATGTTGTTACGATCGTTATCCTGTCTTTTATTCCATTGTTTGGATGGATAGCTCCATTGGTTTCGCTTTTTGTTGAATGCTATTATTTCGGATTTTCCATGCTCGACTATAGCAGTGAAAGGAATAAAATGAGCGCACCGCAGTCCATTGAATTCATCAGCCGCCACAAAGGTCTTGCTATTGGCAATGGAATGGTATTTTACATCATGCACCTCGTGCCGGTGATCGGTTGGTTATTTGCACCAAGCTATGCAGTGATCGCAGCTACACTCAGCTTGTTCAGCGCTAAAAAAAGTCAAGTAATAATTTTAGCATGACAACTGTTTATTTGGTTCCCTGTGTTTTAATGGATGATGTTACCGAAACCATTCCGGCATATGTGCTTGATGCAATTAAAAAGTGCAGTGTGATCTTTGCTGAGAACGAGCGGTCGGCACGCCGCTTCCTTAAAGCCCTTGATAAAAATATAGTGATTGATGCATTTGAATGGTTCGCTATTCACAAGGCAGAATCGGAACACCTGAATAACTTTAAAGAAAGGATAAAAGAAAAAAAAGTCATTGCTATTATAAGCGAAGCGGGGTGCCCGGGAATTGCTGATCCCGGACAAATTCTGATAAAACTTGCGCAGGAAATGAATTGTACGATCAAGCCATTGGTGGGCCCCAGTTCCATACTGCTTGCATTAATGGCTAGCGGAATGAATGGACAACAATTTGAATTCACAGGTTACCTGCCGATCGACAATTTAATGCGTGCAAAAAAAATCAAGGAACTTGAAAATTCTTCTTCCAGGAATGACAGCACGAAGATCTTTATAGAAACCCCTTACAGGAACAATCAATTGCTGGAAAGCCTTTTGCATCATTGTGATGCAAACACAAGGATATGCATTGCTGTAAATATTACGGGTGCAGAGGAACGCATTATTACAATGCCTGTATCTGAATGGAAAAAGAAAAAACCGGAGCTTCATAAGCAACCGGCTATATTTTTACTGCATGCAGGAAAATGATCAATGACCGATCTCCTTCATCCCAATGATCTTATCAACAATATATACGGTATATCCCCGCCACGCCACCCGGTGTTTATATTCTTTGTAGTGCAAGTCAAAATATTTTCCACTGTTAAGCATCAGTACACTTGCAATACTGTCGTTCGTTACTGAAAATTCAAATTCATAAGATTGAATACTACCGGGAGATTTAGAGCGAACCCCGGACTGAATGAGCTTTCCTTCATACGTTTTAAAAATGTTGCCTTTCTTAACGACGTAATTAAGCTCACCGGATTTTACACCTTCGCCGAAAACGTAAAAATAATTCCACCAGGTAACAATTGATCCCACCAATATTATAATGAATGTGAACCACAGAAAAAAACGCCTGACACCTCCTTTCTTCCTGGGTTGCAATGGTTGTTGTAGATCTTCCATACTTTCTTTACTTAATTGTTTAATCCATATTCACTGACCAACCATATCAAGGCCGCCATATTTACCGCTCCTAAATCTAACTCTCTTTTGCTTACTGATTCAAAAGTATCAGTAGCAGCGTGATGAATATCAAAATATCGCTGGCTATCCGGAACCAATTCAGCTAGTGGAGTACCAAGTTCTTTTAAAGGCCCTATATCAGTTCCGGATCCACCAATAAAAAAATTTTGTACACTATAATTTGAAAAGAGGTGTTTCCATTTCTGAAATTTTGAAAATTGTTGTTCTGTCACATCAAAGCTGAACCCCCTTGGGGTAAATCCGCCCCCATCACTTTCCAATGCAAAGATATGTTGCTCATTATTTTTTTTAGCTACCGCAAAATATGCTTTAGCGCCACGTGTTCCATTTTCTTCGTTCATGAACATAACAGCTCTAATGGTACGCTTTGGATGAATACCTACTGCTTTTAAGGTACGTATGATCTCAATGCTTTGAACACAACCTGCCCCATCATCGTGTGCACCTTCCGCAAGGTCCCAACTATCAAGATGGCCGCCTACAGTAATGATTTCTGACGGAAATTGTGTGCCCCTGATCTCACCGATCACATTATAAGAAGGGACATCAGCAAGCATGCTGCAACTTGTTTTGAAGTAAGCGGTCAACTTATCGTCTTTTTTAAGTTGCAAGCTCAGCCATTCTGCATCCCGCGTGCTGATGGCAACTGCCGGTATCTTTGGAAATGAATCGTTGTACACCGTACTGCCTGTATGCGGGTAATCGTCAATGTTACTTCCTAGTGAACGCACCATGACACCAATTGCACCGTATTTGGACGCACGTGCCGCACCCCTTCCCCTTGCACCCCCGCTTGCACCATAAGCCCGGAAAGTTTCTATTAATGTAGGATCCATACGGAAGTTGAAGTATACAATTTTACCTTTGATGCCAGCTTCCCCTAAGCTTTCTAATTCAGCAAAACTGCTGACCTCTATAACCTTCCCGCTGATCCCGTTTTTGCCCGTTCCAAAGGAATTACCTAATGCACAAAGATGGAGATCGTATTTTGTTCCGCTTGAAAGATCTATATAGCCTCTTTCTTTTTCTCCACGTACCCAATGAGGAACCATACATGGCTGAAGATAAACCGTATCTGCGCCGGCATCCTTCAACATTTTAAACGTGGCCATAACTGCTTTTTCGGCATTTTCTGAACCGCTTAGCCTTGGGCCTGTTTTTTTACATAGAAAGCGTAAGTTCTCATAAGCAACGCTATTCGTCATGATCTCATCGGATATTTTTTTTACCTGGATAGAATCCATGTTCTGTGCCTTCAATACATGGATTGACATTGATACCGTGATGAAGAATAATGCCTTTTTGAGAACCACTTTATAAATCATGAGCGCCGGGATTTATTATTTAATGCAATAAAAAGTAAGCAAGTTAACCATAACCAACTTTCAAAGAGAAAAACAATTTTCGTGCTGTATTTTCAGTACAGCTGTGGTTACTCCTTAAGCCATTAATCATTATTAAAATGAAATGTTTATATAATTGGTAAATTGCGAATTAAATTATACCATGTAAGGATATCAACATCTATTATTCTATCCTTCCAGCAAAAAAATAAAACATTTGCTTATGAACATAGCGATCGTTTGCTATCCAACATTTGGAGGAAGTGGTGTGCTTGCCACCGAACTTGGAAAAGCGCTTGCAGATAAGGGACACAATATCCATTTCATAACCTACCAGCAGCCGGTGCGACTAAGCGGTTTCCATACTAACATCTTTTACCATGAAGTAAGAGTGCCAACTTACCCATTGTTCGATTATCCGCCATATGAAACAGCTTTGGCCAGTACAATGGTAGATGTGGTGAACAACCACAACATTGGATTACTACATGTTCACTATGCGATACCTCATGCTGCCGCTGCATATATGGCAAAGCAGATCCTGGCAAAGCAGAACAAAAAGATCCCTGTCATTACAACATTGCACGGTACAGATATCACACTTGTAGGGAGGGATAAAACATACAGCCCTGTTGTAACTTTCTCCATGGAAGAAAGTGATATTCTTACTGCAGTTTCAGAAAATCTAAAGGAAGAAACTTATAAGAATTTTACAATCAGTAAAGAGATCGAAGTGATCCACAATTTCGTTGATGTAAAACGTTTCAATAAGAAGCCAGTGAATGCTTTTAAAAAACTCATCGCCTTGAATGATGAAAAAATTATCGTTCACGCATCAAATTTTAGAAAAGTAAAAAGGGTGGACGATGTGATCAAAACCTTCCTGCTAATTCAAAAAGAGATCCCTGCCAAATTGCTCCTGATAGGTGATGGCCCTGAACGTCCGGAGATCGAATCTATGACACGCGATTGTAAAGCATTTGATTCTATCAAGTTCCTGGGAAAACAGGAACAAATGGAAGATATACTTCCTATTGCAGACCTCTTCTTATTGACCAGTGAATATGAAAGTTTTGGACTTGCAGCACTGGAAGCTATGGCAGCCGAAGTTCCGGTGATATCTACAAATGCCGGGGGGCTACCGGAAATAAATATCAATGGCTATTGCGGTTATATGAGCAACGTTGGGGATGTGAAGGATATGAGCATCAATGCCATCAAGATCCTGAAGGATGATAACACGCTGCTGCAATTCAAAGCGAATGCATTATCGCAGGCTAAGAAATTTGATATCCAAAATATTGTTCCGAAATATGAAGCGCTTTATGAAAAAGTAATTTAACGTGGACGAAGCCACCTTTCCGGATCGAAATTGCTGCTCTCATTGCTCATGTAGAAATCAATCGCTCCTATTCCATCAAAGTTGGCAGCAACCTTTCCAATTGTTTGACCTGTTGTGATCTCCTGCCCTCTTTGAACATTTACTCCTGAAAGATTACTATAGGTAGTAAAATACCGGCCATGCTGAATAATAACAACCTGCATATCTTCTATACTTTGAACTGTTGACACAGTACCATTGAAAACAGCTTTTACTTGCGTTCCGATATCAGCCGAAATAGTTACAGACGTAACCGTTATCTTACTACCGCTCGGTAATGTATTAGAGCCATAATGCATCAGGATCACACCCCTGTCTACCGGCCACGGTAAGGTGCCACGATTTTTTTCAAAACTTGTATTCAAGGCAATATTGCCTGCATTCAACAGTACACTTTCTGAATTCTTTGCCGGAACTTTTGTCCTTGAAGGAGTGGAAATGGATTTAGTACTTGTATTCGGAGTATTGTCTCCGGAAGAGTTGTTTACAATTGCTTCTTTTCTTTTCCTTTCCTCATCAGCAGCTTTGGCAATCGCAGCTTTACGTGCCGCTTCCTGGGCTTTCTTAATGGCTGCGGCAATTGCGTTGCTAACTTTCTTCATTTGCTTTTGCTTCGCCGCCATCTGGTTATTTAACTCCTTTCCTTGCTTTTTCAATTCTGCAAGCACCCTGTCCTTTTCTTTCTGCTCGTTTTCCAGGGATTTCATTTCCTTATTCTGGGTCTGCAGGTTCTGATTCTTAGCATCTTTTGTGCCGCCAAGATCCTGTCTTCGCTTACGACGTAGTTCCTGTGTGCGAAGAATATTCTCACCTTGCATTTCACGGTAATTCCTGTAGCTTTTAAGATATGTCAATCGCTTGATCGCATCATTAAAGCTTGCCGCAGAAAAAATAAAATTAAGGAAGTCATAATTACTCCGGTTCTTATATGCATAGACCATGCTCTTTGCATATTCCTGCTTAAGTGTATCAAGCAGCTTATCATACCTGTAAATATCTTTCTGGATGGTAAACATATTATTGTTTAATACCCTCAGATCTTTGTTCAGGTTATCAATTACACGGTCCTGGAGATTTACTTTTTTATTGATAAGTTTTAAGGTGAGAAGGCTCTCCTTCGTTTGTGCCTTGTTGTGACTTAACAACCTCTCTGTTTCTTCAATTTCCCTTTTCAGCTCCTGGCGCTGCTTTTCCAGCTCTTCCCTGCTTTGAGAGAATCCAGTAATAATAAAGCTGAATGAAATAAGAAAAATGAAGAGGATCTTGATCATGGACTGAATTTATGGGTTTTCACAAAAATACAATTCAGGGACAAATAATAATTACAAAATGTTCACCGATAAAATAACGGTTATTTGCGCTTATAATTTTTGGGGATATTAAATGCCACTGATAATTGTTTGTTAAACTCATATTGCTTAAAGTTAAGCCTGATGTCTATCTTATTTTTTTCTGAGGCAATGATCTGGCGATAGGTTGAGAAATTTATTCCATTGGAAAATTCATAATCATCATAAGTAATATCAGCTGTCCTGTTCCTCGAAATATTCACGTCATCGAGTTTTATATGCTTTAATAATTTATCTGCTGCAGAGAGGGTCAGCAGGTTTTTAAAAATATCACCAACCGCGGTGATCAATATCAGGTTATCAAGTTGCCTGTAAGATTTAATGGAGTCTGCGTAAAAAACAGGATTGCCGATCAGCAGATTCTGAACTGTTTTAAAATCAACCGGGATCTCTGCAACTTCCTGTAAATAATCCAATGAGCGATATTGCACTTCCTTATTTTGTTTGTTCAGCAGTATCACACTATCCTTTGTGATCAGCACCCGGTACACCTCTATATTAAGGAATGTTGCAGACAAAGACATCCATATTACGCTGTCTTTTATAATGCGCACTACGGCTGTAATATCCGGTTGCTTCCCTTTCGCGTCCTCAACATCAACTTTTATCTTGGCGTTGAACGTTTTAAAATCTATTGTATGTGCCTTGAAAGCCTGAAGTGTTTCTGTGATCAGCTTTAAAGAATCAGCAGCAGATTTATTATTGAATACGGTAGTACTGTCCTTCGGGCGGATCGCTTTATTTATTTGCCTGGTTGTTTTACAACTAAAAAATGCAAAATTTAAAAATAACAATCCAACGATTATGATTTGCTTCATCTGGTTATTAGGTTTTATTTATTGAACACCGGTATGTCCGAATCCGCCGGTACCCCTGCTGCTATCTTCCAATTGCTGTACCAATATCAGTTCCGCATGTTCAACCTTGCTGATAAGCATCTGTGCAATGCGGTCATTATTGTTTATTGTATGCGGTTCATTGCCAAGATTAATGAGCAATACTTTTATTTCTCCGCGGTAATCACTGTCAATGGTTCCCGGAGTGTTTAAACAAGTGACTCCATTATTTAGTGCCAAACCACTTCGGGGCC
>JBDSDG010000051.1:0-5719 GCA_039920685.1 Ferruginibacter sp.
AAGATCGAATCCATCCAGATGCTTTATCCTTATGCCCGGTTCATCAGAAAGCATCACCTCCATTTCATCATAAGGATCATTGATCGCCATACCTAAAACATCATAGCCGCAAACAAGGTTGGCGATGGTGGCTGGAATTCTAACTTTAACTTTTTTCATTTTAATTTCTTGCTGCCCTTATAATATCTGCAAATACGCCGGATGCTGTTACATCTGCTCCCGCCCCTGCACCCTTTACAACAAGAGGCTGCTCGGGATACCGGCTTGTGTAAAATAAAACAATATTATCCTTTCCATATAAATGATAAAAATCATGAGATGGGCCGATATGCTGAAGTCCGACGGATGCTTTTCCATTCTCATAAGTAGCAACAAACTTTAATTTACACTGTGCGTCTAATGCTGACTGATATACCTGCTTAAAATGGTTCTCTTCCATTTCCATTGCCTTATAAAAATCATCAACAGTTCCCTGCATACATGATTGCGGCATAAAGGAGTTGTTACTAATGTCCTCCATTTCCAGGATGGCACCAGCCTCGCGAGCAAGGATCATGATCTTCCTCATTACATCTTTGCCACTAAGGTCTAAGCGTGGATCTGGCTCCGTATAACCTTCTTCCTGCGCCTGCCTTACAACAGAGGCAAATGATCTTTTGCCATCGTAATTATTAAAAACAAAATTTAATGTGCCACTTAATACTGATTCAATTTTATTTACTTCATCCCCACTACGAACCAGGTCATTCAAGGTACCGATCACCGGTAGCCCTGCACCAACATTTGTCTCAAAGAGAAATGCAGCACTAAATTCATTTGCAAGATCCTTTAATTTTTTATAAGAACTATAGCCGGAAGATGCAGCGACCTTATTACATGCCACAACAGATATACTTCTTTGTAACAGTTGAGGATATACGTTTGCAACTTCTTCATTGGCTGTAACATCAACAAAAACACTGTTACGTAAATTCTTTACCTGTATATTTTCAACAAATTTAAAGAGGTCAAGTTCTTCACCTTCGTCTAATAATTGTTTCCAGTTAACCAGGTTGACACCATGATCATTGAACAACATTTTTTTGCTATTCGCCATGCCAACTATCCGCAAATTTATTGAAAGATGTTTTTGAAGATATTCCTGCTGCTGGTGAATTTGCAACAATAAACGCTTCCCAACATTACCCACACCTGTTAGAAAAACATTTACCTGCTTATAACTAGTTTCAAAAAATTCCTCATGCAATACATTGATCGCTTTTTTTACGTCAGCAATTGCAATAACAACGGAAATGTTTCTTTCTGAAGATCCCTGCGCAATCCCACGGATATTGATCCCATTCTTTCCGAGCGCACTAAACATTTTACCACTTATCCCTGAGTGGTTTTTCATATTATCACCTACAAGAGCAACTATCGACAGATCTTTTTCAACGATCAATGGCTCTAATTTTCCTGTTTCTATTTCATAGGCAAACGTATTGTCGACAGCGAGTTTTGCTTTTTCAGTAAACCCCTGTTCTATTCCAACACAAATAGAATGTTCGGATGAGCTTTGTGTTATAAGGATCACATTGATCGATGCATCCGCCAACGCTTCAAACAATCTTTTTGAGAACCCTGGAATTCCAATCATTCCACTCCCTTCAAGGCTGAGCAAAACAATATTATTGATGCTTGAAATTCCACAGATTGTATCACCACTTTTTATGGTTTCATTATGGATCAGGGTGCCAACATCGCCAGGTGCAAAAGTATTTTTGATCCATACCGGGATGTTCTTATTCATCACTGGCTGAATTGTTGGCGGATAAATAACCTTTGCGCCAAAATGCGACAATTCCATTGCTTCCTGGTAAGATATCTTTGGGATCAACCGTTTATTCTTCACGATTCTGGGATCTGCAGTCATCATTCCAGATACATCCGTCCAAATCTCAAAAACGCTTGCATTTAAAGCTGCTGATATGATTGCACCTGTATAGTCGGAACCGCCTCTACCCAAAGTAGTATCATCGCCATTCTTATCTGAGGCAATAAAACCCGGTAAAATGAACAACCGGCTTTTTGAAATTGAAAAATAGCTGCTGATGTTTTTATTCGTACTTGTAAAATCAACAGAAGCTGTACCGAATGAAGAATCGGTAATGATCAAATCTCTTGAGTCTTTCCATTCGTTGGTCAAATTCATAGAGTTTAATTTTTCCGACAGTATATGAGAGGATAATCTTTCTCCGAAACACATTATCCTGTCTTTAGTTCGCTCTGACAATTCACCAACCAGGAATACACCGTTAGTAATGTCGGAAAGCTCACTGAATAAACTTTTCAATAAACCGCTAATGTTGTTATGGTGGTTTACCGGTAAAATGGTTTCAACAACAAACAAATGTCTTTCTTCAATCTCTTTTAAATTAAGTTTATAATGTTCAATTCCTGCAGCAGCCAGTTCTGCCACATTCAATAGAGAATCTGTGATGCCCCCTAATGCAGATACGACCACAACCGTAAGATCGTTTCCACATCTATTCATTATTATTTCCGCAACCAAATTAATATTAGCTGCACTTTCAACAGAACTACCACCAAATTTTAAAACCTGCATATTAATTTTTTAGAAAATTAAGAACACAATAAATCGGGAAACGGCTTTGAGCCAAATGATGAAATGAGAATTTACAACCCTAACGGGTTGATGTGGTTGTATGAAGAGCCATTTTAGCATCTTCAAATATTATAACGCTAAAACAAATCATTGGAACATAATTCAATTGCATATGGTTCTCAAGATATGAAAACGAAAAAGAAAATAGGTTAGATGCATAAGTTATCCACCATACAAGCGCTTGTTTTCAGAAACAATGGAGATAAAAACAGGTAATAACATACTATAAACCAATTCATTGCCCTTGCCAGTAAAAAAAAGAAGAATTGGTAACTTTTCTCGTGGAAAACCCTACCTTTACGGAGGTTTAATGGTTTTAGTTTTTACTGTTGGCTGATTTAACTTGTTTGAAAGTTCGTTTTCAGTTCATTGTAGCTAAGTCATTATTATTTTTTATTTATTTATTTAAAAGTTTTTACAATGAACATTTATGTAGGAAATCTTAGTTGGACAATGACCGACGACGATTTAAGCAATCTATTTACACAGTATGGTAGTGTAACAAGCGCAAAAATTTTGAAAGACAAAATGAACGGTCGCAGTAAAGGATTTGGTTTTGTTGAAATGGAAGACGATGAAGCAGCACGTACTGCTATTTCCAATTTGAATGAAACAGAAGTTCAAGGCCGTAAATTGATCGTTAATGAATCACAACCACGCCAGGAAGGTGAAGGTGGATTCAAAAAGCGTTCCGGTGGCGGTGGCTATGGTGGCAGCGGCGGCGGTGGCGGTTATAAGAAAAGCGGCGGCGGCGGATATGGCGGCGGCGGTGGAAGAAGCGGTGGCAGTAGTGGTGGATATGGAGGTGGTGGAAGAAGTGGCGGCAGCGGCGGCGGTTACAACAGGGATTATTAATAACTGTATGATCTAATAAAAGATTCCTTCACCTTCGTGAAGGTTTTTTTTTGCCTGTGGCGAAACCTACTGTTCCAGCTTCACTGAAGTTCATCTAATTATAAACCTGATTGTAGGAATTTGATTTTAATGAAGAAAGTGCTAAACTTTTTTACTTTTTCATATAGTCGCAAATTTCATGAATTCAAAACAAGACCAATTCGCAGCAGGAAATATTGGGGTATTATTAAGCAAAATAAATGGATACTTATAGGGAGATGCCAAAGATTAGTCAATCAACTGGTTCTTCATCGCATAGAATACAAGTCCAACCGAATTCTTAACACCGAATCTTTCCATGAGCCGGTCTTTGATCGCTTCTACGGTCCGGGCGCTGATGTCCATTTTTTGGGCGATCTCGGTAGCTGTAAATTCCATGCAGACGAGGGTGAGAACCTCTTTTTCACGATCGCTTAATACTATTTCAGAACTCAGATTGTGGTTGAATTTCTGTTTAGAGTAATTTTTCTTTATGAGAACTTTATTGACAAAAGGATTGAGATAAAAACCTGTTCGCATAACATCCATGATAGCTTTTTTGATCTCGGCCGGTTCCGTATTTTTAAGAAGATAACCGGCTGCACCGCAATCCATCAGGTGCCCTACAAAACGTTCATCTTCATACATCGTTAGTATGATCACCCTGATCCCGGGAAACGATTTGGTAATATTTTTAGTTGCATCGATACCATCTTTGATCGGCATTCTCAAATCACAAAGAATAACATCAGGCATTGATTCGGGTATCTTTTGAAGAAGGTCTTCACCGTTATCTGCTTCCATCACGAACCTGATGTTCATGTATGGCCTCATGGACATGATTACACCTTTTCTGAAAATTTTGTGATCATCAGCAATTGCAACCTTTATTTGAGTAGATTCCATGGCTTATAGGACAAAAGTAAGGAAAACCGCAAGACGGTAAGAAATTATAATTCAACAAATACGGTATAGAAGTGTGTAAAAAAAAGCAATTATACAATGGTTTCTTTTGGCACTTCTAAGGTAACTTTATAATATGTCTGGCTTGGATCTATTTCAAAAAATATGCGACCATTAAGAACTTTCATCCGGCTAGCTATATTTTTTAATCCAAGCCCTTGTGCAGTATGATTTAATTTATCAAACTCTGCCTGCACAATTCCTTTCCCGTCATGATGAAGCCGCAGGTATAGATTATTTCCATTTGAATTTTGTGTAAGGTGAATAAACCCTGCATTGCTGTGTTTGATAATATTATTCACCAATTCCTGGACTATGCGAAAGATCAACAATTCCTGTTCTACTTTTAAACGCTCCCGGTAGTCATGAAAACGAGCGCTGGCGTTTAATATACCACTTCCACTGATCTTTTGGAACAAGTCTGTTGTCGCACTCTCCAATCCGAAATTCTTTAACGTAGGCGGCATAAGACTGTGGCTGATATTACGTATCAGCAATATGGCATCATCAATGATCTGCTTTGCACTAAAGATACTTTGCAGCTGCTGTGCTTTTTCCTGGTTTACCAGGTTCTCATTTAGGTATAACCGTGCAGTGGCTAATAAAGGGCCTGCATCATCGTGAAGATCCGCAGCTATGCGTTGCCGTTCCTCTTCCTGGAATCTGATGGATGCATTAAGGAGGATCTGTTGCTTTTCAGATTCCATCTTTTTCATCTGTAACTGGTAACGGATAACTTTGCGCTGGTGGAAGATGACGAAGACAATTATACCGATGGCGAGTGTAAGCATTGCCAATGTACCAATAAACATCAACCTGGAAATCCCTGTAGAATCTGCCTGCAAAAAATACATTGGGTTAGTTTAGGTTGTTATTAGGGGTAAAAGTATCTAGGTTTAAATCGGTAGGAACTATAAAATTATCGCTGTGACGTACGTTTTCATTATTGTTATATAACGAAAGGCCTAAAATTAAATTTTTTACTATTGTTACAACGCTATATATAATAACTAATTCGTTTTTCAACTGCGGATCGGTGCTTTTTGAACTTTCAACCAAAAGAATAAAGAAAAAGTTACCGGTGAAGTAGACAAATAGTCCCACACAAATCCAAAAATTAATTGTTTGATAAATAGGTACTAAAAAATTATGCTGCATTTTCTCAAAGAAGAAAAATATTAAAAAAATAATAAAAATTAAAAATTCAGCAAGAGTAGG
>JBDSDG010000052.1:0-2763 GCA_039920685.1 Ferruginibacter sp.
AAAAACTTGAGGATAAAATAGAGGAATTAAAAAATGAAATACAGGACGCTGTTGCACAGGCGGATGCTGCAAGGCAAATTAATTTACTTGGCCAGATGATGTCAACAGCACAGCAAATAAATACTAAAAGGGGCAACCTTGACACATTAGAAATATCTATAAAAAATTACAAAACAACTATACAAACCTTTCAAAGAAATTTGATTAGTGCAATATCCGGTTATTTAGTCTTCACGATACAATATAATAATGGGCAATCCCTTGTTGTAAAGATATTCAGGGCAGGCGCTCCGCCTGTTATTGGGGCTTTTGAATTTGACGGCAATGGTATTAAAATAAATACAGGCAGTCCCATAAATGTCAATCAAATTCAACAGGGATACTTTCACTATATGAGTTCAGAGATAAAACCATTACAGATACCGAATAATTATAGTGGTAGTACAGTCTTTTCTTTTACTTTACCACCCGCCAGGATAAACAACCAGGATGCTTTCTTTTTTTCTGAGTCAACCCCGTTAATAAACAAACTTAACAGGGGAGATTTAGCTACCTTTTTTCTGCATAATCTTAAAATAGCCGACAAGGGAAACGGGTTCGGATCCGCTGATAAAACAATTAAGGCTTACCATGAAT
Source organism: Ferruginibacter sp. (assembly GCA_039920685.1). Lineage (GTDB taxonomy): Bacteria > Bacteroidota > Bacteroidia > Chitinophagales > Chitinophagaceae > Ferruginibacter. The sequence continues at coordinate 637 of JBDSDG010000052.1, forward strand.
TGAAATCTCCTTATTCACTTTACAATTGGGAATTATTCTTTCATATCCCACTTCTTCTTGCAGAGAACCTTACCAAATCCCAGCAGTTTGAAGAGGCGATGAAATGGTTTCATTATGTTTTTAACCCAATGGCTGAGGGTAATGATGATAAACGTTTTTGGCAGTTTTTTCCATTCATGGATACAGATGCGCAAAAAAGCCTGGAGAAAATATTTGCAGGTCTAAAACCCAATACTGCCGATGAGGCTATTAGTGCCTGGCGAAACAACCCTTTTAAACCGCACCTTGTAGCCCGTGAAAGACCGGTTGCTTACATGAAATGGATGGTAATGAAATACATTGATAATATAGTGGCCTGGGGTGATTATTTATTTAAGCAGGATACAATTGAAAGCATTAACCAGGCAACGCAATTGTATGTGCTCGCAGGTCATATTTTAGGAAAACGTCCGCAGGCAATTGCCAGGCAAACAAAAAAAATACCGCAGACCTATCTCTCTTTATTAGATAAGTGGGATGCCTTTTCAAATGCAATGTCAGAAATTGAAACAGCAGTTGTAAATAGCAATTTAACAGGATCATCAGTCGGATTAACAAACAGGCAGGTGCCTACCCCCGGGGTTTATGGAAATCTTTCATCCTTGTACTTCTACATTCCGGATAACCTGAATTTATTGGTCTATTGCGATACAGTTTCAGACCGTTTATTTAAAATCCGGCATTGTGAAAATATAGAGGGAGTGTTCCGCAAATTACCTTTATTTGAACCACCGATTGATCCGGCGATGTTAGTGAAAGCCGCGGTGCAGGGCCTTAGCATTGCTTCTGTTTTAAATGATCTTAATACTACCATGCCCAATTACCGTTTTTATTATCTCTTACAAAAAGCCCTGGAACTGTGCGGAGAATTAAGATCAATGGGTGGCGCCATACTTTCTGCTATGGAGAAAAAAGATAATGAAGCCATTTTACTCATCAGGGCTAAGCATGAAAGCGGCATCCACAATCTTATGATGCAAATAAAAAAACAACAACTGGAAGAAGCCAATAAGTCCCTGGAAAGTTTACAGCAAAACCGAAAATCTCCGGAAAGCCGCATGAAATATTACCTGCAATTGGCAGGGCAGGATCTAAGCAAGGTACCAGGCGCCGATAGTGATTTCAGCGAAATAGCCAATGCCATTGAAAAACCGATAGATGAAAGTGGTTTGAAATTAATAAAGTATGAGAAGGAGGATATGGATAAGGCAGGTGAGGCCGCCGCCTGGCAGGATAAAACAGGTAAAATGGAGACCTTAGCGGGCATATTACACATTATTCCTAATCTTAGTACAGATGGAAAGCCAATGGGAGTCGGCGCTGGAATTGTTTTTGGGGGCAATATGCTGGGTAATGCGGCACAGGCTGTTGCCAGGGGAATGCAAACGCATGTTGGCAATTTAAATTTCAATTCTTCAAGTGCTGCAAAAAAAGGAGCATTTAAACGGGGCTTACAGGATCGTATAATGCAGGCTAATGCCGCAGGCTATGAGATAAAACAAATCGATAAGCAAATACTTACCCAGCAGATACGCATACAGATTGCCAGCCAGGAAATTGCTAACCAGCAAAAGCAAATAGAGAATACACAAGAGATAGAAGATTTTTTAAAAAATAAATACAGCAATGAAGAACTCTATAGCTGGATGAAAGATAGCATGAACAGTTTATATCACCAGGTGTATAGCCTTGCCTTGGACCTGGCCAAAAAAGCAGAAAAAACCTATCGTTTTGAAAGAGGATTAACCAGTTCTGATTTTATAAACGCCGGTTATTGGGATGCGGGCCGTAATGGATTGCTTGCGGGGGAACAACTGTATGCAGGCTTAAAACAATTAGAAGCTGCTTACCGGGAGAACCGTGGATATGATTATGAGATTACTAAACACGTGTCCTTAAAACAAATAAATCCAATGGCCATTTTGCGGCTCAAACAATCGGGTATTGCCGGCTTTTCTTTACCGGAATTGTTATTTGATTTAGATTATCCAGGCCATTATAAACGCAGGATAAAATCGGTATCTGTTTCCATACCTTGCATTGCGGGGCCATACACCGGTTTGAATGCAACCCTGCGATTGCTGGAAA
>JBDSDG010000053.1:0-42055 GCA_039920685.1 Ferruginibacter sp.
CCCGGTCTTATTAAATGCGATCGGTGGAATAAAGCTTACTGTGGCTGTTCAGGACGCTGAAAAAGCCTATAGCCTGATGAAAGAATATGAAGAAGAATTCCTGCGTTCTGTTTTATGCCCAAGCTGCGGTGGCAATAATATTTTACTTGTTTCAAAGCCGGGTACAAGAAATTTTATCACGGCGATACTCACCTGGTTGTTTTCAAGTTATGCGGTTGCGCCTGAACAGATTTATCAATGCCAGGATTGCGGATATGAAAACTCTAACTTACCTCAAAACAATGCATTGAATAATTAATATGGCTAAAAATAAAAATTTTATTGTTGTTTAGCAGCGATTTTCACCGCGAATAAATTTAAAGTATGCAAAATCTTTTTGAAGCTGTTACTTACAATGAGGTCATCCGCCGGATGGAAAAGATCTCTCCAAATGCAACTGCTCAGTGGGGTAAAATGAGTGTAGCTCAAATGCTGGCTCATTGTAAACAGGCTTTCAAAGTTCCGTTGTCTGAAAAAAGGTTGCCCCGCATATTTATAGGCCGATTGATCGGTTGGCTGATAAAAGCAAAGCTGTACGATGATGACCCATGGAAAAAAAATTTGCCTACAGCTCCAAATTTTATCATTAAAGACCAGCGTAATTTCGAGGAAGAAAAGAAAGGGCTTTTGGAGCTGGTCAATAAGTTTTATACTGCGGGGCCGATGGGCATAAGCAAATTCCCTCATCCAATGTTTGGTACGTTCACTCCTGAACAATGGGGTATGGCAATGTACAAGCATTTAGATCATCACCTTCGGCAGTTTGGAGCGTAGATCACTTCCAGACAAAATATAATACACCATTCAGGTCATCAGTGAAAAAGAAAGAATGATCATCTTTCATTAAAATATCACATGGCCTTCCATGTCGCCCTGCTTCCGTTTTACCTGTCAGAAACCCGGAGATCACAGCTGAGTATTTATTATCTGCTTCCACTTTTACAATTGAATTTCCTCTTTCACGCCATACGCTTGTACTTCCATGAAGGCAAACCAGTATACTATTGTTTAGCCCCATGTCGTTGAAATTTTTGAAGTGGTCGAATCCAAGTGGTGCACTATGCGCTTTAAATCCTAAATAGGCTATCGGGGGTTTTTTCACCCATGCAGATTTACCTGAATCCTTGAACTGATCATCCTCATAGATATTTTGATGATATTGGAAATAGTAAGGCCATCCGTAATAACCATTACTATCAATTTTTTGAAAGGTGTCTTCCGGTTTATCCGGGCCAATAAGATCTCTCCCCATTCCGGTTCCCCAAAGTTCATTGCCGATCCATTTAAGCCCTACCGTATTTCTTAATCCTCTCGCAAAATATTTTACATTGCCACCACCAGGATCCATTTCGATAACAGTTGCTCTTATTTCTTCCGTTTCAACACAGGCATTGCAACTGCTTCCAACACTTACATACAATTTATTATTGTGAAATGCGAGGCTCCTGGTCAGATGCCAGCCGCCATATTTATATCCCAGTCCGTAGGCAGGAAAGGTCATGATCACCTGGCCGGTATCCAACGGATGGTCTTTGCTATCGCTGTAAACATACCTGGACAGGCGATCTGTTTCGGCTACATACATAAAGCCTTTATAAAATGCTACCTGGTTTGGATTGTGCAGGCTGTCGATGAAAACTTTGACAGTTCTGAATTTCTTAATTGTATCATTCCATTCATCGAAGAGCAAAACACGTCCCTTATGATTGTCGCTGCGATCGTACATATCTGTTGCAAATAGCCTTCCACCCTGACTGATGGCAAGAAATCTTAGCCTCCCTAAACCTTCTGCGGCTACGCTTAATTGATAGTTAAGCGGTATTTGTAAATAAAATGAATCTCCCCCGGAAAGCTTTACAAAAACCTGGTTAAGGGAAATTTCTTGGTGTTTAAAATTCTTCTCTATTAATTGAGCGGCATTTATTTCAAGGGTTGAGGTATCGATAACTTTATTTTTAATACTGTCAACCGGATAGATGCTTGTTTCATTCTTATGACCATTACATGAAAGCAAGATGGCGGCGTAAACAAAAATGCGGAACATATCATTGAAATTTTACAAGCCGGGAAATAGCTTCATCTAACGTAGATTCTTTTTTAGCAAAACAAAACCGCAATACATTGTTGTCAACCGCAGTTTTATAAAATGCAGATACAGGAATTGTAGCAACTCCTCCCTGCCTCGTCGTCCTTACTGCAAAGTCGTACTCAGGCTCATTGCTGATATTTTTATAACTGTATAACTGGAAGTAGCTACCAAAAGATGGTAACGGGGTAAATTTTGTTTGCTTCATCCCTTCAAGGAAGTAATCCCTTTTTTGCTGAAGAAATTTGCCTAGCTTCAGAAATTCTTCTTTCTCCTGTATGAAAGTTGCAAGTGCATATTGAAAAGGGCTGTTACACGTAAAGCAATTGAATTGGTGAACCTTTCTAAATTCTTTCATTAGGTGCGGAGGCGCAATACAGTATCCAAGTTTCCACCCGGTACAATGGTATATCTTACCAAATGAAAAACAAACGAAGCTTTTTTCAAGAAGTTCCGGGTAACGTAATATAGAAAGGTGTGGCTTATCATCAAAAATCAGGTGTTCATAAACTTCGTCACTGATGATCATAATATTTGTATCCTTTACGATGCTGCGCAATTGTTGAATATCATTTTCATCTAAAACACTTCCACTGGGATTGTGAGGAGAGTTAATAATGACAGCCTTCGTTCTGGCCGTCACTTTATTGCGTACTTCATCCCAGTTAATTTTATACTCAGGAAAGGTTAAGCTGACAGGCACGGCAACTGCACCGTTTATTTCTATATTGGGTATATAGCTATCGTAGGCAGGCTCAAACAATATCACCTCATCTCCCGGCTGCAGGATCGTAGTTAAGGCTGTATAAATTGCATACGTTCCACCGGGAGTAATAGTAATATCAGTATCCGGATCAATTGATGAATTATAAAGAGAATTACACTTTTCGGCTACAGCTCCCCGTAAGGCTGGCAATCCGTTCATATGAACATATTGGTTATTACCATCCCGCATTGCCTTACTTACCAATTCTACCAGTTTTTCGTTCATAGGAAAATCCGGGAATCCCTGTCCAAGATTTACTGCCTTATTTTCTGAAGCAAGCACACTCATTATTGTAAATATGGTAGTGCCAGCAGACGGGAGTTTGCTGTTTATAAAAGTCGACAATGGAAAATTTTTTAATTATACTTTTCAAAAGTAAGATTAAAGCGGAAAGTTTCAGGAGATGGATATCAAAGTGGTGTTACCAAGCGGCTTTACTGCACGCATCCTTGTTCGGCTACTTATTACCAATAATAACAATAGTGGAATACACCATAAGAATTTTGACATCAAGGAGGTTGCTGTTTGAAACAGGCGCAAATTTTTGGCAGGGGTTTCATTTACAGGGCCAAAAATTGGCACTTCTCCATTGCCGAACTGGTATGACAGATTATCATGCTTTAAAGGGTCATAATATTTTTTTAAACTATCATTATTCTGGTTCCAGCTCTCATGCATGCGTTGTTTCAAATTCATGGTTGGCTCCATATTTGGATCATAATAATACCATTCATCTTTAACTTTTACCTCAATTGCATAGTGATGCGGAAACCCAACTTTACGGTAATCGATCTTCTTTCTTTTGAGTATTTCCATCATCACCAATGCTTGTTGGGAGCAAGCGGCATATGGGTTCTTCAATATTTCGTTTGGCTGAACCTTGCAGGATAATCCAATGCCAGTGATCCTTTCGCCCGCTGCTGCTATCCAATTCTCATTTAATTTCCAATGTGAAAACCCATGATAGAACCTGCAGGAGATAATATAAGAAAGCAACAATGGATAGCCTTCGCCTTTTACATCGAAGTTTCTGGTCGCAGCAACCATGTCAACATAGCTTTCAAGCTTATCTATTGAATTTATAGCAGTAAGTGTTGGATGAAATCTTTCGGTATGATTGAAAGGTAATTGCTCATTTATATCCTTATCTATAAAATTAGGCAGTGCTAATAAAACAGTAAGTGCAATGAGCAACGGTTTTATCATACAAAGGAGCAGTTTTGGTTTTACAAGCGAAGGTATAAAGGTAATAGCGGAAACGAAATCATAGTTATTATATTGTTCAGAAACTGCTTTATTTTATAAGTATTTATCTCCTTTGCTTCGCCTGATCTCGGCTACATATTCTTTTATCTCCTGCTCCCTGTCTTTTTTGCATATCATCAAAACATCCTTTGTATCCACAACAACGAAATCTTCCAGTCCCTGAAGTAAGATCAGTTTTTTATTATCAGCATGAACCATGTTTTTAGTTGCATCAATTATTACCACATTATTTCCTGCCACCGCATTTTCCAGGTAATCCTTTTCAATGGTCTCATATGCGCTTGCCCATGTTCCAAGGTCACTCCATCCAAAAGATGATGGGATCACGTAAACATTATCCGCCTTTTCCATAATGCCGTAATCAATAGAAATATTTACACATTGAGGATAGATCCGCTCGATGGCCTCTGATTCTCTTTCTGTATTGAAATATGCTTTTTCTGCATCGAATACTTCATGCATCTCAGGCAATAGCTTTTCAAATGCGGTAAGGATGTTCCTTACCTCCCAAACAAAGATCCCTGCGTTCCATAAAAAATCCCCACTTGCAACAAAGGTCTGTGCAAGGTCTTTGTCAGGCTTCTCGGTAAATGTTTTTACTTTATATACATTATCGCTTACAGCGAATTGTTCAAACTGTATGTACCCGTAACCGGTATTGGGATTTGTTGGCGTTATTCCAAGCGTCAATAACGCTTTAATGTGTGATGTAAAATGAAGCGCATCCATACAGATCTTCTTAAATCCTTCCTGGTCAGTGATCAAATGATCCGCAGGGGCGCAAATGAGATTTGCGTTTGGGTTCAGCTTGCTCAATTTATAAGAGATGTACGCAACACAAGCTGCTGTATTCTTCCTTGACGGCTCACAAAGTATATTTCCCTCAGGTAATTCAGGAAGTTGTTTTTGTACAATCTCCCTGTAATTCTCAGCTGTAACTATATATATGTTCTCTAAAGCAATAAACTGCCGAAACCGGTCGAATGTTGATTGGATCAGTGTTCTTCCTGTATTTAAAATATCAAGGAATTGTTTTGGAAACTCGGTGCGGCTCATTGGCCAAAACCTGCTGCCTATCCCGCCAGCCATAATAGCTACATAATGATTCTTATTCATATCAAACACGGTGGTTTTTTACTTAAATTAAATGATCCCTTCCCGGATAAGATCATGGAGGTGAACGATACCGGTATAACGATCATTCTCTAATACGATTAATTGGCTAATATTATTGTTCCGCATTATTTCCAATGCTTCTGCAGCAAGTTCGTTAGCATTGATCGATTTGGGGGAAGCGGTCATAATATCCTTGGCTTGTAATACATTCACTGAATCATTTTTTTCAAGCATCCTCCTCAGATCTCCGTCAGTAACAATTCCCAAAATATTTTCACTTTCATTGATCACTGCTGCCGCTCCCAGGCGGCTCCGGGTTATTTCAACAATAACTTCCTTTACAGTTGCCGTTGGTTTAACCGCAGGTTTTTGATTTTGTATAACAAGGTCACAAACCCTTAAATATAATTTCTTTCCTAATGTTCCCCCGGGATGAAATTTTGCAAAATCGGCGGTATTGAATCCTTTCATTTCCATCAGGCATACAGCCAGGGCATCGCCCATTACCATTTGTGCAGTTGTACTCGTTGTAGGTGCCAAATTGTGTGGGCATGCCTCTTGCTCAACAGTAGTATTCAATAAAATGTCTGCATGAATGGCTAAATAAGAATTTATATTGCCTGCCATTCCTATCAATACATTTCCAAAGTTTTTTAAAAGGGGGACAAGTACCTTAATTTCCGGGCTATCGCCGCTTTTACTGATAAGGAGGATAATGTCTTCCTGTTGTACAATACCGAGGTCTCCATGAATGGCATCGGCTGCGTGCATAAATATGGAGGCAGTGCCTGTGCTATTAAGTGTTGCAACGATCTTTTGCGCAATGATCGCACTTTTACCTATGCCGCTTACAACCACCCGACCCTTGCCGTAAGCTATTTTTTCAACAGCAGTTTGAAAATCTTTATTAATGAAGGTAGCCAGTCCGCCAATTGATGAGGCCTGAAGTTGTATAGTGCGCAGCGCAACAGGTATTATTATATCACTATTCATTTAGAGTCGCAAACCTACTTTAATTACAGCAAAATGCAAAGAAACACCATGTTAGTGCTACGTGTCCGACTACAAAAGAGGTTCAAATAAAATGCAGTTTTTAAGTAAAACATGTTATCTTAATAGGCGGATAAAAACTGTGTTAACATTGCTAAAGTGCAATCAATTTGTTTGTTTTTAAGCATGGTTGGTTTAACTTCGCTGCCCTCTGAAAAAACACGGTCTATATAAACCATTTATAAAAATAAACTGTGAAAGAGAAATGTATGGCAACAATAAAATCTAAAACCACCTCTCAAAAGAAATCCCTGGCGAAGACGCCTTCTGTAAAAAAGTTTGACAATACAAATCTCGCGGACCTATCAACTCAATTACAACAACAATTTGGATTCGATGGTTTTAAAGGCCCACAGGAAGAGATCATAAATACACTTTTAACGGGGAGGGATTGCTTTGTGATAATGCCCACCGGTGGTGGAAAGAGCCTTTGCTATCAATTGCCTGCAATGATTAGCGAAGGAGTTGCTATTATCGTTTCGCCATTGATAGCTTTAATGAAAAACCAGGTTGACCTGGTGAGAAGTTATAGCAGCAAGGATGATGTTGCACATTTTTTAAACAGCTCACTTAATAAAGGACAACAAAAAATTGTGAAGGATGACCTGGCGGCCGGTAAAACCAAAATGCTTTATGTGGCGCCTGAAACTCTTACCAAGGAAGACAATATTGAATTCTTTAAGTCATTGACAATATCCTTTTTTGCGGTGGATGAAGCACATTGTATCTCGGAATGGGGACATGACTTCCGTCCGGAATACCGCAGGCTTAAAGAAGTTACTGACCAGATAAATCCTAATGTCCCGATAATTGGATTAACGGCCACGGCTACCCCAAAAGTTCAAAGCGATATCTTAAAGAATCTTGGTCTTCGAAAGCCTGCTGTTTTCATATCATCTTTTAACAGGCCTAATCTCTATTATGAGATCCAGCCAAAAGTAAACCTGGAGCAGACCAATAAAAGCATTGTTCGCTTTATTCAGCAACATAAAAATAAGAGTGGGATCATTTATACCCTGAATCGCAAAACAACAGAAGAGCTTGCAAATATGCTTATGGCAAACGGGATCAAAGCTGTTGCATACCATGCTGGCCTGGATGCCAAGTTACGATCCGACCGGCAAGACCAGTTTCTAAACGAGGATATACATGTAATTGTTGCAACAATCGCTTTTGGAATGGGAATAGATAAGCCGGATGTGCGCTTCGTGATACATTATAATATTCCAAAGTCAATTGAAAATTATTACCAGGAAACGGGAAGGGCTGGCCGCGATGGATTAGAAGGAAAATGCATCCTTTATTATTCCCATAAAGATGTTGCTAAGCTGGAGCATTTAATGCGGGACAAACCATTAAGCGAACGGGAAGTTGGTGCGCAGCTGATCAATGAAACCGTTTCTTATGCTGAGAGCAGCATATGCCGGCGCAAAACGCTGCTATATTATTTTGGAGAAGGATATGATGATAAGAAAAGCTGTGGGCATTGTGACAACTGCTTAAACCCGAAAGAAAAGATAGAAGCGAAAGAAGATGCGATTATAGTGTTGAAAGCCGTGAAAGCCTTAGGAGAGCATTTTACGCTGGAATATATTATCCAGATAATAATGGGAAATGCTACCCAACAGGTAAAAATGTACAGGCATGAAGAATTGCCGGTGTTTGCAACGGGCAATGACAAACAAGCACATTATTGGAGTAGCCTGATCAGGCAAATGTTATTGAACGAACTCCTGGAAAAAGATATTGTTGAATATGGTATTTTAAAGTTTACTAAAAAATCAGAAGCGTTTTTAAAGAAGCCTTCATCTTTTAAAATTGTATTGAATAATTTATTTGAAGAAGCTAATGCGGATGATGAGGAAGGAGAAAATACAGCAGGTGAAATAGCAAGCGTTGCGGATGATCGCTTATTGGAATTGTTGAAAGATCTTAGGAAAAAAGTTGCAAAAGAAAAAAATCTCCCTCCCTTTGTTATCTTTTTAGAAACTTCACTGGAAGATATGGCAACAATGTTTCCAACCACACTGCCCGAGCTTGAAAAAATAAGCGGGGTAAGTAAAGGAAAAGCTATTCGTTATGGCAAGCCATTCCTGGATGTGATCACCACACATGTAGAAGAAAATGATATTGAAAGGCCTGATGATTTTGTAATGAAGAGCGTGGCAAACAGGAACAACAATAAGATCTTCATCATTCAGAATGTAGATAAAAAAATTCCCCTTGAAACGATCGCCAAAACCAAGGACCTGAAAATAGAAGAATTATTAGAGGAAATGGAAACCATTGTAGCCAGTGGTACTAAGCTCAATCTGAACTATGCCATTAATGACATGGTTGATGAATATGAACAGGAAGAGATCATTGATTATTTTAAGAGCTGCGAAACTTCATCGTTACAGGTTGCCCAGGAAGAGCTTTCAGAAAGTGATTTCAACTGGGAGCAATTGAAATTGATGCGGATCAAATTCCTTTGTGAATACGGAAACTAGATTCCCTAGCACAGTTACCTGAAAAAAAATTCCATAACTTACGGTTGAGCTGAACTTATCCATAGCAGGCTTGTTACTTCCAAAAAATAAATATGACTAAAATAAATGCGTATGCCACTCATGCTGCCAATGCAGCATTGGAACCTTTTACAATTGAAAGAAGAATAACCGGGGCTCACGATGTAGAAATAGAAATATTGTATTCCGGCATTTGCCATTCTGATATTCACCAGGCAAGAAATGAGTGGGGAAATTCAATTTATCCAATGGTTCCCGGCCATGAGATCGTTGGGCGGGTTACGGCTGTTGGCGAGCACGTAAATAGTTTTAAACCCGGTGATCTTGCCGGGGTTGGCTGTTTTGTGGATTCTTGTCGCATATGTATTGCCTGTAATTCCGGAGAAGAGCAATTCTGTGATAATGGATTGGTAGCAACTTATAATAGTAAGGATAAGAACGGTAATCCAACTTATGGTGGTTACTCTACCAGGATCGTTGTTGATGAAAATTATTCATTGCACATTTCTGACAAACTAGATCTTGCAGGAGTGGCTCCCTTGTTATGTGCCGGGATAACTACATATTCTCCTTTGCGGCATTGGAAAATTGGGAAAGGACATAAGGTGGCTGTAGTTGGGTTAGGGGGATTGGGCCATATGGGTGTAAAGTTCGCTGTGGCGTTTGGTGCTGACGTTACAGTTCTAAGTACAACTGCTTCTAAAGAAACTGATGCAAAAAAACTAGGTGCTCACAATTTTGCAAATACAAAGGACGCAGGAGCAATGAAAAAGCTTGGGGGTCATTTTGATTTTATATTAAACACGGTCTCCGCAAATCATGACTATAACGAATACCTGAAGTTACTCGGTATCAATGGCACAATGGTGCTTGTGGGTGCGCCTGAAAAACCGTCTGAAATTGCAGCATTTTCACTGATCGGCAAACGCAGGTCACTTGCCGGATCCTCGATTGGAGGGATCAGGGAAACCCAGGAAATGCTTAATTATTGTGCAGAACATAATATTGTGAGCGATATTGAGATCATAAAAATGAATGAAGTGAATGAAGCTTATGAGCGGATGTTGCGATCAGATGTAAGGTATAGGTTCGTAATAGATATGGCTTCATTCAAATAAAAAAACCGCAGGTACAGTAATTGCGCCGATAAAATTTCCAGGTTTAAATCCGGCATCTTACCTAAAATCTCTTATTTTTGCTGCCCGAAATTGATTGGTGCGGTATCCCGATTTGATCGGGAAATGACTAAAGACCATTGGTGTTATGGTGCGGTAGCTCAGTTGGTAGAGCAATGGACTGAAAATCCATGTGTCGGCGGTTCAATCCCGCCCCACACCACAGCTTTAAAAAAGCCTCAGCAGAAATGTTGGGGTTTTTTGTTTCTATAATTTGCCTCATCCTGAAATAAAATTTTCCACGCGGGATCTTCATGCATTTCCTCTATATAATCAGTAATTACTGAAGAAAACGATTGGGACGGACCAATCTTAGATACTCATTGTGTTGTCAAGATAATTGAGCCCTAAATTAGTGATAAAGAAAGCCATGATAAATTTTCCCTCAATAATTGCGGGGCGTGCGCAAATAAGGCCTCTTTCTAAAAGCCCTTTACAAAACTTACTATAATAGGTACTAAGTGGCTCTTGTTTTAGGATGTCTCTTTCGTGTAGATCCATTAGAACTTCTTCCATTTTCGGTGATAGGGGTCGCATAGTCTAAAAATTAATACCGATCTCTGCAAATTTAAACTATCAACCTGCTAATAGCCTTACACGATAAGAATAAGATCTTACAAAATTTTTGTGTTTTTGAAAATATGCAAAGCGTATTTTCAATATAAAAAGAGAGAATTAAATCTTTGTAATCCAAACTAAGTTAACTGATGTCTTTTTCTTGTTACGGATCTTATGACCGGTAAGCAGGTTTTCCTTTCCTGATCTAAATGGTACGCACTCGTTTGCTTCATGGCTAAAGACCTTTCTTACATCCCGCAGGTCAATGATCCTTCCGCAAATGGGGCACTTGAGCTGGTTTTGATTCTTCATCTTTTATATTTTGTGCTTTGCGAACCAGGTGTGTAATAAATTACGTCGATTCATCTATTTCAACATTTAATTCAACATCCGTAATTGATCCTCATTTTTTTATTCAAAAATTCCATGATTCGGAGTGATGTTTTATTGTTGCTGCTAATTCAGCGAAAATTTTAGCTTTTATAAATTGGACAATTTTAAATAAAAAATCAGGTGTTATACATGGTATTAAATATGATGCCAGCCAATTTATTAATTAAAAAAAAATGGGTACTTAAAAGGCTGAAACAAATTGTATTTAGATTATAATGCCCAGGTGGCCGTTCGGCCATATTGATTCACGCATGATAATCTAACAGTACGAAAAATGATGTGGCATTCGATCACAAGTACATTATAAAAACAAAAAATAAAACTTTATGAAAAAGATCTTCCTTATTTTATTGACAGGCATTTGCCTTTGAACTTACGGACAAAAACAATAACGGGATTCCATGCGGATGATTGGTGTAACCTTTTAAAGATTTGATGGTTTGAATCACTATATCATTCGGGGGGGCACTGTGGTGGAGGAGCTATGGGCATGCGGTAAGGAATCCCCAGTAATGATCAGGATGTGCATATTTCACCCTCATTCGGTGGATATAAAAACAAAGGCCAATGCTTTTTGCATTGGCCTTATATATAATTATATAATAACAATTAACTAAAACCCTGCTTTTCCATAAAGCAGTAAGGATCTATGGAAGCATAGTAATCAACTTCTGCAGGCTGTTCTGCCATTTGCAAAGCGAGAACATGTTGTGCTTCTCTCATCTGCCATAAAAATAGTTTAACGTCTGTATCCATCATAAAAAATAGTTCCGGTAACATTTCCTTTAGCATTCCATTCCAGCAGGCCTCCCTGAGTTTTTCATCCTGGGAAAGATTTTTTGAGTTTTCGAGGCTGTCTTTTTCCGAATATTGACGGTTTGCAAACCTGCTTCCCGTTATTAAGATGATTTCCTGTTGTGTAGAATTGTTTGACATACTGTAGGGTTTTGTCCCTTCTTAAGACACAAAAACGAACAGAGTATAATATTTAGTATTTTGAAAGTCTTGTTAAACCTAAAATAGTTACATAATGAGTACCTGGTCAAGCTAATAGCCTTATTTAATTTTCTTTGGGATGGACAAATTCTGCCATCCGGCATCTTTTAAGGCCTTGGCGGCAAAGACGATCTGGCCAATGTGATAGGAATAATGAGCAATCTGGCGATTTATGGCTTCCAGAACTGTATGAGGTTCTTGCCTGATATAAATGATCTCTCCCAAATTACCGGGCTTCAATGTACTTAAAGCAGAAAATAGGCACCTCCATCCTTCATCCCACAATAGCTGCAGGTTTGTTTCATCCTTGATATCATTCTCAAATTCTCCATTACGGTCGCGGCCTGGTTTTTCTCCATCAGCGGTAAGGAAATTTGTCCACCGGGATAACATATTTCCATGTAAATGTTTTACAATAACGGCAATACTATTGCTGTTCTCATTATTCACATGAAAAAGCTGGACAGGATCAAGCTGGATCATGGCCTTTTCACCTAAATTTTTATACTGGCAGAATTGCTTCTCTGCGAGTTCAAGATATTTTTCTTCTAACAATGTTTATTTTTTGAATACTAAGTTAATTATCCAAACTTAGAAAAATGGAAGTCGTCAGCTAATATTTATTATGCCGCACGATCCACTTAAGAATGTATCATTGCCGGTTCAGCAATATCGAACGAATTCAGCGATTATATGATCTTCAGCCTGGAGAAGAACTTCACCGGAATTTGTTTTTGAATCTTTGTATGAATGACAAAGAGCCATATGCCTGAAATGTTCAGGAAAGAAGTACAACTGGCAGTTTATTAATTACTAAAGGTATTTGATCAAAAGTTCTGATTCACTCCGGCGCATAAATGATTAAATTTTTTTATAATTGCATTTGTATGATCTCTGTTATTATACCAACCTACAATGAAGAAACCTTTATTGGATGGTTGGTCCATTATTTACAAACTTATGGGGGTGACTATATTGCGGAAATAATCGTTAGCGATGGGGGAAGCAGGGATGAAACAATTTTGTTGGCAGAAAAAGCCGGAGCAATTGCAATTACAAGCCCGCTTAAAAGCCGTGCCGCTCAAATGAATTTTGCAGCTTCAAAGGCAACGGGCAACATTTTATATTTCATCCATGCAGATTGTATTCCTCCGGTAACCTTTGCAACAGATATCATTTATGCAGTAAAAGCTGGCTATGGTGTGGGACGCTACAGAACAAAATTT
The DNA here is from genome assembly GCA_039920685.1 of Ferruginibacter sp. Classification (GTDB taxonomy): domain Bacteria; phylum Bacteroidota; class Bacteroidia; order Chitinophagales; family Chitinophagaceae; genus Ferruginibacter. Next base: position 13,182 of record JBDSDG010000053.1, read on the forward strand.
ATCAGCAATGCCTTTTTACTAAAAGTAAATGCCTTTTTTACGAGGTTTGATCTGTTCATTTGTTACGGAGGAGATCAAACACTCTTTCTAACATCAAAACTCTTTACACAATTGAAAGGCTTTGATGTTTCAAAGGTGATCATGGAAGATTATGATATTACTTCAAGGGCAAAAGAGCAAAGTCCTTACAAGATCTTTTCAAAAGCCGTGCTGGTAAGTGCCAGGAAATATAAGCTGGGCGGATGGTTGCAGGTACAATTAGCAAATTTTACCGCTGTCCGTTCCTATAAAAAAGGACTACCTTCCGAACAGATCGCATCAACGTACAGGAAAACGCTTCATTTATAAGATATTAATACTCAAACAAAATATCTTTTTCTTCATCCACATCAATTAAAACCAGGAGCATTGAATAACTAGGGCCAAGTTTATCACAAGCTTCGATTTTTTTCATAAATACAGTATCCGAGCTTCAGGAATGTTTTCAAATAAGCCTGGCTGGTGGATATTCATTCCCAGTAAAAAATATCCTCCATCTGTTGCGGCCCCTATTCCGTGTACACCGCTAACGCATTTTCATCACCCAGGGTCTTAACAATGCGTGACTTTACTTTGCCCAATACCGGGTTTCGTACAAATATGATAAATGCTCTTTTCAAATTATTAAGTTACAGCACCGCCACAGCTTGATCCCGCACCGGCCGTACACCCATAGCAATGCTGGTTGATGATTATTTCTCTTTTATTCAATTCTTCTAAATCAATATTGCTAATATGGTTGGCTTTACACCCGATCTTCAGGTCAAGCATTTGATTAAAATCGCAATCATACAGCCAACCATCCCATCCTATTGAAACAGTATTGCGGCACATCACATTTTCTGCTGCAACAGGATTATATGCAGCGATCAGTTTTTCCATATACTTTTCATAATTTCCCGATTGTAATAAATAATCCATGTAACGGCTAATGGGAAGGTTGGTGATAGCGAATAATTTATTGAATTCAATTTCAAAATCATTTTTTAATGCTTCTTTAAATTCTTTTTCTAGAGACTCTTGTGAAGGTGGTAAAAATGCACCTGCAGGGTTATAAACAAGATTTAAGATTAGCCCTGAACCCGGTTTCCCATAACCAACTTCGTTGAGCATTTGTAATGCCTTGATGGAATCCTCAAATACCCCGTCTCCACGCTGGCGGTCCGTTCTTTCCTTTGAATAAAAAGGAAGCGATGAAACAACTTCTATCTTTTGTTGCTTAAAAAATAAGGGGAGGTCATGAAATCGTTTGTTTGCAAGGATGATTGTGAGATTGCATCTAACTATGATATGCCGGTCGAGTTCATTGATCTTTTCGACAAACCACCTGAAATCAGGATTTAATTCAGGTGCGCCACCAGTAAGGTCAACTGTTTTTAAGGAAGGGTTCTTTTCAAGTACATCAATGCACTGCCGCATTGTTTCTTTTGTCATTATCTCTTTGCGATCGGGCCCTGCATCTACGTGGCAATGCTTACAAACCTGGTTACACATCTTGCCGATATTCACCTGGAATATTTCAATGGCTGTGGGCCGCAGAGGATATAACCCGGTTTGTTCCAGTTTTTGCTGAAACGGTACCAGCCTGAACTCATTGTGATTATCGGTTTCCAGTAACTCTACCTGGTAATGCGGATCGGCAAGAATATTTCCCTGTGCTTTTAATGATTTCATAAACTGTATTCCCAAAAGAGAATTTAGCTTGTTATAAATATTAAGAACGTTTGAATAATTTTTTATCTACATCGCAATCTCTTTAACCTTATTCATCATTTGTACTCCGTGCACCAATGCTGCGCCACCTTTTATTGCAGATGCCACATGGATCGCTTCCATCATCTGTGCCTCACTGTGCCCCTTTTCAAATGCATCGCTACTATATGCATCTATGCAATAAGGACATTGTACAGCATGGGCAACTGCCAAAGCGATCAGGGATTTCTCTTTAGCTGTAAGTGCACCGTCTTTAAAAACTTCCGCATACCATTCAAAAAACTTGTCGGCAAGTGGCTTTTGGAATTCCGCGATTGTTCCAAACTTTCCAAGATCTTTAGAATTGTAATAATGATTTTCCATGATTATATTGTTTGATAATTTTCTAAAAATAATTCCCAATCGTATTCCTTAAATTTTATGGCCGGCTTTTTATTAGCCGGAAGTATCCCCATTTTTTGCAAAAGACCTATCATCTCTTTTTTGCCTCCAAAATCACGCCTGAACCAACCCATGATGGCTGGTAAATAGACAGTATTGTTTAAACTGTCGTATTCAGCTTCTCCTTTTAAATACGCTTTTGTTGCTAGGCTTAATTGCTTGTCAATTCCCACCGGCTTATAAAACGCGATAGGTGGGCAACTTTTGGCGCCACAGTTTAAAGCGAAATGAATGCGATTATCAGGTTTGCGGACACGGTTCTTTTTTTCAAATGAACCAGGAAATGGTTTATTAAAATAACCAAGGCTCCATTTGATCTTTGACCGGCGAAGCATACCATGTTCAACATCGTCAAGACTCATCTTGTGACCGGAGATAACAATCTGTTTGTCCTTAAAAAATGCACTTCGCTTTTTATACCTTCCGGGGTTTTGTTTTAAGATTATTTGAGTGTAAGCATTGTAAATATTCAGCCAAAAAGCTATTTTTTCCTCATCGGTACCTAATTGTTTTAATGAAGATCGGGGCATCATTTTTAGGATTTCTGTGAGAGCGCCTGTTGGTTCATCCAGTTTAGCGGCCAAAAGCAATTGTTGGGAAATGTCTGTAATATTCAAAGTGTCCTGGTTTGGAATGCCGGCAATAGATAATTTCGTTAAAAGCAAAAACAACCAGCTCAAATGACTCACCTTTTGCTTTAATATTTTTAATGGTCTTATTATAAGGATCATCATTAATTTCAAATTTAATTACGTTTGCCAAATTAAAATGGTTTTATCTTTCTTTATACTTAATTTCTTTTATGGAACATCTAATGCAAAAGGTTGAGGAAACTAATCAATTCTTAACTGCCAAAGGTTTTACAGGTGCGAAAACAGCTATCGTCCTTGGCACCGGCCTTGGCTCTTTGATCAAGCAGCTTGAAACAATTCATCAGGTTTCTTACAACGACATCCCACATTTTGTGAGCTCAACTGTAGAGTTTCACAAAGGTCAATTGCTTTTAGGTAGTTTGGGGGGAACGCGTGTTATCATTATGCAAGGTCGGTTTCATTATTATGAGGGCTATACTATGCAGGAAGTTACTTTTCCTATAAGGGTTTTGAAAGCACTGGGTATTGAATGTTTATTATTAAGCAATGCTGCAGGAGGAATTAATTCAAAATTTAAAAAAGGTGACCTTGTCCTGATAGATGATCATATTAATTTACAACCAGGCAATCCTTTGATCGGACTTAATGATCCTGCTTTGGGAAACAGGTTTGTAGATATGTGCTGCCCTTATGATAAGGGAATATCCATAAAAATAAAGTATTGCGCCATGTCGCTTAAGATAAAACTCAGGAAAGGAATTTATGTTGCGGTGGCAGGGCCGAATCTTGAAACCCGTGCTGAGTATAGGTTTTTACGAACAGCGGGCGCTGATATGGTAGGAATGAGCACTGTGCCTGAAGTAATTGTTGCAAATCACATTGGCCTTCCCTGCGCAGCGATCAGTATCATTACAGATGAATGCAACCCCGATGATCTAAAACCTGTGAGCATTGAAGAAATTATTAAGGTAGCGGAAAAAGCAGATAAAAAGCTTACAACATTATTGATCTCGTTTTTAGCAATGCAATGACTGTTCAACAATCGTATCCACAATGATATTTATTGTTGAAAACTTTTGGATAAGTTTAGTAGTTTTTATTTGCTATCCTTTCTATCTTTCTATTATCAAATAAAACTCAGCGTATTTTTTCATTTAATCTACCACTTGCATGATCAGCACTGCCATTACAAACCCATCCATTAAAATTATCAGTCAACATGTTTTCGCCGAAATAATACAAAATACGGAAACCAGTCAAAACTCTTTACATGCAATTGTTTCATTCAAAAAAGGAGCGCTGATAAGTACGTTCTCTGCAGGCGACACCTTTTCAACGCCAAATTACCTCACCGTTCAAAAAGGAATAAATGAACACATCACTTTGTTGCCGCAGTTTCTCCAATACATAAATCATAGTTGCGATCCGAATGTTTTCTTTGATACAACATCTATGGAAGTAATCGCTTTGAAGGATATTCAACCAAATGAAGAATTCAGTTTTTTTTATCCTTCTACTGAATTAGATATGGCACAACCTTTTCTTTGTTATTGTGGAAGCAGGTCATGTTTGCAAAATATAAAGGGAGCTAAATATATTCCAGGTAAGATCTTAAAAAAATACCGCCTTACCGATTTTATACAACAGCAGTTGCAACATAAACTTTAGACCACATATAAATGAAAAAAACCCATTCATTATTCAAAGGGGCCTCTTCACATAAACTAAAAGTATGGGTATTGTCGCCCAGCCTTCAAAGTGAGGATGATAATATTGATTATTATTACGACTTCTCCCAAAGTATCGCAGAATATTCAAAGGTTTTTGCGGAACTGAATGTTAACTGGCTTTGGCAGCCAGTAACCATGCAAACATTCAGGGAAGTGATCGAATCAATAGAGGCTGAAAAGGAAAAGGGAAAGATCATACCTGTTGTTTTGAACCTATGTGATGGAGACGAAATAAACGGCACTCCTGGTTTATCGGTTGTAAAATTATTGGAGGAAAAAGATATCGTTTATACTGGTGCTGATGAATATTTTTATAACATCACCACTTCTAAAATTCCGATGAAGGAGGAATTTGATAAAGCGGGAGTTCCCAATGCGAGCTGGGAAAGTATCCAGGATCCTCATATTGATGCTGATGAGCTTTTTAAAAAAATTGGACTTCCTATTATCATCAAGCCGGCAGTATCAGGAGGGAGTATGGGAGTAGGAATAAAAAATGTTGTTGATAATAAAAAAGACCTGGTTTCTTTATTGAAAAAAATGTTTGCTGGTTATCGTGGATGGAATTTAACGGCAGACGGAATCATTGCTGAAAAGTTTATCAGTGGCCCTGAGTTCACAACACTGATAAGCGGCTCATACAATGATCCTAAACATGCAATGATATATACTCCGGTAGAAAGGGTTTTTCATTCATCACTTCCTGAGAAAGAAAAATTTCTTTCTTTTGACCGGTTGTGGGAAATATATGAGGAAGAGTCTGCTATGCCTGGAGAAGAAAACTTTTATGAATACCAGGTACCCGCTGCAGGATTAATAGATGAAATAAAAAAACTTAGCTGGGATGCATTTTGTGCTACGAAGGGAAAAGGGTACACGAGGGTTGACCTTAGAATGGACGCGGTCTCTGGTAAATTGTATGTGCTGGAAGTGAATGCTCAATGCGGCATCAGCGAGGATGAGAACTATACTTCGATAGGAGCCATTCTTCGTTTCTCCGGCAAAAGTTTTTTACAGCTTGTTATCGAGATTTTAAATGATGCATTTGTTCGTGCTTCTCTTAAAAAACATTCTTATGTTCGTGTAAGCAATAATGCCCGGGCCTGATATTGATTAATAAGGCCATAGTTATACGCTTATTTTATAAAATGTTTGAGCAAGCTGAATTAAACCATTCGAACCAGGAATTTCCAATGGCCCACCCATTAAATGGAAAAGAAAAACATTTGAAAGTTTGTGTTTTACAAGCAGATTATTCAACCACTTCTGTTGATTATAAAAATTACGATCCCCCAAGGAATTTATCTCAACTTTTACCCGGCTGTATCGTTGATCATATTTTTTTAAATAAGCTCACCACTTACAATCAGTTAAAACAACTCAGCAAAAAAGGATACGACATATTTGTAAATCTATGCGAAGGTTACCTCGAATGGGAAGTTCCTTCGGTAGATGTGGTGTATTATTTAGAATTGTTGAATTTGCCCTTTACAGGACCTTCCTCAGTTTTATATGACCCTCCAAAAGAATTGATGAAGTATGTAGCATATACAGAAGGAGTTTCAACACCTGCATATGCATTGATAGAAAATACAACTGATATAGCGAAAGAATGCAGGCATTTAAAATATCCGTTGTTCATTAAGCCCGCCAAAGCAGGCGATAGCCTTGGCATTGATGAGCAGTCAATGGTAAACAATGAACAGCAACTCCAGGATAAAGCCGCAGAGATAATAGACGAATATGGGCCTCTTCTTATTGAAGAATATATAAGAGGAAGGGAATTCACAGTGATGCTTGTAGCAAATGGTGATGACGAAAAGAAGGTAACAGTTTTTAAACCGGTTGAGTATATATTTCCAAAAGGGAAATTTTTTAAAACGTATGCTCTTAAAACTTCCGAATTGCATCCCGAATGCAATGTTTCTATAGACGACACCGAACTATCGGGACAAATCATGGAAGCCGCGAAAAATATTTTTAAAGGCTTTGGTGGGGTTGGATATGCACGTCTTGATTTTAGAATGGATGAACATGAAGAATTGTTTTTTCTGGAGATAAATTTTACGTGTTCCGTATTTTATAGTGACGGATATGAGGGTTCTGCTGATTATATCTTAAAACAAGATGGTACAGGTCAGCAACAGTTTCTTCAAAAAATTATTGCAGAGGGGATTGCCCGCCACAAAAGAAAGCAGAAAAAATACCGGATGCAAGGAAACGCTATTGCCGGATTTGGAATTTATGCGACGGACGACATAAAACAACATGAATTGATTTTTAAGGGAGAAGAAAAAGCACAACGCATTGCTACGAAATCATATATAAAAAGTAACTGGAATGTTAAGGAATTAGAAAATTTTAAAAAATATGCATATCCGGTAAGCAAAGAAGTATTTTTGCTGTGGGATGAAAATCCGGCCGGATGGGCGCCACAAAATCACAGCTGTGATGCTAATACAGCCTACAAAGGCTTAAATGTGTATGCCCTGCGAGATATAAAAAAAGGTGAAGAACTAACCCTCAATTACGCCTTATTTTTAGATGAACATATGGAACCTTTTATGTGTACCTGCGGGAGTAACATCTGCAAAGGCTTTATAACAGGAACTCCTGAAAGCTCTGTCACAAACAGGGAGATCATCAGTAACTCTTAAACCGAATCTCGTTTTCATCGTCTGACCACTATTCCATTACTTTCTACCCATTCCTCTTATTTTATTAAAGAAGGATATTTATGTCACGCTTTGAGATCATTAAACGATTAATGCAGAAACACCGTTCTCAGCTATTGATCACCTATGCACTTTTTTCATTGGAAATGTTAGGATCACTATTACGCCCATTCTTTTTAGGGATTGCAGTTAATGACCTTATGAAAGGGAATTACCATGGCCTGGTAGTGCTTTCCATCATTCATATTTTATGGCTCATCATTGGAACCATCCGTCATATGTACGATACCAGGACCTATTCGGCTATATACACTTCACTGGTAACACAATTCTTATCCAGGCGTTATGGTAAATCTGAAGTTTCAAAATTGAGTGCTCATTCAACACTGGCGAGGGAGTTCGTTGACTTCCTGGAATTTGATCTTGCTTATGTCATCGAGGCAATATACAGTATAGCCGGATCTCTGGTATTACTATATTTTTATGATGCTGCTGTTGTAGCTATATGTTTTGCTCTGTTGTTACCGGTAATGGGCATCAGTTATTTATATGGAAAAAAGATGACCCGGCTTACTCGTCTTAAAAATGATGAACTTGAAAAACAGGTAAATATTATATCAGAAGGGAATACAGAAACTGTAAAGCATCATTACAATAAACTAAGGAAATGGCAGATAAATATTTCTGATAAAGAAGCGATCAATTTCGGGTTGATAGAGATCATGGTAATGTTGGTCATAGCAGCATCATTACTGATCTCTACCAATATTTTTGGGACAACGATGCTCGCCGGTAATATCATTGGGATGTATACCTATATCTTAAAATTTGTATCGGGCATAGATACGATCCCATATACCGTTCAGCGGCTGACCTCGTTAAACGATATAACTCGAAGGATAGAATTACAGGATGATGATTTCCAGGAATTATTGCCAGCTACCAGGCTTAAGAAGCGGAAGTCATCTTTAATAAAGATATCCGCCTGATCTATTCATTTCCACTTTTCACAATAAGGTAATATTCATTGTCCAGCGGCAGGTATCCGTAATCGTAACAATAGAAATAAGTACTGCCTTTTTTATTGATATAAATGTGCGTACAATACTTGAACATAAATCCTTTTTCAATTAGCTGGTCCTTATTTATTTTTGCCATTTCTCCTGATCCAATTATTAGTCCTTCAAGAATTCTTCGGTTTTTACTCAATGCATTATTAATATTTCTTAACAGGTTATTCGTATCTGCCTTCAACTGGTTATTATAATTGTTCCGGCAATAATCATCGCAGAATTTTTTATCAGTGCGTCCTTTTACTGCCTTATTACAGGAAACGCACAACTTAATTTGAATGTTATTTATCATGAAGCTGTGATTTGTGCCAGTCAAGATACTAACATGTATTGCTGCCTGCAAGTGTTTACAAACGAATATATACAAGTATAAATGTTTAAAATACGAATAATGGATGTTGTGAAATACATCTTTGTCCAGTCGTTAAACAGCCGTTTGGCGGAGAAAAAAATTATAAACCATTTAAAATTAAGATTATGTCAATGTATGCTTTAAAGAACAAAGTACAGCTGATCGGTAACCTGGGCAATGCACCCGAGGTACGCACAACAGAAACAGGGAAAAAATTAGTAAAATTTTCCGTTGCCACCAATGAGATCTACAGAAATGCAAGCGGGGAAAAAGTAAAAGAAACGCAATGGCATAATCTCATAGCATGGGGAAAGACAGCTGAGATCGCAGAAAAATATCTTTTAAAGGGAACCGAAGTTGCTATAGAAGGAAAATTAATACACAGGGATTATACCGATAAGGAAGGCAATAAAAAATACGTGACAGAGATCCAGGTGAATGAGCTTTTATTGCTGGGAAATAAGCCAACAGTATAGTTCCCGTAAAGAGTATGTACCCCGGAATATGTGAGCAGAATCAGTGGATGGGTATATACTCTTTTACTTAACCAAATTCAATATACTTCTGATAGTTTTTTTTTATACATTGCCGTATGCTAATTCGGGATGAAGAAAATTTAAATTTTACGACAGCTGCGGCCTTTATAAATGATAGCAATTATCCTGTTTTTTTAACTGGTAAAGCAGGCACAGGTAAAACAACGTTTCTTAAATATATAAAAGCGAACAGCCGTAAGAATATTGCGGTCGTTGCACCAACTGGTGTGGCCGCTATTAATGCCGGGGGCACCACCATTCATTCTTTCTTTCAACTGCCGTTTTCTCCTTTTCTACCTTCCGCAAAGAATGTGTTCAAAAATGTGCTCGCAACAGATACGCATGACCTATTGTCAAGGTTGCGATTAAATAATGAGCGAAAAGAGATATTGCAGGAATTGGAACTATTGGTTATCGATGAAATAAGTATGGTACGTTGTGATGTGCTGGATGCCATTGATACAGTTTTACGCCATGTTAGAAACCAGCGAGGCAAACCCTTTGGCGGTGTGCAATTGTTGTATATCGGAGATATGTACCAATTACCACCCGTTATAAATCCTGAAGAGTGGCAACTATTAAGCAGTTGCTATGAAAATCAATATTTTTTTTCCAGTCATGTCATATTAGAGCAGCCCCCCGTATATATTGAACTGGATAAAGTATACAGGCAAACAGATATTGCATTTATTGATCTGTTGAATAAGGTTCGTAATAATATCATGACCGAAATGGATTATAGTTTATTGCATACCCGTTTATTGCCTGATTTCAAGCCTGGCAAAGAAGATGGGTTTATCACCCTCACCACCCACAACAATAAAGCGGATACGATAAATTTTGAAGCACTTGCAGACATAAAAGCTCCAACGTATTGTTATAAAGCTATAATTGAAGGGGAATTTGCGGAAAAATCTTTTCCGGCAGATGAATACCTGAATTTAAAGGTTGGCGCGCAGGTCATGTTCATAAAAAATGATAATGAGAAAGTTCGTCGATATTATAATGGTAAGATCGGGTCCGTTCACAAGGTAGAAGATGAAAAGATTTGGGTGGAATGTAAAACCAATAGTGAAAGACACTTAATAGAAGTAAAAAAGGAGATCTGGAGAAATATCAGGTATACACTTAATAATTCCTCGCGCCAGATAGAAGAACAGGAACTCGGTTGCTTTACACAGTATCCACTTAGGTTGGCCTGGGCGATAACGATACACAAAAGCCAGGGACTTACGTTTGAAAAAGCCATCATAGATGCCGGCAGCGCTTTCGCTGCAGGACAGGTATATGTGGCGCTTAGCCGCTGCACAAGCCTTGAAGGAATTGTTTTGAAAAGTAAGATCGTGTCAAAAAGTCTATACAGCGACAGGTCGATCGTAAAATTTTCTGATGATCAAGAAAATAATATTGATAAAAGTAAGCTCTTGTTTGAAGCGGGCAGGCAATATCAATTTGGGATCATAAAAGGCTTGTTTAATTTCACTGAGGCAAATCGTCTTTTGGAGAATTTCTTACTGTTTATTAAGGAAAATAATTCATTTGGGAAAGAGGTTCCTGCCTGGCAAGAGGTGCTGCAGCAACAGTTACACACTTATGTACATCATAGTAAGAAATTTGAAACGATATTGGATGGATTATTTCCGGACCAGGATACGTTGAAAGAAAACGGGCTGATGGAGGAAAGGATCGTAAAAGCTGCAAATTGGTTCGCTCATGAACTTGTAAAAACCAGGAGCCATATTTTGGCATCCCCAGCGATTACGGATAACCGTCAGTTATCAGAAGACTACAATGAAAAACTTGAAAAGTTGTTTCAAAATATCTGCTTACGAATACATTTGCTTTCTTCCTGTAAAGAGCGCTTTATACTCAAACAATTACTTGACAATAAACGTTGTCACAAAAGGCCTGATTTTGAATTAAACACTTATTCCGGAAAGGCGGCTCACATTTCCAACGATGTAATACTCCCGGATCTTTATCGGTCCTTAAAGAAAAAACGCGATGAGATCAGTATAGAAAAAAAACTCCCGGTGTACATGGTCTGTGCCACTCAATCGCTTCAATTGATGGCAAATCATTTACCGCGAACACTGTCGGAATTGGCTTGTATCAGCGGCTTTGGTAAGATCAAACTAAAACAGTTTGGAACAGAATTTATAACCATTATTCAAAGCTATTGCGCTGAAAATGAGATAGAAAATTCTTTTACTATACCGATTAAAGAGGTCAATAAGAAACGAAATAAAAAAGGCAAGAAGGAAAAGGATACTAAAATGGCCACCTATGAACTTTATAAAGAAGGAAAAGTGATTAAAGAAATAGCAGCTACCAGAAAACTTACATCATCAACAATTGAAACACACCTGGCACATTTTGTTGAAACAGGTGATATAAATATTGATGAGATCCTCGATAAAAAAACGCAAGACCAAATTAACACTACCATTAAAAATTTATCTGATGTTTCATTAAGATCTATTAAGGAGCAGCTTCCTAATGCTAGTTTTGGGCAGATAAGGTGGATGATCGCATACCAAAAGAGGCAACTTCATTCTAATTAATCACCTTCCAAAATCATCCTGTATTCTCACGATATCATCTTCATCGCTCGGATTTGAAGCATCTGTATGCATCCAGATCTCGGCAACTATTCCCCATTCATCCAGGCCAAGTAAACGATGACGCTCCCCCTGCTTTAATCTCACAATATCACCGATCTGTAATTCATCCGATCGCTCTTCTTTATCAGTATTACTTCTAACAATTGCTGCCTTGCCAATAATCAGCTTCCAGAATTCGGCTCTTCGATGATGATATTGCCAGCTTAATTTTTTCCCAGGCTCAACCAATAATATTTTCGGACTCAATTTCGCGCCGGATAAGAATTCTCTTTTATCCACTTCAGAAAAAAACTGATCTATGAATTTGGCTGAATCATTCTCGTCTATAACAAAGAATCCACCCCATGGCCTTTCATTTTCTATTTTCTGTATCTTAATGTCTTGCTGCGTTATATATAGATTAATTTTATCAAATATGTGTTCTTTTGTCATATTACTTTATTTACCGGCCCATATATACCATAAGAATCTGTACATCACTTGGATTAACCCCGGAGATTCGGGAGGCTTGTCCCAATGTTCTGGGCTGAATTTTTGTAAATTTCTGCCGGGCTTCATTACTTAAGGATACCAGCTTTTCATAATTGAAATTTTCAGGTATGTTAAGATCTTCCAGCTGGCTCATTTTCAATACCAGTTCTTTTTCCTTTTTTATATAAACATCATACTTTAACTGGATCTCGACCTGTTCTAAAACTTCTTTATTATACGCTCCAATTGCAGCTTTAATTGCAGGTACATTTTTTACCAGTTGCTCAAGGTCAAGTCCCGGCCTCAACAAAAGTTGCGATACCTTTTGCCTGGTTGTCAATAACGCGGATCCAATTTCACCCAGGTAATCTATTACATCTGCTGGCTGAACAGTAATTTTTTGGAGCAATTCTTTTACTTCCTCAATTTGCTCAACTTTTGAACGCACCTTATCCATCCTCTCCTGGCTGGCTAGACCTAATTTATAGCTTATCTCTGTTAACCGGATATCTGCATTATCCTGGCGAAGCAGGGTTCTAAATTCTGCCCGGCTAGTAAACATCCGGTATGGTTCATCGGTCCCTTTGTTTATCAGGTCATCAATAAGGACCCCAATATAAGCCTGGCTTCTTTTTAATACAAGAGGTTTTTCGCCAATACTATTTTGATGTGCATTAATACCAGCCATTAATCCCTGGCAGGCAGCTTCTTCATAGCCGGTAGTTCCATTGATCTGTCCGGCGAAAAACAGGTTCTTTATTTTTTTGGTTTCAAGACTAAATTTCAATTGGGTTGGAGGAAAATAATCATACTCAATAGCATACCCAGGCCGGAACATTTTGCATTTCTCAAATCCCGCAACCTTTCTAAGTGCCTGTAATTGAGTCTCTTCTGATAGGGACGTTGAAAATCCATTAACGTATATCTCCACCGTATTCCATCCTTCAGGCTCAACAAAAAGCTGATGCCGATCTCTTTCGGAGAACCTGTTGATCTTATCTTCAATGCTCGGACAATACCTCGGACCGGTTCCCTGGATTCTTCCTTTAAACATAGGACTTGACTCAAACCCTTCCTTAAGTATATTATGAACTTCCTGGCTTGTATAGGTGATCCAACAGCTTTTTTGACGCGACGGTTCAAGTGTTGGTTTAGATAGGTAACTGAATCCAACTATTTCCTCATCGCCATGCTGCTCTTCCATTTTTGAATAATTAAGGCTTCTGCCATCTATTCTTGGAGGCGTTCCGGTTTTTAACCTCGCACTTTCAAAACCTAATGCCACTAATTGCTCTGTGATTCCGGTAGCGGCTTTTTCCGATACCCTCCCACCACCAAAATTTTTCTCGCCTATATGAATCACTCCATTTAGAAAGGTTCCATTGGTCAGAATAACTGAATCTGAATAAATTTCATGACCCAACCCTGTCTTTACCCCATTTACTTTTCCCTCATCTATAAGTAATTCACAGATCATATCCTGGTAAAAATCCACGTTTGGAGTGTTTTCCAGCATTTCCCTCCAGGTAGATGCAAATAACATTCTATCATTTTGGGCCCGGGGACTCCACATTGCGGGTCCTTTTGAGCGGTTAAGCATTCTAAACTGGATCATGCTCTTATCAGTAACGATCCCACTATATCCGCCCAAGGCATCAATTTCTCTTACTATTTGACCTTTTGCAATACCACCCATCGCAGGATTACAGCTCATTTGAGCGATTGTCTGCATATTCATTGTTATGAGAAGTACTTTACTACCCATATTAGCAGCAGCCGCAGCAGCCTCACAGCCAGCATGCCCCGCCCCGACAACTATAACATTATACTTCTGAAACATTCGGCAAAGTTAACCAGTAGCTAAGGATGTTCCACATGGAACCTCTTTATGTTCCACGTGAAACAGTGGCCATATATCTGCGCAAATAGAAATCTTCCTTTTTTCTCATAATGATCTTCTCACCTTTAAGTTTATCATTATACCCGCAGAGGTGAAGCAGTCCATGAAACATAACCCGATACAGTTCCTCGTTAAAAGACACGTTATATTTTAAAGCATTTTCTCTAATTCTTTCTGTGCTAATGTATATTTCACCCACTATTGCTTCCCCTACACCTAGATTAAAGGTTATAATATCTGTAAGGTCATTGTGGTTTAGAAAAACCTGGTTGATATTCAATAAATATGAATCAGAACAGAAAACAAAAGTAACTCCCTGAGTCACACGTTTCTCATTGATTATCAATGAATTAATAAATTTTTTAAGCAGGGTTCTGCCAGGTAATTTTATTGACTGCTGAAATTGAAAATTAATTTGCATGTTATTTCTAAAATCGACATAATAGTACCATCACCCAAGATACCTTTACAAAATTCGGAAGAAATATAAATTATCGATGAGCAAAAGGCTATCAGAAATAAAAGTAGGACAAACTGTAACAATTGAATCTTTTGAAAATGATGACATTTTCTTAAAATTAATGGAAATGGGTTGTCTGCCTGGTGAAAGGATAACGGTAGATCAGATCGCACCTTTAAAAGACCCGATCTCTATAATTGTTGCCGGATATAGGCTGAGCCTACGTCTTAATGAGGCTCATTATATACTTGTGGATGAAAACCTGGTATAATGAAAGTAGGATTATTCTTTGGATCGTTCAACCCAATACACAATGGTCATCTCATCATTGCCAGCCATATTGCAATGAATTCTGATCTGCATGAAATCTGGTTTGTGGTATCTCCGCAAAATCCATTTAAAAATTCAGCAAGCTTATTAAATGAAAATCATCGGTACCAACTGATAAATTTGGCGATCCAGGGTGAAACGAGATTACGGGCAAGTAATATTGAATTTAAGCTTCCGCGTCCATCGTACACGATTAACACACTTATTTATTTAAAAGAAAAACATCCGTCCTATAAGTTTTCGCTGATCATCGGAAGTGATAGTTATCAAAACATTGATAAATGGAAGAACGCCGATGTGATATTAAAAAACTACCCGATCATTATTTATAAGCGCCCCGGATTCGAGGTCAAGCAACCTTTGGGGCCACTTGTTAAATTAGCGGAAGCGCCATTGCTGGAAATATCGTCTACTCATATACGTTACTTAATAAAAAAAAAACAGTCTATCCGGTATTATGTACCCGATTCTGTAAAAGATGAGATTGAAAACAATTTATATTATGGATCGGAACTAGAAAATCCAGCCTAGCAACAAACAGCCTACAACTATTGCTGGTGCTGGAATCCTGGTATACTTTAGTAAAAAAAATGTTGCCATCACAACACCTATACTCATCATTCCGGAAAGATTCATAGAAACCGGATGCATTGTTTTTAATAAATATAATGTTGCAGCCCACATAAAGCCTACAACAACTGCGTTTATTCCTTCCAGTGCCCTCAGGACCACTACAAATTTCTTTAAGTATTGCCACACCGGGAAAAAGAAAAGCACCAGCAATGCACTTGGGAGAAATAGTGCAACCGAACCAATGATACAGCCGATCAGTTGCATCCGGCTTCCTTTATCCTTCAGCGCCATTCCTCCAACAAAAGACCCAACAGAGAAAACAGGCCCGGGAATAGCTCTTACCATCCCATAACCTGTCAATAATTGCTCCTTTTCAATTTTAATGGCATTTGGATTCTTAATCGCATTCTTTGAGTTTGGCCTGGCCACGTATTGATCAAGCATCATTGGTAATAAAACATCTCCCCCACCAAACACAAAGCTTCCAAACCTGTAAAAATTCTCAAAAAGATTATAAGCTTTCCGGTCTGGCCATTGCTGGCTCCGCGCTGCTTCACTCAATATTCCTGCAATCAGGAAAATGAGCACAAACAGCCAGATATTGGTCCATCGCACTTGCCTGGGTCTAACAACTTCCTTTTCCGGAATACGCTTATTGCTAAAATTAGTTGCGATCCCACCGGCGATGATCAATCCTGGAAACACCCAAGGAGTTTTAAATAACAGATAGGTAATTCCCATAGATATTACCATCAGCACCATTGTAATAAAATTGTTGATCGAAATGGAAAATGCTTTTACGGAAGCATATAGCAAAAATCCAATTGCCAAAGGCTCAATATATTTGAACAACTGTGTGGAAATATTTCGCTGGTCGTTGGTTAAAAAAAACGAAAGTGCTCCCATAATCAAGCAGGCAGGCAGTATCCATATCATCAGCGTAAGCACGGCTAGTGAAACACCGCCTCGCTTATAGCCTATTAATGTAAGTGTTTGGGTTGATGATGCACCCGGTAAAAGTTGACAGAAAGAATTATACTCCATCAATTCTTCCTCAGTTACATCCCTTCTTTTATGGACAAAGGTCTTTAACATCATACCGAAATGACCTTGTGGTCCGCCAAAAGCAGTTACGCTGTATAGAAGAACAGCTTTCAAAAACGGTATGTGACGCAGCATTGCCAAATGAAACTTTAAAGCCGGAAACTGACTTTAATAAATGAAAATATCTTAAATACCGTAATCATAGTAACCTTTCATCGAAATATGGATCGCTACAAAAAAACTTCTTATAAATAATTTATAAACCATACTTCGCACTTATCTCCAGCATCCGGTCAATTGGTTTTTTTGCGGCAATCCGTAAGGTTTCGTCCATTAAAATTTCGGGCATCTCATATTTCATACACAAGTAAAGCTTTTCTAATGTATTAAGCTTCATGTATGGACAATCATTGCATGCACAGTTATTATTCGGTGGCGCGGGAATAAAAGTTTTTTCTGGACTTGCCTTTTGCATCTGGTGTAATATACCGGTCTCTGTTGCCACGATAAATTGTTTGCTGGTACTTTCTTTAGAATATTTTAAAAGTCCAGTGGTGCTCCCTATATAGTCTGCAACAGCCAATACAGGTTCTTCGCATTCAGGATGTGCTATAACCTTTGCCTCAGGATGGCGGATCTTCAACCTGGTAATTTTTTCAAGGCTGAAAATCTCATGAACGATACATGCGCCATTCCACAACAACATATTGCGGCCAGTTTTTTTATTTATATAAGCTCCAAGATTTTTATCCGGTGCAAAAATTATAGGTTGCTCTGGTGGAAGGCTCTCAACTATTTTTTGTGCATTGGATGAAGTGCAAATAATATCACTCAAGGCTTTCATACCGGCACTGCAGTTAATGTAAGTTATTACCAGGTGGTCGGGATTTTTATCCTTAAAAGCTTTGAATAGAGCAGGCGGGGCCGAATCACTCAGTGAGCATCCTGCATTGAGATCAGGTAAAAGGACTTTTTTTACTGGATTTAATATTTTCGCTGTTTCCGCCATAAAATGAACTCCCGCAAAAACAATGATGTCTGCTTCTGTACTTGCTGCCCTCTGTGATAAACCAAGGCTATCACCAATGTAATCCGCCACATCCTGTATATCCGGCTCCTGGTAATAATGTGCAAGGATGATCGCATTCTTCTCTTTTTTTAATTTTTCAATTTCTGCGAACATGTCCAGGTTAACATCAATATCAATATCCAGGAAACCTTTTTCGGCAACAAGTTTTACATTTTTTTCATTGTTAATATCTACCATAATATGTATTAATACTATTTATTTATATAATCACTTACTACTATTAGGGCTGTTAATAAGTGGAAAGAAATAATTTATTTGCTCTTGCAAAATTAGAAATTTTAGTTTACCCACATCTATTCACAATAGATTAACAATTTTTTTTCAGTGGGGTACTACAAAATATAACCGCTCTGAAAAGGAGTTTAGAAATGATCTTAAATTATAAATCAACATACCTTGATAAAAAATCAACGAGGATAAAATTATTGAGCATTTTTTAAAATTTCATGTTGAAAGAAATAGAACAAGATATAAAAAATCGATGTTTACCACTTAATCGGATCTACCATTTTTTGTTATACCCATTTTCATACTAGTTATTTTTTTAAAGAACGGGGCATATACACAAAAAACCTACTTATTAACAAGACAATGGTGGATATTGATCCGGTGTTTTTATCATTCCTTTGATTTTACTATGCTTCCCTTTGATGAAGTATAAGTCCTCTGCACATCTAAGCGGTTTTCCACAGTTTGTTAATATTCTTTTTTCCCCTATTTTTGCCGTCCAAAAATCTTACAATTAAGTAATATGCAAATTATTCAAAGTATTCGGGATAAAGGAGCAGCAATCGTGATCGTTGTAATTGCGCTTAGCCTGATCGGATTCATATTAATGGATTCCAAACAGGGCGGCGACAGGCTTTTCAGTTCCAATTCAACAAATGTTGGTAAAGTGAACGATGATAAAATCGAACTTAACTATTTTAATAAGAGAGTGAAACAGACCGAAGACCAGCAGGAACAGCGGTCCGGACAAAAAAGCTCAGGAACGCAAACATACCAAACCAGGGAACAAATGTGGAACCAGGTAGTTGCTGAAAAGATATTCTTTGCTGAATCCTCTAAGCTTGGTATTGATTTTACATCTAAAGAACTTTCCGAGATATTATTAAGTAATGAGCAAGGAAACCCATTGCTCCAGGAGCAAGGAATGGTTGACCAGGCAACGGGAAAGCTTGATCAAACAAAGGCCAGAACAGCGCTTAGTAATATTAAAAAATTTAAGGGGGAACAAAGAGAACTGGTAAATGCACAGATCGTTGACCCTTTAAAGCTTACTTCGATCGTTGCAAAATATTCAGGTCTATTGAATGCGAGCGTATATTATCCTACGTGGATGAGAGACAAAGACAATGCTGAGGCAAAGAACTTTGCAACTATCTCTTTCGTGAATATTCCATACTCAGAAATCCCTGACAGCACCATAAAGGTCACTGATGCAGAGATAACTGAGTACGTTAATAAACACAAAGACCTTTTTAAACAAGAAGAAGGAAGGATGATCTCTTATGTAAGCTTTAGCCAGCTTCCAAGCCAGGCAGACAGCGCAGCAATAGGATCATTGGTTTCAGACATGATACCTTCTTTTGCAGCAGATACAAATGCAAAAAGCTTTGTAGCGAGAAATACATCATCGATCGATTTTGTTGATGAGTTTCAGCCGAAGGCGAAATTTAATATCCCTGTTATAGACACCATTGTTGGAAATCCTATCGGCACGATTTACGGCCCTTATGTAGATAAGAACAGTTATGTGATCGCCAAGGTGATAGGGACAAAAATGCTTCCTGATAGTGTAAAGGCCAGGCATATCCTGATCCCTGTAAATAATCCACAAACAGGACAGGCAATAATGCCTGATTCGATTGCAAAAAGCCGGGCAGACAGTATATATAATGCTATTGTAGCAGGTGCCGATTTTGCCGCCTTAGCTCTTCAGTTCTCTTCAGATGGAAGTAAAGATAAAGGTGGCGACCTTGGTACATTTGGTTATGGAGCAATGGTAACAGAATTCAATGACTTTAGTTTTAATAATCCGGTTGGTTCAAGGAAAGTTGTAAAAACACAATTTGGTTACCACGTAATAGAGGTCTTAAGCCAAAAAGATTTTAAGCCGGCATATAAAATTGCTTTTGTTGGTAAAGAGATCACACCTAGTGATGCAACAATCAACAGTGCAAGCCTTGAGGCCACTAAAGCATCTGCAGAAAAAAACAGGGAATCTCTGGAAAAATATCTTGCTAAAACCGGTAAGAAACTTACAGATGTTCCAACTACCGTTAAGCCAAATGATTTTTCGGCAGGAACACTTCAAGATGCAAGATCATTAATTCGCTGGGCATTTGACGCGAACAAAGGAGATGTAAGTGAGCCGTACAGCATAGGAGATCAATTTGTAGTTGCCGTTGTTGATAAGATACTAAAGGAAGGCGTTCAGGATGCAACCACCGCAAGACCAGGATCAGAGAGCATTATCCGAAACCTGAAAAAATCGGAGGCAATTCTGAAAAAACTTGGTAATAACCCAACACTTGAATCAGCCGCCGCTGCTTATAATAAGCAAATCCAACAGGCTGGTGCCGATTCTTCCATTACGTTATCCAGCCAGATCATAAATGGAATCGGTGTTGAGCCCAAGGTGATCGGGGCAGCATTCAATAAAGAATACCAGTCAAAGGTTACACCAGCAATTGCAGGAACGAGTGGTGTATATGTTTTGAAGGTTAATTCCATTCAATCAAAGCCCGGAGATACTCCTGAAGTAATGGCTCAGCAATCAACAGCCAAGCTAACTACACTTCGTGGCCAGGTGGGTAATTGGTACGAGGGTTTGAAAAAATTAGCGTCGATCAAGGATAATCGGAAAGATTTCTATTAAAATATTCCGGACCGCACAAGCGATTCGATTGGATTTAACGCCGGCTACATTAGGTAGCCGGTTTTTTTGTTTTAATTTTGCAGCATGGCTGAAGTTTTTGTAAATAAGGTTGCCGAAAGTGGTATTCTCACCATAGATCTTGAGGAATATTATCCTAAAGGAGAGGTCAGGCTATTTGATATGAAAGATTACCTGTTCATGGAACTGATATTAAAGGAAAAAGATTTCAGGCAGGCACTTAAGGAGCTTGATATATCGGTTTACAAGGATAAGATCGCTGCTATAACATGTTCCACCGATGCCGTTATCCCAATGTGGGCATATATGTTGGCCGCCAGTGTATTGCAACCTGTTGCAAAAGAGGTCGTGTTTGGTGCAGAAGACGTTGCACGCAAAAATATATTATTAAAAAATATTTCGTTGATCGATCCGAAAGAATTCACGGACAAGCGTGTAGTAATAAAAGGCTGCGGTGAATTACCAATGCCGGAAGAAGCTTATGTGGAGATCACCAGGTTGTTGCGACCTGTTACGAAAAGCATCATGTATGGAGAACCTTGTAGCACCGTGCCTGTTTTCAAAAAACAAACTTTAATCGCAGACCAATCGCAGGAAGGGAGTTAAAACCATCCTCTTTTTTTGAAAACGATGATCATCCAGACAGGGACAAGCAACATCAGACCAACGGATATAAAAAATCCCCATTGATTGTGTAGAAGTGGGATACGTTCGAAGTTCATTCCGAAGATGCCTCCGATAACAGTAGCTGGTGCAAGTAGGCACGTCACAATGGCCATCACCTTCATTACCTCGTTCAATTTCAGGTTTACCGTGTTTAGATAAAGATCCTGGAGGTTCATCATCATATCCCGATAGTTTTCCGAGAGGTCATTAGCCTGGATCACGTGGTCATAAACATCCTTAAAGTATTTTTCAGTTCTATCCTCTATCAATTCATAATCACCCCGCAATATGCCGTTTATGATCTCTCTCACGGGTGCAATGTTTCTTTTCAGAACGATCATTTCCTTTCGAAGCATATTTATCTCCACCAGGCTGCGCTTTGTTGGATTGCGCATAATATCTTCTTCGAGGATCTCGATCTTGTCACCTAACTTTTCCATCACCACATAAAAATTATCAACGATCAGGTCGATCATGGAGTAGAACAGGAAATCTGATCCGTTTTGCCGAACCTTACTTCCACCAATATTTAATTTATCACGAAGCCCGTCAAAAACATCCCGTTTGGCATCCTCCTGGAAGCTGATCACAAAATTCTTTCCCAGTATAATACTGATCTGTTCAGTTTCAACAGTGCAATTAGCATCATTGAAATAAAGCATGTACAAAAGACAAAATACAAGACCGTTTATATCATCTATTTTAGGTCGCTGGCCAATGCTTAGAATATCTTCGGTGATGAGTTGGTGAATACCAAAATGCTGGCAGATCGCTTCTACTTCTTTTTTCTTTAATCCATCTATATTGATCCAGCTGTTGGAATGTGAATCCAGGAATGCAAAAGTTTCATCAACATTTTTTAAAACCGTGCATTCCGAACGATCTTTATTAAAATCATAAACGATTATTTTTATCTCCGGAGGCTCATTTCTTACTGGTGCCAAAGTCGGATTTACATGCAGGACCTTTTTGGTTCTGAGTAAGTGAAGTGGGTTAAGAATGATATCCAGGTAATTCTTCGTCTTCATGAATGAATTGATAAGAAGTATAAATATCCTAATAGTACTGCAATAAATAAAACGGCAGGCTTACTACCGCTCGATAAAACCATTATTACTTGTTGTGCTTTAAAAAGAGGCGCTTTTAGGAAACCTTGGAAACGGTATCACATCCCTGATGTTTGTCATTCCTGTTACAAATAATACCAAACGCTCAAATCCAAGTCCAAAGCCAGCGTGCGGGCAAGCACCAAATCTTCTTGTGTCGAGATACCAGTCTAATTCTTCAGCAGGAATATGCATTTCCTTCATACTTTGGAGTAATTTATCCTGCCGTTCTTCCCGCTGGCTTCCACCAACTATTTCCCCGATACCGGGAGCAAGTATATCCATGGCAGCAACGGTTTTGCCATCGTCATTCTGCCGCATATAGAAAGCCTTGATCTCTTTTGGATAGTTTGTAAGGATCACCGGCTTCTTAAAATGTTTTTCAACGAGATACCGCTCGTGTTCACTTTGCAGGTCAATGCCCCAGCCTTCAATAGGATATTGAAACTTCTTTTTCTTGTTGTGATTGCACTCCATTAATATTTCGATCGCTTCGGTATATGTCAGCCTTTCAAAATCATTGTTAACCACAAAATTCAATTTCTCCAGCAAGCCCATTTCACTGCGCTCTATTTGCGGTTTTAGTTTTTCTTCCTCTTCTAATCGCTGTCCTAAAAATTCAAGATCTTCTTTGTTATTGTCAATAGCGTATGCAATGATATATTTAATAAATTCTTCCGCTAGATTCATATTGTCTTCCAGGTCATTGAACGCAACTTCAGGCTCTATCATCCAGAATTCGGCAAGATGCCTCGCAGTATTGCTATTCTCTGCCCTGAATGTTGGCCCGAAGGTATAGATATCACCAAACGCCATGGCAGCAAGTTCCCCTTCCAGCTGACCGCTAACGGTAAGGTTTGTACTACGTCCAAAAAAATCGTCTTTAAAATTTATGTTTCCTTCCTTGTCAATAGCGGATCCGTCCAATGCCAATGTGGTTACCTTAAACATTTCACCGGCTCCTTCGGCATCGCTTGCTGTAATGATTGGTGTGTGCAGGTAAATAAAGCCCTTGTCATTAAAGAATTTGTGAATGGCAAAAGCAAGTGAATGACGAACCCTGAATATTGCTCCAAATGTATTGGTGCGAAAACGCAGGTGAGCTATCTCACGCAAAAATTCAAGGCTGTGTTTTTTTGGCTGAAGCGGGAATTTTTCAGCATCACTATCGCCCAGGATCTCAATGGAAGAGGCTTTCAATTCAACCTTCTGGCCTTTGCCAAGCGAAGGAACAACCTCGCCCGTCGCTTTGATACATGCCCCGGTGGTAATGCGTTTAATTGTTGCATCATCTAACAGGCCCAGGGCAGCAACCACCTGTAAATTATTATTCGTGCTGCCATCATTGAGCGCAATGAACTGGTTGTTGCGAAATGTACGCACCCAACCCATCACAGTAGTTTCATAGCCATTCTTATCTGACTGCAGTAATTCTTTTATCTTAATACGCTTATTGAACATGGGCAAAAATTGAGAACGACAAATATAAGAAGCTATTAGCTGAAAGCTATAAGCTCTAGGCACAGCAATAGACGCTAGAACTTTAAGGCTATAAACTACAAGCCCCCAGCTGCAAGAATTTAAACTAAGTTTGTAGCTTGCAGCTTATAATTTCTGGCTGCATCCTTAATAGCGTTGATTTGTAAATTTCCGATGCTGCGGCCTGTTATGATTATGACCACCATGCCGTGTTTGTGCAGGTTTGGCCGGGGCAGCTGATCTTACATGATGACCTGAATAGTCAATATGATATGGATGATTGATATCTTTTGGAATGTCTTTGCCGATCAGTTTTTGGATGTCCTTTAAATATGGCAGTTCTTCAAGCTCACAAAATGAAAATGCAATTCCACTTAGTCCGGCACGTCCAGTTCTACCGATACGATGCACATACGTTTCAGGGATATTTGGCAATTCATAATTAATAACGTGCGTTAATTCATCAACATCTATTCCCCGTGCGGCAATATCTGTTGCTACCAATATCCTTGTTGTCCTGTCCTTGAAATTACTCAAAGCTCTTTGGCGGGCATTCTGCGATTTGTTGCCATGTATAGCCTCTGCCCTGATACCAATTCGGACAAGATCTTTTACAACCTTATCAGCACCATGTTTAGTTCGCGTAAAAACAAGTGCGGTTTCAATTGATTTGTCTTTCAAAATATCCGCAAGAAGTGCTTTTTTGTTATTCTTATCAACATAATAAAGCGTTTGAACAATGGTTTCAGCGGTTGTAGATTCCGGGGTGACTTCTACTTTAACCGGGTTAGTAAGGATCGCATTTGCAAGTCCCTGGATCTCTTTAGGCATGGTTGCCGAAAAGAAAAGTGTTTGCCGTTTAGCAGGAAGTTTTGTAATGATGCGTTTTACATCATGAACAAAACCCATGTCAAGCATACGGTCTGCTTCGTCTAACACAAACAGCTCAACATCTTTTAAGTTCACATAACCCTGGCTCATCAGATCCAGTAAGCGTCCCGGAGTTGCAACGAGAATATCAATTCCCCTATGCAGTGATTGCGTTTGAGGATTTTGATTTACCCCTCCGTATATAACGAGATGCTTTAATCGCAGTTCTGAGCCATATGCCTGGAAACTTTCCTGGATCTGGATCGCCAATTCCCTTGTCGGCGTAAGTATGAGCGCCCTGATGGGACGCTGTCCCGGAACTGCGGGGTGTGGTTTTGACAATAATTGTAAAATAGGAATAGCAAAAGCTGCCGTTTTACCTGTGCCGGTCTGGGCACAGCCTAAAAAATCCCTTCCTGATAAAATAGTAGGAATTGCGCCTTGCTGAATGGGTGTCGGTTTTGTATAACCTTCCTGGTGGAGCGCCTTCAAGATGGGCTCAATGATCTTTAAATCTGTAAATAACAAAGTTTAATAAATTAAAATGAATGCGGAAATGAAGGAAAACTTCATCATCAAAAACGAGAGTGCTTTAAAAAAGCTTTATTGGAAATGATATATTATCAATAAAAACTGGCTTAAAATGCCGCGGAAATAAATGAACTTAGGCAAATATACGTTTTATATATGAAAGTTGTTAGGAACCTCTTGCACCGGGAAATCAGAAAGTTTACATTTGTGTTGTGAATACCGGTCATTACATAAAATTTGGTGGCAGGGATATACTTTCTCCCGCAATTGTAAAAATAAGTTTTGCCCCTGTTATAGAATCTTTGAAAAAATTGTCGAAAGATGAGGACGAAGCAGTTGCTACATTTGCAAAGAGCCAATTAACTTACCTGGAGCAATTCCCGATCCTGCATGAAGGATTTACAGATCAAACGCTTCTTACGAAATATGAAAAGCAAATAGCAAAGCTGTTACGCATTTTATTTCCCGACTCCTTACAAACTAATGAGATAAAGGCTGTAACTGCACCATTTGAGTTCACGCCCTTCTTTATGTCTTCCCGCTTTAAAAATATTTTAAAAAATGCGGGCGAGGATTTTCAGATCTCTGTTATGAATTTTTCTGAGGACGAGATATACATTTTCATTTGCTCAGTGATACTTGGACAGGTATATGGTTACAATGTGGACATAACCACGTTGTTTCGGCTACCCATTCCAGATAGGACACATAATATAGAGCATGTTTACAGGGTAGCATTTAACGCAGAGATGATCAGTGTTGTGGCAACAGAAAACGCGCCTTTCATCACAAAGGAAGACTATGGTCTATTGATCGAACGGTATACAGACATTGCCCTCTGGAAAGAAAAATTTCCTTCCGGAAGCTATATATTGAGCGGTATCGGCATTTTAAATTTAATGGATGTCACGGTTGACCAATCAATTGCAGGAATAACTTCTAACCTGCTGGCAAAATCTAATAATACGCTTGAATTATTAATTACACATATACGCACGATATTTAAAAAACCTGATCTCAGAGTTGGATATATAAATTATGATAATGATTTCTTTTCAATTCCTTCGGATAAGAAAATCAAGAGTATCCTTCTTAATAATGCGGATTGTGCACCCTGTTCCGGTTCATTGTGTATGGAAAGCTATGAACAGCTGATAGAGAATAAAAAACCGTTGGTAATAACTGATACTACACGGTACGATGATCAGTTCCGTTGTCTTCTTTCAAAAGAATTGCTGGAGCAACAAATTGAGAGCTATATCATAGTTCCGTTAGTGTATGAAAATGATTTTTTGGGATTCATGGAGATAGGGTCAAAGAATAAAAATGAGCTTTCCCTGGCATCCCTGAAAAAGCTGGACGATGTGATCCCTATACTTTCAATGGCATTAAGCCATTTTAAAACCGAGAACCGCAATGAGATGGACGCCGTCATCCAGCATGAATTCACCCAGATTCACCCAGCAGTTAAGTGGCGCTTTGAGGAAGAAGCGAAAAAACATATCGACCAAAAAAGACGGGGAGAGGAGATCATTTTACGAGACCTGGATTTTCCTGATATTTTTCCTTTATTTGGCCAGCTTGATGTAAGAGGCTCTTCAACGATCCGTAATGAGGTGATCCAAAAAGATATCAGTACACAACTAACGGCTATAAAAAATATAATAGCGCGTGCGTACCACAAAAATCGTTTACCTTTTTATGAAGAATTGATGTTCAGGCTTGATAATCACTTATCTGAAATAACCAGCGGCATATTAGCGGGCAGTGAACATGAGCTCACGAGGTTTTTGAAAAGAGAGATCTACCCCATATTTGAACATTTGAAATTTACGGACAAGGCATTAGCAAACCTGATTAATAAATATGAAAGCCTTCTTGATCCGGATCTAAAGGTGATCTATAATGAACGCAAGAAGTTTGATCAGAGCATCGGCGTTATAAACGCAATTTTGTCGGAGCATTTGGATAAGCGGCAGGCAGATGCACAACAAATGTTCCCCCACTATTATGAACGTTATAAATCTGATGGGATCGAGTATAATGTATATATCGGCTCCTCAATAGCTAAAGGACACGCCTTTGATAAGATATATGTTCAAAACCTGAGGATATGGCAGTTGATGGTAATGAGTGAACTGGAAAATGAATTCAATGACATTCGAAAAACACTTAGAGAGCCGCTTGAGATCGCCTCTCTGATCATGGTTCACAGTGATTCACTTAACATACAGTTCCGGGTAGACGAGAAAAAATTTGATATCAAAGGTGCCTATAATGCACGGTATGAGATCATCAAAAAAAGAATTGATAAAGCTGTGATCAGGGGAACAGAGGAGCGCATCACATCACCGGGAAAACTTACAATTGTTTATACCAATGAGCAGGATGCTGATGAATATATCAGGTACCTGGAATTTCTTTCGGCCAGGGGATATTTTAAAAGCCAATCGGTTGAGAAATTTTTATTGGAAGACCTGCAGGGAATTACAGGGCTCCAGGCTTTACGGGTGCAAATAAATTACTCCCCTAAAATGAATGAAAAAGAATTGCTTTCTGTGAAAGAACTGATGCAGGCCATGGAGAGCAGCTCCCTTGAAAAGAAAAGCGCTTCCAATAATTGAAAACGCCTGTGGTATCTTAAATATTATTTTAATTATTCAGCATCAGCGGCATTACGAGCATCAACAATTCTTCGTTATCTGCCTGCTCCCCCGGTTTGATAATCCCCGCTTTTGTAGCTGTGCTTAATTCTACATTTACTTCTCCTGTATCTGCCCCATTCAACATTTCGATCAGGAATTTAGCGTTAAAAGCGATCTGCAGATCTTCACCATCGTATTGGCAAGCCATGCGCTCATTGCCTTCAAAACTAAAATCAACATCCTGGGCAGCCAATTGCAATTCATTGCCGGTTATTGTTAAAGCAACCTGGTTTGTGCTTTTGTTACTGAAGACACTTACCCTGCGTAATGCATTTTGAAAATCAGTTCTTGTCACGACCATTTTATACGGATTGTCCACCGGTATAACCACCTTATAATCCGGAAAGCGGGCATCGATCAACCTGCAAACAAGCTCTGTACCTCCGTGTTTTACAAACAGGTGGTTTGTATTGTAAGATACAGATAGCTCATCTTCGTTATCCGGCAGTGCACTTTTCAATAAGTTCAATGGTTTTTTTGGAACGATAAAACTGTCCTTTTTTGGGCACTTTACATCTGTGCGTGTATAACGTACAAGCCTGTGCGCATCGGTGGCAACGAAGGTCATTCCTTTTTTATCGAGTTCGAAATAAACTCCGGTCATCGCGGGCCTAAGATCATCATTGCTTACGGCAAATATCGATTTGTTAATAGCTGTAACCAATGCCGTTGAGCTCATCGTAAAAGAATTGGCGTCATCAGCTGCCGGTTCACGTGGAAAGTTATCAGGATTTTCACCCATAACCTTGTACTTACCATTATCGCTGGTGATCTCAACTGCAAAATTCTTATCAATATTAAATGTTAACGGTTGCTCCGCAATATTCTTTAAAGAATCCAACAGGATCTTCGCCGGAATACAAACCTTTCCACTATCCTTTGCTTCAATGTCCATGTGTACTTTCATCACTGTTTCCAGGTCAGTGGCCACAACGGTCAATTTATTCTTCTCTATTTCAAATAAAAAATCTTCC